>NZ_CAMPGZ010000006.1 GCF_946885725.1 uncultured Nocardioides sp.
CCTCCACACGGGCGGCCGTGGTCGCGCCGCCGGCCGCCCGTGTGGAGGCACCGGACGCACCGCGGATCCGGAAGGCCACGTCCGGCCGACGGGGCGGCAAGCGAACCGCCGTCGCGCGGTGGTGGGCACCGAAGGACGACGGCGGCACCGGGATCACCGGCTACCGCGTGGTCGCCCACCGGCTCGGCAAGCACGGGAAGGTGCGCTGGTCCGCCCAGTCGCACTGGCTGGCGCCGAACAAGCGCAGGTACACGATGACCCTGCCGAAGGGCAGCTACCGGTTCACCGTCATCGCGGTCAACGACGTCGGTCGCAGCGAGGAGTCCCCGCGGTCCAACCGGGTGCGGAGCCGCTGAGCTCAGCCGGCCGGCTTCTCCTCGGCGTCGTCGGCGGGCTCCTCGTCTGCTTCGGTTTCTGCCTCGGCCCCCGTCGCGGGGGCCGGGGCGGGCTCGGGGTCGTCCATGAACGCGACCGGCGCCGAGCCGGTGAGCGTGACCAGCATCTGCCGGACGTTGGCGAGCTGGGCGTTGATGCTGTCGCGACGCTGGGTGGCGGCGGCGAGCTCGCGGTCGGAGTCGGCGCGCACGCGGGCGGCGGCCGTCTTGGCGTCGGACAGGATCGTGCTCGCCTTCTGCTCGGCCTCCTCGATGAGGCGGGCGGCGCGGCGCGTGGTCTCGGCGAGCTCGGCGTCGGCGTCGGCGCGCTGACGCTCGATGAGCGCCTCGAGGTCGGCGTGCCGCTGCCGGGCGGCATCCATCTGCTGGGTGAACTCCGCCTCGGCGGCCTGCTTGCGTCCGGCCAGCGTGGTCTCGAAGTCGGCGGCTGCCTTGGCCGCTCGGGCGCGCTGCTCCTCGTAGACCGCCTCGGCCTCCTGCAGCCGCGCCGCCGCGTTGCGGTCGGCGGAGTCGGTCAGCTCGTCGGCGGTGCGCCTGGCGTCCTCGAGGATCCGCGCGGCGTCGGTGTCGGCGTCGCGGCGGCGGCTCTCGGCGTACTTGTCGGCCTCGGCCCGGATCCGGCCCGACTCTTCGGCGGCCTCGGCGCGCAGCGCCTCGACCTCCTCCTGCGCCGCAGCGCGCATGGCGGCGGCCTCCTCGTCGGCGAGGGCGAGGATGTCGCCGACGCGCTTGCCGAGGTGCTCGAACGTCGGGACCGGCGGCGGGCCGGCCTCGACCGGGGCGTGGTCGCGCTCCGACTCGAGCTTGCCGACCATCTCGGTCAGCTCCTCCGCGCGGCGCTCGGCGGCGGCGACCTGGTCGGTCAGCTCCCGGATCCGCTGGTCGACCTGCTGTGGCTCGTAGCCGCGCAGCACCGACCGGAACTGCTCGTCGGGCTCGTTCATCGGGCGCCATCCTCTTCGTCGTCGTGCTCGGGGGTGCGTTCGTCGGGGACGTGTTCGTCAGGGGTGGGAGGGACGTCGGCGGGCACGGCGAGCGCCTGGATCACGCCGGACAGCTGACCCAGCTCGTCGGTGATCGCGTCGCGGCGGCGGGCCAGCACGGCCACCTCCTCGCGCGCCTCGTCCAGCATGCGTCGTGCCTGGGCGCGCAGGTCGTCGGCCTCGGCACGCGCGCCGGCCAGGTGCCGCGCGGCCTCCTCGCGGCTGGTGCGCAGCTCCTCCTGGGCGGTGCCCTGGGCCCGGACGACCTCGGCCGCGACCTGCTCTCGGAGGACCCGCGCCTGCGACTCGGCGGACTCCAGCCGCCGCTCGGCCCGGGAGTGCATCTGCTGGGCGCGAGCGTCCGCGTCGGCGAGGATCCGCTCGGCGTCGGCCTGCGCGGCGGAGCGGAGGCGGGCCGCCGCGGCGTCGGCGTCGGCGCGCACCTGGGCTGCTGCATCGGCGAGCTCCTGCGCCTCGGTCTCGGCGGTCGCGCGCTCCTGCTCGATCTTGCTCCGGACCCGCGCGCTGGCGTCGACCAGGTGACGCCGGGCCCTACCGAGCAGCGCGGCCGCCTCGCCGTGCCCGCGCAGCCGGGTGCGCTCGGCCTCCGCGTCGGCCGTGGCGAGCAGCGACGCGACGGTCTCCTGGGTCCAGCGGGTCTGGTCGGCCGACTCCGTCAACGCGCGGTCCGCCTCCTCGCGCGCCTCGGTGAGGACTCGGTCGGCCTCGACCTGGGCGCTGTCGAGCACGCGGGCGGCCTCGACGCGGGTGGTCTCGGCGTCGGCGGCTGCCTGCGCGCGCTGGGCCGCGGCGTCCTCCTCGGCCTGGCGGGTGGTCGCCTCGGCCGCGGTGCGGGCGGCGTCCAGCAGCTCGTCCGCGCGGGCACGCGCCTCCGCCGTACGGCGGTCGACGAGGTCCGCGGTCTCGGTGTCGAGCCGCTCGGCCTCGGATCGCGCCGTGGCGAGCAGCTCGTCGGCTTCGGACCGGGCCTCGGCGAGGAGCTGCTCGGCCTGGGTGCGCGCCGCTTCGAGCTCGCGCGCGGAACTCTCGCCCCGCTCACGCGCGGTCGCCTCGGCACTCGCGAGGATCTGGTCGCGCTGGGTCTCGGCGGCGCGGAGCAGCAGCGTGGCCTGCTCCCCGGCGTCGGTGACGAGCTGCCGGGCCTCCTCGGAGGCGGACGCGAGCTCGTCCTCCAGCCGCTTGCGGTCGGTGAGCGCGCGGGCGTGGTAGGCGTCGGCCTCGTCGTGCAGCCGCTGCGCCTCGGCCCGCAGCCGGCGGGCCTCCTCGAGGTCGCGCTCGGCGTCCGCTCGCAGCTCCTCGGCGACCAGCTCGGCCTGCCGGAGCACCATCGCGGCGGACCGCTCGGCGGCTTCGGAGGTGGTGGCTGCGGCCTGCTGCGCGGGGGCGGGAGTCTCCTCGTCGTCGACGGCGACAGCGCCCGGGCGCGCGTCGCCGTCAGGAGGCTGGGTCATGGGGCGCATCTTCCCAGATCGCAGGTGGGCGCGGACCGACCCATCCTCCCTCGCGACGGCCCGCACCGCCAGGCCGCTGCGGCACCGTCGCGGGTCTGACAGCATCGGGTGCCATGGAGAAGCAGCGACCCGTCAGGACCTGGCTGTCGGACATGGACGGCGTGCTGGTGCACGAGGAGGACGTGATCCCCGGCGCCGCGGAGTTCGTGCGTCGGCTGCGCGAGCGGAGCCGGCCGTTCCTGCTGCTCACCAACAACTCGATCTACACCGCGCGCGACCTCCAGGCCCGCCTGGCGCGCTCCGGGATCGACGTACCCGAGGAGTCGATCTGGACCAGCGCGCTGGCCACCGCGCAGTTCCTGGACAAGCAGCGTCCGGGCGGTACGGCGTACGTCATCGGTGAGGCGGGGCTCACGACGGCGATGCACTCGATCGGGTACGTGCTGACCGACCGGGACCCGGAGTACGTCGTGCTCGGGGAGACGCGCACCTACTCGTTCGAGGCGATCACGACCGCGATCCGGCTGATCGAGGCCGGGGCGCGGTTCATCGCGACCAACCCGGACCCGACCGGGCCGTCGGCGCAGGGCTCGATCCCGGCGACGGGGTCGGTGGCCGCGCTGATCACGCGGGCGACCGGCCGGCAGCCGTACTTCGTCGGCAAGCCGAACCCGCTGATGATGCGCTCGGCGCTGAACCGGATCGACGCGCACTCCGAGACGACCGTGATGGTCGGCGACCGGATGGACACCGACATCGTCTCCGGCCTGGAGGCGGGGCTGCGCACGATCCTGGTGCTCACCGGGTCCACGAAGCCGGACCAGGTGGAGCGGTTCCCGTACCGGCCGACGTACGTGCGCGACTCCGTCGCCGACCTGGTCGAGCTCGTGGACGCGTGGGACGACGACGAGGAGTCGGTCGTCGACATGTGAGACCCACCGCCCTGATGCGGGCCCGCAAATGGCCCGTGTGCGTGATTGACCCTCCCGGTGCCCGGTCCTTCGATGGACGGGGGCCCACTTCGGAGGAGGGCACATGCCCAAGTACCTGATCAAGGCGTCGTACTCGCCGCAGGGGATCAAGGGGGTCATGCAGAAGGGCGGCACCGCGCGCTCCGACGCCGTCGGCAAGCTCGTGGCGTCGATGGGTGGCTCGATGGAGTCGTTCTACTTCGCGTTCGGTGGCGACGACGTCTACGTCGTCGTGGACGCGCCGAGCCACGAGGCCATGGCCGCGGTCGCGGGCACGGTGACGAGCACGGGCGTGCTGAGCAAGTACGAGACGGTCGTCCTGCTGACGCCCGAGCAGCTCGACGCGGCCGCCAACATGAGCGTGGACTACACGCCGCCGGGAGGCTGACTCAGGTGCGGGCTGCTCCGTAGCCGAGCAGCGCCGCGAGACCGAGGGCGCTGCGCGGCGCGTACGGCGTGCGCCAGAGGCCGCCGTGCGCGGCGGCGTACGCCTCGTCCTGCCAGGGATGGTCGTGCCGCGGCCCGCCCTCGGTGTGCAGGTCGTGCACGAGCAGCGCCGCCATCAGCACGTTGGACGTCGCGGGCTCGAACACCTCGACGCCGAACCGGTGCGCGCCGGCGTACGCCGCGGCGAGGGCGCGGTTCTTGACCACCGAGCGGGTGCGCGTCGGTGGTGCGACGTTCATCGAGACGAGCGTGCCGTCGGCGCGGGCGGCGGCGGCACGCCAGCGCTGGAGTCGTTTGGCGAGCGCGTAGTTGGGTCCCTGCTGGGGAACCAGGCTGTCGTTGACGCCGGGATCGGAGCCCACGACGTACGACCTCCGCAGCAGGCGCCCGCCGCTGACCGTCCGGAGCGGGCGGCCGAGCAGCTTGGCGGTGCGGGAGCGTGACTCGTAGGCGCCGACGGACTGCTGCACCGCGTCGGCCGGGACGGCGAACACGTCGGTCGGTGTGGCGAGGAAGGCCAGCGCTGTGTTCTGCCGCTGCTCGACAAGCCGGCGGCTCAGTGCGTCGACCGCGGTGGCGACCCGGGCGTTGGTGGCGCCGTCCGCGTAGACGTAGTTGCCCACCACCAGCCGCTGCCCCTCGACGCCGGCGATCCAGTCGGCGACAGCGGGTACGTCGGCCAGCAGGTCCGCCCCGGCGCGGGCCGGGTCGACATCGCTGCCGCCGTCGCGGGTCGGGAGCACGAGCGTGCCCGCGGAGACGCGTGCGGTGTCGAGGACGCGCTGCCAGAGCGGCTCGCGCGGCAGGTCGACCGCTGCGACCCGCGCGCCCCAGCGCAACAGCGCGGTCAGCGGTCCCATCTCGGCGCCGGCGCCCAGCACGGCGACGGTGAAGCCGTCGAGGCGCAGCCAGTCGGGGTTCTTCATCACGCTGCACACGGCCTCGCCGACCGACGGCTCGACGACGCCCTTGGCGACCCACGTGTCGAGCTGCCGCTCCAGCGCGTCGCCCGACAGCCGCTCGCCGTGGAACGGCAGGGTCAGCTCGCGCTCGGCGTCCGCGCGCCCGACGACCTCGGCGGTGCCGAACGTTTCCGCGGGCTTCTCGTCTGTCCACTCCGCCAGCGGCACGTCCTGGCCCTCGGCCCGGACGACCATGCGCGAGTGCAGGCTCGCCAGCCCGTCCCGCGCGATCCGCAGCGCGTCCTCGCGGTCGCCGAGCCCGGCCTCGACGAGCCGCCGGAAGTGCACGAGGTACCCGGTGCGCCAGTTGGTCTCCTGCTCCGCCGCCCGCGCCCCGGCCGGGTCCACCCCGCGCAGCGCATCCGCGACGACCGCGCGTCCCACGGCCGACGTACTCCTGCGGCCGTCGGCCCCTCGCGGGAACACCACCCCGTGCTGCTCGTCCGTCACGGGGCCATCATGCCGTCCGCCGACGGAGCTGTAACGCGGCGCGGCGAGAGCTGTAACGCGGGGTTGTGGACGCTCAACAAGGGAAATGCCGCGCGCAAGGCGTCCACATCTCGTGGGAAGTGCATCCGCGGGTACGTCGGACGTGGACGCCGGTCGTCGCGCATACTGCCCCGGTGCAGACGGGGGACGAGGCGGAGCGCGAGCTCTTCGAGCGGCTGGAGCGCGAGTTCGCGCACGTGAAGGTGCCCCGCCGGGTCCGCCCGCCGCGTGCTCCACGGACCGGCGTCGGCATGCCACGCACGCGACGGCTGCTGGTCTGGGTGGTCGTGCTCGGCCTGGGCGGCTGGGCCTTCTTCCACACGCCGAGCGGTCGCAGCCTGGTCGCTGCCGTCGGCTGGGACCGGGCGACGACGGCGACCTCGGGCGACGGCTACACGTTCACCAGCGAGGTCCTCGGCACGCCGGTGCGCTGGAGCTCGTGCCGACCGATCGAGGTCGTCGTCAACGACGTCTTGCGCCCCCTCTCCGCCACGAACGTCGTCGGCGACGCGATCGCCGAGGTCGCCGAGGCCAGCGGGCTGAGGATCCGGCTGGTCGGCTCGACGGACGAGCAGCCGTCGGAGCGCAGGCCGGTCGAGCAGTCCCGGTACGGCGTCTCGTGGGCTCCGGTGCTGGTCGCGTGGACGACTCCCGCCGTCGACCCGAACCTGGCCGGGGACACGGTCGGGATGGGTGGCGGCACCGCGGTGAACAGAGACGGACTGACGCGGTACGTATCCGGCCAGGTCACGCTCGACACGCCGCAGCTCGAGGAGATCCTCACTCGGCCCGATGGTCTCGCCCAGGCTCGAGCGGTCGTCGTGCACGAGCTGGCGCACGTTCTCGGCCTCGGGCACGTCGACGACCCGTCGGCGCTGATGGCCGAGCGCGGCGGCGCGACGTCCCTGGGCGAGGGCGACCGAGCCGGACTCCGCGTCGCCGGCAGCGGCCCCTGCCTCTGACCGCGCACACGGTCGCAAAGCCCACCCACTGCCCACGCGCGACAGAGCTGCGCACGCGATCGCAGAGCCAGCCAGGCACCCGCTCGAGGAACGCGCGACATCCACGTCGCGGACACAGGTGGACCGTCGGCCGAGGGGTCAGTTGTGTCTCGACACGCCGCCCACGAGGCTGAATTACTGACCCCTCGGCGTCATGGCGCGCAGCGGCGGGCACGTGCACAACCAGCCCGCCGGTACCAACCGCGCCGCGCTCTTCCCACGAGGTATGGACGCTCCTCACGCGGCATTTCCCCTGTTGAGCGTCCACAACCCCGCGTTACAGCTCGCCCGGCGCGACCCGCCGGACGCTCACCAGCTCGTGGGCCAGTGCTCCCGATGGGGCGGTGGCGCGGCAGGTGAGCTGCTGGGGTTCGGCGATCTGCGTTCGCACGACCACCTCCCACGGCGTGCCCGAGAGCTCGAGGACGACCCGGGTCAGGTCGTGGTCGCGGCTGCGGGACAGCACGCGCGGGGCGGCGAGGGTGTCGTCGCCGGTGTGCTCGCGCAGGAAGGCCTCGGCGGCCTGGACGCGGAACGGGAAGGCGCAGCGGCCGCGCAGGTGCCGCAGCGTCAGCCGCCCGGCGCGGTGCGCGTCGACGAAGGCGGCGCCGTCGGCGGGGTCGAGGCGCCCGTAGTACAGCCCGCCCGGCAGCACCAGCACGTTCGGCGCGAACCGGTCGCCGCCGATGTGCGAGACCTCCCAGGTCGCCTCGGGCGCAACCGCGTGCAGCGCTTTCGCGAGCGGCCGGCCGAGCTCGGCGCAGCACGCGTCGTGCCGGCCGTGGGTGCAGACCAGGAACAGCGGCTCGTGGTACGGCGTCAGCCCGGGCCGGACACCGTCGGCGAGGTCGTCGACCCGGAGGTCGCACACCGTGTCCACCGACGGGAGCTCGGCCGTCTCGACGAACGGCCCGCGCGCGCCGACGTACGCGGCGAACACCCGCACGGTCGTCGGCCGGCGCCGCTCGTGGTCGCGGATGAGCAGCACCCGCACGCCCTGCCGCTCGATCGCCCGCAGGTGCGCGCGCACCTCGTCGGGCATGCGCGCGCCCGCGACGGCGTCGACGCCCCAGCCGCCCGGCGCCTCGACGAGCAGGAATGCGCGCACGGTCGAGGCCGTGCCGACCATCGGCTCGGTCCGGCCCAGCGAGGCGACCGCGCAGCGGAACGCGCTCACGGCACGATCCGCAAGAGCCCCTCACGGACCAGCCGGCGTGCGACGACGAGTCGGCTCGACGAGTCGAGCCACGGCTCGAGCTCGGCCACGGTGAAGGACGGGGTGTCGCGGACGAACTCCAGGACCGGAGTGAGCCGCGCGGGCATCCGCAGCGAACGGTCGCCGAGGTGGACGGTCAGCCGATCCTCCCCCGGGCGCAGCACGCACGCGGCAGTGGGACGGCGCTCCAGTCGCGTGGCATCGGACAGCTCCGGCAGCGCGACGCGGTCGACCAGCCCGCCCTCCAGCGCCGGCGAGCGGTCGGACAGGAAGCGGTCGGCACGAGTCGCGGCCACGGACGAGGGGTCGAGCGCAGACAGTGAAGACGCGAGAGAGTCGAGCGAGCCACCCAAAGCGGAAGCCAGCCGCGACGGGTCGTCGAGCCAGCCGGACGGCAGCGGCGCGTCGTACCGCTCGTCGCCCAGCGTCTCGTTCACCAGGGAGCGCAGCAGCTCGCGCATCGACACCCGGTTGATCCCGAGCGTGACGTGGAGCGAAGTGACTTCCTGGCTGCGCGCGGAGTGCGGGGTGCCGGTGGGCAGGTACATCGACAGCCCGGGCTCCAGCAGCACCTCCCGGGCCGGACCGTCGAGATCCACGACGCGGTCGGGCTCCGGCTCCACGACCTCCCACAGCTTCTGCCCGTGGGTCTGGAACACGAAGACGTCGTGGGTGTCGCGGTGCCGCGCGAACCCCTGCGCGCCGGGCGGCGTGAGGTAGGCGTTGGCCTGGCACGGGTGGCCGAGCTCGAGCTCGAGCCGGCGCACCAGTCGGGTGAGCGGCGGGTGGTAGCGGTGCAGCCCCTGGAGTACGACGGTGGCGCCGCCCTCGAACAGGTCCAGCACCTTGCGCCCGTCGACGAGCCCCGTCACGGCGGTGCCGGCCATGGTGGCGTGCCGGGTGAACTTCGCGGGGCTGATCACCGCGCCGTCCTGGGCCAGCCGGAGCGCGGGCGTGCGCAGCGCGCTGCTGGTCAGCAGCCGGTCGACGTCGTCCAGCGACAGCAGGTCGACGAGGTCGGCGGGATCGGTGTGGTGGACGTGCACGCGAGACGCCCAGACCTTGTGGTGAAAGGTCTGGGCGTCACCGCTGAGCAGGTCCAGCGCGGACCCGTGGTGGTCGGACAAGACTCAGGCGTCCGTGCCGTCGGCGTCGCCACCGTCGGTGCTGTCGCCGTCGGTGGAGTCGGTGCTGTCGCCGTCGCTGGCGTCGCCGTCCGTGGTGTCGGTGCTGTCACCGTCGGTGCCGTCGGCGTCGCCACCGTCGGTGCCGTCGCCGTCGGTCGAGTCGGTGCTGTCCCCGTCACCGCTGTCCGTGCCGTCGGCGTCACCACCCGGATTCGGGGTCGGGGTCGCGCCGGGGACGGTCTCGATGTCGTCGTCGCCGACGGGCTCGTTGGGGGTGGTGGTCATCCGTGCCTCCTGGGGTCGCGAGGTGCTGGGAACGGTGCCGCGGGTCCGTACCCGGGGCACCTGGGCACAAACGTAGCCACGGCGGGGCCACCGCGACAGAGCCGGGACAGAGCCGCGACAGGTCAGCGCCGGTAGACCCGCGCCTCCCACGGCAGCAGCGGCGCGTCGACCGGGGCGGCCGACCCCGGCACGTTGGCGAGCACCAGCTCGGCGTCGGACCACGCCGACCAGTCCCCCGGCAGCACGACGCCGTCGACCGACGAGAGGTTCCCGACGACGAGAAGCTCGGTGCCCTGGAAGGAGCGGGTGAAGACGTAGAGCTCCTCGTGCTCGGGCAGCAGCATCGTGAAGTCGCCGTGCACAACGGCCGGTTCCTCGTGTCGCAGCCGGATCAGCCGCTGGAAGTGCGCGAACACCGACTCCGGGTCGTCGACCTGCGCCGCCGCGTTGATCTCCTTGAAGTTCGGGTTCACCGCCAGCCACGGCTCGCCGGTCGTGAACCCGGCATTCGGGCTGTCGTCCCACTGCATCGGCGTGCGCGCGTTGTCACGGCTCTTGTAGCGCAGCGCCGCCATCACCGCCGCGGGGTCCTGCCCGGCCTCGACCGCCGCGCGGTAGTGGTTGATCGACTCCAGGTCGCGGAAGTCGTCGACCGAGTCGAACACGGTGTTGGTCATCCCGAGCTCGTCGCCCTGGTAGACGTACGGCGTACCGCGGTGCAGGTGCAGCACGGTCGCGAGCGCCTTCGCCGCCATCACCCGGTGCGCGGGGTCGTCGCTGCCGAACCGGCTCACGCAGCGCGGCTGGTCGTGGTTGCCGAGGTAGAGGCTGTTCCAGCCCACGTCGGCCAGCTCGGCCTGCCACCGGCCGAGCGACTCCTTGAGCATCGGCAGCGTCAGCGGCACCAGGTCCCACTTGCCGTGCGGCCCGGAGTCGAGGTCGACGTGCTCGAACTGGAAGATCATGTCCAGCTCCTGCCGCGACGGGTCGGTGTAGAGCCGCGCGTGCTCCACCGACGTACCCGGCATCTCGCCGATCGTGATCAGCCCCGGCGGCCGCCCCGCGAACACCTCGCGGTGCATCTCCTGCAGGAACTCGTGCATGCGCGGGCCGTTGAGCACGTACGGACCCTGGTTGCCGTACGGCGACGCGCCCGGCGCGGTCGACACCTCCGCGTCGAGCAGGCCGGGCGGCTCGGGCACGGTCACCTTGGAGATGTGGTTGATCACGTCCATCCGGAAGCCGTCGACGCCCCGGTCGAGCCACCAGCGCATCATCGCGTAGACCGCCTGCCGCACCTCGGGGTTCTCCCAGTTCAGGTCCGGCTGCGACGGCGCGAAGATGTGCAGGTAGTACTCCCCCGTGGTCTCGTCGTAGGTCCACGCCGGACCGGAGAACACCGAGCCCCAGTTGGTCGGCTCCGCCCCCGGCTCGCCGGGCGTGTGCCCGGGCCGCGGCGGGCGCCACCAGTACCAGTCGCGCTTCGGGTTGTCCTTGCTCGACCGCGACTCCTGGAACCATGCGTGCGCGCTGCTGGTGTGGTTCACGACCAGGTCCATCACCAGCTTCATGCCGCGCTCGTGCACGGCGGCGATCAGCTCGTCGAGATCCTCGAGCGTGCCGAAGATCGGGTCGACGTCCTGATAGTCGCTGATGTCGTAGCCGTTGTCGTCCATCGGCGACCGATAGATCGGGCTCAGCCACACGACGTCGACGCCGAGCCGGTGCAGGTAGTCCAGCTTGCCGATGATGCCGCGGAGGTCGCCGATGCCGTCACCGTTGCTGTCGGCGAAGGAGCGCGGGTAGATCTGGTACACCACCGCGGACTTCCACCAGTCCCGCGGAGTCTCCTGCGTCGTCGTCATGGTCATCGACGGTAGCGGGGCGCTCGGCACGCCCGGACCTCGCCCGAAACGTGACCGCCGACGGTGATGGCGCCTACTCTGGACGACTGTTCGTGCCGTCGACCTCGGGATACCCCCTTCATGCGCCTGTCCTCGCGCCTCTCACGCCCCCTGTCCGCCCGTGCCCTGTCCGCCGCGGGCACCCTCGCCCTGCTCGCCACCGCCGCGGCACCGGTCGCGGTCGCCGGCAGCGCCTCCGCGACGCCGGCCCTGGTCGCGAAGGATCCCGCGACGGTGCGGACCATCGCGCACCGCGGCGCCCGCTACGTCGCTCCCGAGAACACCCTCGTCGCGATCAAGGCCGCGATCGCCCGGGACGCGGACTTCGTCGAGGTCGACGTCCAGCGCAGCAAGGACGGCCGGCTCGTGCTCGTGCACGACACCAACCTCCGCCGTACGACCAACATCGAGCGGGTCTTCCCGAAGAAGAAGTCGTACGCCGTCCGCGACACCACCTGGGCGCAGATGAAGAAGCTCGACGCCGGCAAGTGGAAGTCGAAGAAGTACGCCGGCACGCGGATCCCGTCGCTCAAGCAGGCGGTCCGGCTGGTCCAGCGCAACCGGACCGGCATCATGATCGAGCTCAAGTCGCCCAAGCGTTACCCGGGCGTCGAGCAGGAGGTGTCCACCGCGCTGCGCCAGATCGACGGCTACTTCGGCCGGGCCGTGCGCGACGAGCGTCTCACCATCCAGTCGTTCGACTTCGACGCCGTGCACACGTTCAAGCAGATCGAGCCGCGCGTGCACGTCGCGCTGCTCGGCACCCCGGCTGTCACCGCCCTGCCGGACCTCGCCCGCTGGGCGGACGAGATCAGCTCACGCCACCGGACCGTCGACGCCGACTACGTCGCCGCGGTCCACGCCCTCGGCATGGACAGCTCGGTGTGGACCGTCGACACGGTCGAGAACATGAACGCCAGCCTCGACAAGGGCGTCGACGCGGTCGTCACCAACCGGCCGACCCTGCTCGGGCGCGTGCTCCAGCAGCGCTCCGCCGGCTGACCCCGACTCCCCCGTCTCCCCCGGCCGCTCGACCGGCTGCGCCACGCCGTGGCCGCCCATGCTGTCGTCGTACGACCATGGACCCTGCATCAGAACCTCCCCCGGTTCGTCCCGAGCTCCTCTGCGGACCCTGACCGTACGTCGACCGGTACCGCCGAGTCCGCCAATTCCGGACGAATCGGACATCCGCAACAACGAGGGGACCCGGTCCCGCTCGCCGGGTCGCTCTCACGTCGTCACCTTGCCCCAGCCAGCGGACGTTCTTCCCGCGCGGCGGTAGGCCACTAGGGTGCGGGGGTGGATGTACTCGCACGACACAACGTAACCCTGCACGGCCCTTCGGACGGCCGGCCGATGCTCTTCGCCCACGGCTTCGGCTGCGACCAGAACATGTGGCGCTACGTCGCCCCGGCGTTCGCCGACCGCTACCAGGTGGTGCTCTTCGACCACGTCGGCGCGGGCTCCACCGACCCCACCTCCTACGACCCCGAGCGGCACGACAGCCTGCAGGGCTACGCCGAGGACGTGGTCGAGATCTGCGACGCGCTCGGCCTGCGCGACGTGGTGTTCGTCGGCCACTCGGTCTCCGCGATGATCGGCGTGCTGGCGCACGTGGCCCGCCCCGACCTGTTCGCTGCGCTGGTGCTGGTCGGCCCCTCCCCGCGCTACATCAACGACGAGGGGTATGTCGGCGGCTTCGACCGACCCGACATCGAGGAGCTGCTCGGCTCCCTCGAGAGCAACTACCTGGGCTGGTCGAGCGCGATGGCGCCGGTGATCATGGGCAACGGCGACCGCCCCGAGCTGGGTCAGGAGCTGACCGCCAGCTTCTGCCGCACCGACCCCGAGATCGCCCGCCAGTTCGCGCGGGTCACCTTCCTCTCCGACAACCGCAAGGACCTCGGGGCCGTCTCCGTACCGACGCTGGTGCTCCAGTGCCGCGACGACGTCATCGCTCCGATGGAGGTGGGCGGCTACGTCCACGACGCGATCCCGGGCAGCGTGCTGACCGTCCTCGAAGCCACCGGGCACTGCCCCAACCTGAGCGCGCCGGACGAGACGACCGCCGCGATCGAGGCGTTCCTGTCGACGGCGTCGACCAGCGCGGTCACTGCGTGAACGGACCCGACATCAAGCACGACGACCTGACCGCTCCGCCGACCGAGGACGCCGAGGAGCTCTACCACCAGGCGCCCTGCGGCTACCTGTCGGTGACCCCGCGGGGCACCATCGTCAAGGTCAACGACACGTTCCTGCGCTGGACCGGCCTGGACCGCGACGACCTCGTCGGCCGGCGGCGATTCGCCGACCTGCTCAGCCCGGGCGGCCGGCTGTACCACGAGACCCACTACATGCCGCTGCTGCAGATGCAGGGGCAGGTCCGCGAGATCGCCCTCGACATCGTGATGGCCGACGGCGAGCGGCTGCCGGTCCTGGTCAACGCGGTGCTCGAGCGCGAGCCGACGGGCGAGGCCCGCGTGATCCGCATCGTCGTCTTCGACGCCACCGAGCGGCGCGCCTACGAGCGCGAGCTGCTGCGGGCCAAGGAGCGCGCGGAGGCGTCGGAGCGCCGCGCGAGGTCGCTGGCCCAGACGCTGCAGCGCACCCTGTTGCCGCCGTCGACGCCCAGCATCCCCGGGCTGGAGTTCGCCGCGGCGTTCCGTCCGGCCGGCGAGGGCACCGAGGTCGGCGGCGACTTCTACGACGCCTTCCAGGTCGGCGCCGACGACTGGGTGGTCGTCCTCGGCGACGTCTGCGGCAAGGGCGTCGACGCCGCCGTCGTGACCGCCCTGGCCCGCCACACGCTGCGCGCCGTCGTGGTCGGCATGCACGCGCCCAGCCAGGCGCTGTCCGCTCTCAACGAGGTGCTGCTGCACCAGGGTGGCGACCGGTTCTGCACGGTCGCGCTGGTGCGGCTGCAGCGCCGGCCTGACGGCACCTGGCACGCAACGCTCGGCTCCGGCGGTCACCCCGCGGCGCTGCTGGTGCGGCCCGGCGGGGCCGCGGAGCCGGTCGGCGGGACCGGCCCGCTCGTGGGCGTCCTCGACGAGGTCGAGTTCCACGACCGCGAGCTGGACCTCGGCGAGAACGACGTGCTGACGCTCTTCACCGACGGGGTGACCGAGGCTCGCCGGCACCACGAGATGTACGGCGACGCACGGCTGCGCGAGAACGTCGAGCGGCACGCCACGTCGGCCGCCGCCGTCGTGGACGGGCTGCTCGAGGACGTCGTCGACTTCCAGCAGGGCGAGGTGCGCGACGACATCGCGATCGTGTCCCTGCGCGTCGTCGCGCCCTGACCGCATCCACCGGAAACGTCAGCCCAGCGAGATCAGCCGGTGCACCTCGATCGGCTCGGCCTTGCCCTTGAGCGACATCTCGCCGAGCGACTCGGTGCGCGCCTGGGGCAGCAGCGCCTTGGTGGTGGGACCGATCGCGACGCCCCCGCCCGGGGCCTTGCCCTCGATCCGTGACGCGGTGTTGACGGTGTCGCCGATGACGGTGTGGGTGCGGCCGCCCTCGGTGCCGAGCAGCGAGACCAGCACCGGGCCGCTGTTGATCCCGACCCGGAACCGCGGCCAGCCCGGGTGCTCGGCCAGCACCCGCTCGCTCGCCCGCTGCAGCGCCAGGCCCGCCCCCGCGGCCCGGACGGCGTGGTCCGGCTGGTCCCCGCGCTTGTTGAACGTGACCATCAGCGCGTCGCCGATGATCCGGTCGATCTCCCCGCCGTACTCCTGCACGACCGGAGGCACGGCGACCTGGAAGAAGGTGTTCAGCATCGCCGTCACCTCGGCCGGCTCGTGCGCCTCGGAGAACGTGGTGAACCCCTGCAGGTCCGCGAAGAGCACGCTCATCTCCCGCTCCCCGGCGACGGTGTCCTCGAGGTAGAGGTCGGCGAACCGCTCCTCATGCCACTGCAGGCGAGCCCCGAGCGCCACGAGCGCGAACGCCGCGAGCATCAGCAGGTGCCACTCCCACCAGGAGAGCTGCCAGTTGCGCGCGAACACCACCGCGACCATCGCCTCGGCGAGCAGCACGAACGCCGCGAGCATCGACAACAGCATCAGGGACGGCCGCCGCAGCCACAGCGCGAGGTAGCGGCCCGCGGCCACGACGTACAGCACGATCGCGACCAGCGCGAGCGGGCCGAGGAAGCCGCCGGCCTGCTCGGGCACGGCCTGACCCTCGTGCAGCGGCGGCAGCTGGGTGACGGAGGCGACCGCCCACAGCGCCATCAGCACGAGCAGCGCGACCCGGGCACGGCGCGCGGCGACGACGGCGCGGACCGCCCGGTCACCGCTGAGGTCGAGCGAGGACGCGACCGCGAACAGCGAGCCGATCGCGATGCCCACCGGAGTGGCCACCACGAACCCGGCGTTGGGCTGGGCCAGCAGCACGCCGGGTGTGGCCAGCGCGTGCAGACCCAGGAAGCCCGCGGCGGAGAGGAACGCCAGCGACACGAGCATCACCCGGGCGTCGCCTCGCTTCTGCGCGGCGCTGCCGGTGCCGTAGGCCAGCACGGCGCTGAGCGCAGCCGTGGCCAGCACCAGCCAGAAGTGCGAGGGGTGGTGCTCCCAGTGCAGGTCGAGCTCGGGACGGCGCATCAGCAGCACGAAGCCGGCCAGCGGTACGGCGAGCACGATCGCCGACGCCGCGAGCATGCCTCGCGTGTAGACGAACTTGGGCTCGGCGCGCTCACTCACCTCGGCCATGGCGCTCCTTGAAAAGCTGGTGCACCTGGGAGACCACGACCGAGCCCTCGCCGACCGCGGAGGCGACGCGCTTCACCGAGCCGCAGCGCACGTCGCCGACCGCGAAGAGGCCGGGCACGGTGGACTCGTAGGGGTACGGCGCCCGCTCGAGCGGCCAGCTTCCCGACGCTGCCGCGTCGGCACCGGCGAGCACGTAGCCGAACCGGTCGCGGCCGACGTCGTCCGGCAGCCACGCCGTGCGCGGCTCGGCGCCGATCATCACGAAGAGCCCGTCCGCGCGCAGCGTCTCCTCGTTGCCGCCCTGGCGGTCGCGCACCACGACGTGGTCGAGCCGAGGCGACCCGCCACCGTCGACGACCTCGGCGCCGAGCCGCACGGCGACGTTGGCGGTGGCGCCGATCGTCTCGACCAGGTAGGCCGACATGCTCTCGCCGAGGTCGTTGCCGCGCACGACGAGCGTGACCTGCTCGCAGTAGCGCGCGAGGTGCAGCACCGCCTGGCCGGCGGAGTTGCCGCCGCCGACCACGACCGCGTGCAGGCCGGCGAGGCCCTGTGCCTCGGAGACGCTGGCGCCGTAGAAGACGCCGGCCCCGGTGAGGGCCTCGAGGTTCGGCACGCCGAGCCGCCGGTAGCTGACCCCGGTCGCGAGCACCACCGCGCGAGCGGTCACGTCGCCGACCTCGCCGATCGTCGCGGTGAAGACGCCGTCAGGGCCGGGCTTGAGCTGCTCGACCTGGCGCATGAACAGGAAGTAGGTGCCGAACACCCACGCCTGCTGGTAGCCGCGCTGGGCGAGCTCCGCGCCACTGACCCCGCGCGAGAACCCGAGGTAGTTGCGGATCAGCGACGAGGAGCCGGCCTGGCCGCCGAGCGCCTCGCGCTCCACGACGAGCGTGCGCAGGCCCTCCGATGCGCCGTACACCGCCGCGGCGAGCCCGGACGGCCCGCCGCCGACGACGAGAAGGTCGACGTCGCGGTCGTCAACGCCGAGGGTCGTCGGGACGCCCCAGGCCTCGGCGACCTCGACGTCGGTGGGGTCGAGCAGCACCTTGCCGTCGAGGGCGGCCATCCACACCAGCACCTCGGCGTTGGAGTGGTCGAAGCCGACGAGGTCGACGTACTCGAGCACGTCCTCGGCGGCCTCCGAACCCTTCTCGCGGAAGGCGTGCGGGATGCCGTTGCGGGCCAGCAGGCTGCGGATCTGCGACGCCCGGGCCGAGGTGCGGTCGGCGACCACGACGACCTCGCGGAGGTTGGTCGGGTCGGCGCGGGACCACTCCTGCACGAACTCCGCCACCACGCGGTGGAACAGCTCGTCCCGGTCGGTCCAGGGCTTGAGCACGTAGTAGGAGATGTCGCCGACGGCCATCGACTGCAGGATCGTGCTCGCGGTGTCGCGGTCGGCCCAGGAGCCCCAGTCGACCAGCATCGCGCGCCGGGCGTCCGGGTGCTCGCCGCGGACTCGCGTCAGCACCGCGCTACGGTCCTCGGCGCCGAGCGCGTAGTCCACGAGCGTCACCGCCACCCGTTGGCCGAGCTCCCGGCAGTCGTCGAGCACCCGCTGTGCGTCCGCGTTGGTGCGCTCCCCGCGGACCCGGAACTCCGAGCCGAACGCCTGCTGCAGCTCGTCCTCGATCCGGTCGAGCTGGCGCGCATCCGGTACGACGGCGAGCAGGACCGGGCGCAGCCGTCCCAGGCTGCCCTGGATCTGTTGGCCTCCCATGTCCAAGAAACGTAGGGCGGGGCGGCGCGGCGGGCCACGCGTATAAGTCGGGCGATCCGACCGAAACCCGGGGCAATGGCCCGGACGGATTCTGCGTGCGCCTGGCCGGCTCGGCTTCCGGGTCGCGGTACCTTCCGGTTCGTGGCGCTCTCCGTGTGCCTGCTGCTCGACGGCCGTGCCGACAAGGCGGTGCGGTCGCTGTGGCAGCGTCTCGAGGACGCCGGCGTGGGCTCGCTGCTCACCCACACCCACGGCCGGCACCGCCCGCACGTGACGCTGGCGTCGCTGCTCGACTCCGACGACGCGACCCTGCCGGCGCTGCTGACGCGGCTCCAGCCCTGCCGGGACCAGGAGCCGGTGACGGTGCGCTTCGACGCGCTCGGCATCTTCCGCCGCAGCCGGTGCTGGCTGGTCCCGGAGGCGAACCGGGAGCTGCTCGACCGGCAGGAGCAGGCGGTGCGCGCGTGCGACGGCACGAACGCGCTGCTGCACCGCAACTACGCCGAGGGCGCATGGACCCCGCACCTCACCCTGGCGCCGCGGCTGCACCTGGAGCGGCTGCCGGTCGTGGCCGGGCTGGCGTTCGACATCCTCCCGGTGGAGGCGACGCTCGGCCCGCTCGTCGTCGTCGACACCACGACCGGCGACGTGCACCCGGTCTGACGGCCGGTCCGACGGTTCCTACGATGGCGCCCGTGCGCGCTCTCCAGTACGACGCGTACGGCGAGCCGCCCCACCTGCTCGACGTACCCGATCCGGTCTGTCCTCCCGACGGCGTCGTGGTCGCGGTGCGCGCCACCGGCGTGTGCCGGTCCGACTGGCACGCGTGGCAGGGCCACGACCCGGTGCCGCTGCCGATGGTGCCCGGCCACGAGCTGGCCGGCGTCGTCGTCGAGGTCGGCCCCCGCGTCACCGGGCACACCATCGGCGAGCGCGTCACCGTGCCGTTCGTGTGCGGCTGCGGCCGATGCGCCTACTGCGCGGACGGCGACGCGCAGGTCTGCCCCGACCAGCAGCAGCCCGGGTTCACGATGCCCGGCTCGTTCGCGGACCTGGTTGCGCTGCCCTCCGCCGACCTCAACCTGGTCACGCTCCCGGACGCGATCGGCTTCGTCGCCGCTGCGTCGCTCGGCTGCCGGTTCGCCACCGCCTACCGCGCGCTGACCGCGCACGGCCAGGTCGCGCCCGGGCAGCACGTCGTCGTGCACGGCTGCGGCGGCGTCGGGCTCTCGGCCGTGATGCTGGCCAAGGCCCTCGGTGCGCACGTCGTCGCCGTCGACCTCTCCCCCGCCGCGCTCGACCTCGCGCGTGGGCTCGGAGCGGACGCCCTCGTCGCGGCCGGGCCGGCCGCCGTACGACACATCCGCGAGGCCACCGGCGGCGGCGCGCATGTCTCACTCGACGCGGTGGGCACCTCGGCCACCGCGGTGGCGTCCGTCGAGTCGCTCCGCCCGCGCGGCCGGCACGTCCAGGTCGGACTGCTGCTCGGCGCGCATGCCACCCCGCCGCTGCCGATGGGCCGCGTCGTCGCCCAGGAGCTGAGCATCCACGGCTCCCACGGCATGGCCGCCCGCGACTACCCCGCGATGCTCGACCTCGTCGCCTCCGGCGCCGTCGACCCGCTCCGCCTCGTCGGCCGCACCATCCCCCTCGAGGACGCCGGCGCCGCCCTCGCCGCGATGAGCACCCCGAACGCCACCGCCGGCATGACCGTCGTCGAGCTGGCCTGAACCCCGATTCGTCCGCAGATTTGTGTCCGTTCCTCGCGGAGCCATTGCGACGAATCGGGGTTGGTGACGCGCCGATACGCTCCGGGCATGGGACGCAGCGTCTACGTCGCCTCGGCGGAGGGGTTCTCGGGCAAGTCGACGGTGGCACTCGGCCTGGTCGAGGAGCTCTCACGGCGCGTCGGCCGGGTGGGTGTCTTCCGGCCGGTGGTGCGCTCGGGCAAGGAGTCGCCGGACGGTCGCGACTACGTGCTCGACCTGCTGACGTCCCACGAGGCGGTGAGCACGAGCTACGAGGAAGCCGCCGGCGTCACGTACGACGACGTACACAAGGACCCGACCGCCGCCCTCGACCGCATCGTCGAGCGGTACCACGAGGTCGCCGACGCCTGCGACGCCGTGGTGATCGTCGGCACCGACTACACCGACGTGGGCAGCCCGACGGAGTTCGCCTACAACGCGCGCCTGGCAGCCAACCTCGGCTCGCCCGTCGTGCTGGTGCTCAACGGCTTCGGCCACACGCCCGACGAGCTGCACACGATGACCGGCGTCGCGGTCGACGCTCTCCGGGGCGAGCACGGCACGCTGCTCGCGGTCATCGCCAACCGGGTCGACGCCGCCGACGTGCTCGACGACACCCAGGCGATCAGCGTGGACGGAGCGCTCGCCTATGCACTGCCTGAGGAGCCGCTGCTCAGCGCGCCATCGCTGGCGGACCTGATGCGCGCGTGCGACGGCACGCTGGTCAGCGGCGACGACGAGCTGCTGGGTCGTGAGACCAGCGGGCTCGTGGTTGCCGCGATGACCCTGCCCAACGTGCTCGACCGATTGTTCGACGGCGCGGTCGTGGTGACCCCCGGCGACCGGCCGGAGATCGTGCTCGGCGTGCTGATGGCCCACGTGTCGACGAGCTTCCCCCAGATGGCGGGCATCGTGCTCAACGGCGGACTCGGGCTGCACGAGCAGATCGAGCGGCTCCTCGAAGGGCTCGGCTCGACGCTGCCGATCATCGAGACGCCGCTGGGCACGCACGCCACGACCACGGCGCTCAACAGCGTCCGCGGCCGGCTCACCAAGGACTCGCCGCGCAAGGTCCAGACCGCGATCCAGCTGTTCGGCAAGCACGTCGACGGCGACACGCTGCTCGACCGGCTCGAGGTCGCACGCACCGACGCGGTCACGCCGCTGATGTTCGAGCACCAGCTGGTCGACCGGGCGGGGGCCGACCGGCGGCACATCGTGCTGCCGGAAGGCGACGAGGAGCGGATCCTCCGCGCGGCCGACGTACTGCTGCGCCGGGGCATCGTCGACCTGACCCTGCTGGGCGACCCGATCCGGATCAACTCCACCGCGGCCAGGCTCGGCCTCGACGTGTCGAAGGCGCGGCTGCTCAGCCCCTACGACGAGGAGCTCGTCGAGCGATTCGCCCAGGAGTACTACGAGCGCCGCAAGCACAAGGGAATCGAGCTCGACGACGCACGCTCGCTCGTCACCGACGTGTCGTACTTCGGCACGATGATGGTCGAGCTCGGCCTCGCCGACGGCATGGTGTCCGGCGCGGTGCACACGACCGCCCACACGATCCGGCCGGCGCTCGAGGTGGTCAAGACGGTGCCCGGCGTCTCGGTGGTGTCGTCGGTGTTCTTCATGTGCCTGGAGAACCAGGTCCTCGTGTACGGCGACTGCGCGGTCAACCCCGACCCGACCGCGGAGCAGCTCGCCGACATCGCGATCTCGTCGGCCCGCACCGCCGAGGCGTTCGGGGTCGAGCCGCGCGTGGCGATGCTGTCCTACTCCACCGGCGCCAGCGGCGCGGGCACCGACGTCGAGAAGGTGTCGGCCGCCACCGCTCTGGTGAAGGAGAAGGCGCCGGACCTGCTCGTCGAGGGACCGATCCAGTACGACGCCGCGATCGACGCGGCCGTTGCGCGCACCAAGCTGCCCGACTCGGAGGTGGCCGGTCGCGCGACGGTGTTCGTCTTCCCGGACCTCAACACCGGCAACAACACCTACAAGGCCGTGCAGCGCTCGGCCGGTGCCGTCGCGGTCGGGCCGGTGCTGCAGGGTCTGCGCAAGCCGGTCAACGACCTGTCCCGCGGCGCGACCGTCCGCGACATCGTCAACACGGTCGCGATCACCGCGATCCAGGCCCAGAAGGACGCCACCGCATGAGCGACCTGGTGCTGGTGGTCAACGCCGGCTCGTCCTCGTTGAAGTACTCCCTCGTCGACGCCGCCACCGGCGACGAGCCCGCCGACGGGATCGTCGAGGCGATCGGCGAGGACCGCGGCGCGCTCACGCACCGCGGCCCGAACGGCGAGCACGAGGAGAAGCGCACCTTCGCCGACCACGAGGAAGCGCTGCGTGCCGTGCTCGACGCGTTCGACAAGCACGGGCCCGCGCTGGCCGACGCAGGCATCCGCGCGGTCGGGCACCGGGTCGTGCACGGCGGCGAGATGTTCTCCGCGCCGGCGCTCGTGGACGACGAGCTGCTCGCGCACGTCGAGGAGCTCGTGCCGCTCGCGCCGCTGCACAACCCGGCGAACCTCGAGGGCCTGCGCGTCGCCTTGCGGTTGTTCCCGGACGTGCCGCAGGTGGCGGTGTTCGACACGGCGTTCCACGCCACGCTGCCCGAGCACGCGTACACCTACGCCGTACCTCTCTCGTGGCGGGACGACCACCACGTCCGCCGCTACGGGTTCCACGGCACGTCGTACGCCTTCGTCTCGCAGGCAGCGGCCGACCACCTCGGCCGTCCGCTCGAGGAGACCAACCTCATCGTGCTGCACCTCGGCAACGGCTGCTCGACCACCGCGGTCGAAGGCGGCCGCTCGGTCGAGACGTCGATGGGTCTCACGCCGCTCGAGGGGCTCGTCATGGGCACCCGCTCCGGCGACCTCGACCCCGCCGTACCCGCGCATCTCCACCGCCAGCTCGGCTGGACGCTCGAGGACATCGACCGCGAGCTCAACAAGGAGTCCGGCCTCAAGGGCCTCACGGGCGTCAACGACTTCCGCCGGCTGATGGAGCTGCGCGACGCCGGCGACGGGCGTGCCCGGCTGGCGTTCGACGTCTACGTGCACCGGATCCGCAAGTACGTCGGCGCCTACTACGCCGTCCTCGGCCACGTCGACGCCGTCGTGTTCACCGCCGGCGTCGGCGAGAACTCCCCCACCCTCCGCGCCGCCGCCCTCGACGGACTCGACCGCCTCGGCATCATCGTCGACCCCGACCGCAACCAGGCCGCGTCCCGCGACACCCGCACCGTCTCCCCCGACGACTCCGACGTCGCCGTCCTCGTCGTCCCCACCAACGAGGAGTGGGAGATCGCCCGCCAGACCCTCGCCGCCCTCTAGCCCCGTCGAGTCGGCGCTGCCGCCCTGCGGGCGGGAATGCCGAGGAGTCAGTTATTCAGGCTCGTGGGCGGCGTGTCGCGTCACAACTGACCCCTCGCCAGCTGGACGGAGAGGACGGGAGCCAGCGGCATCCGGGCCAGCAGCAGGGCCTGGTAGGCGTGGTACACGTCGGGCTTGCCGCGCCAGGTCGTCGCCGCGGGCCGGTTGTGCTCGTCGAGCTCGTGGTGCCAGGAGCCGAGCTCGGAGTCGATCAGGTGAGTGGCGATGTACTTCTCGAAGGTCCCCTGCCAGGCGCGGTACGACGTGTCGCCCGTGCGCCGGTGAAGGGCGGCCGCGGCGGCGAGCGCCTCGGCGTGCACCCAGTGCATCCGGCTGCGCACGACCGGACGGCGCTCCCAGTCGACCGTGTAGACGAAGCCCCGCGCCCCGTCGACGAACCAGGCGTCCTCGCACGCCTCCTCGAAGAGCGCCTGGGCGTCCTCGACGAGCCACACCGGCGGGTCGGGCACGGTGGCGTCGAGGTGCAGCAGCAGCCGCGACCACTCGAGCAGGTGGCCGGGCGTGCAGCCATACGGCCGAAAGGGGTCGGCCGGGGTGTCGACGTTGTAGTCGAGCAGCGGCTGCCAGTCGACCGTGAAGTGTTCGGGCAGGAGGTAACCGTGCTGTCGCGCGACGTCGTGGATCAGGTGCTCCGCGATGCCGAGCGCGACGTCGTGCCAGTGCCGCTCGCCGGTCACGTCGCCGGCGGCGAGCAGCGCCTCGACCATGTGCATGCTGGAGTTCGCGCCGCGGTAGGGCTCCCCCGGCGACAGCTCCGGCGCGAGCGTGTCGACCACGCGGCCGTCGCCGTCCAGGAAGTGCCGCCGTACGACGGCGAGCGCCTCTTCGAGCAGCGCCTCGCCGCCGGGCACGCCGGCCACCGACGCGCTCGACGCCGCGAGCACCACGAAGGCGTGGGCGTACGCCGCCTTGGTGGCGTCGACGACGCGCCCGCCGTGCGACACCGCGGCGTACCAGCCGCCGTGCTCGTGATCGCGCAGCGGGCCGGCGAGCGCACGGACACCGTGCGCCGCCAGCCCGGCCGCGTCCTCGACCGCCTGGAGGTGGGCGAGCGAGAACACGTGCGTCATGCGCGTCGTGATCCACGTGTGCACGGGCTGACTCAGGTCAGGCACCCCGCGCTCGTCGAGCCACGCGAACCCCGTCGGCGTCGCGGCGGACCCCCGTGCGAAGTCGAGCAGCCGCCGCTCCTCAGCCGCGGCGTCGACCCGCGCCACCGGCGCGGTCATCCCTTGACCGAGCCCGCCATCAGCCCGCCGACGAAGTAGCGCCCGAGCAGGATGTAGACCAGCAGCGTCGGCACGGAGGCGATGAGCGCGCCCGCCATGCTCGCCGAGTAGTCCTGGAGCTGGCCACTGGCCAGGAAGTTCAGTGCGATGGTGACCGGCCCGTTGCGGGAGTTCGAGAAGAACAGCGCGAACAGGTAGTCGTTCCATGCCGAGGTGAACTGCCACATCAGCACGACCACGAAGGCCGGCATCGAGATCGGCAGGATGATCGACGCGTAGGTGCGCAGCATTCCCGCCCCGTCGACGCGCGCCGCCTCGATCAGCTCGTGTGGCACCCCGGCGTAGTAGTTGCGGAAGATCAGCGTGGTGATCGGCAGGCCGTAGACGACGTGCAGCAGGATCAGGCTCGGCACGCCGGACGGTACGCCGAGGGCCTGCACGAGCTGCACCAGCGGGATCATCACCGCCTGGTACGGGATGAACATCCCGAAGAGGATCAGCGTGAACACGATGTCTGCCCCGGGGAACCGCCACCGCGACAGCACGAACCCGTTCATCGACCCGATGAGCGACGAGATGATCGCGGCCGGGATGACCATCGAGAACGTCCGCCCCAGCGCAGGCGCGAGCTGCTGCCAGGCCCGCTCCCAGCCGGCGGTCTGCCACTCGGTCGGCAGGTTCCACGCGCGGGCGGGCGTGGCGTCGCCGATCCCCTTGAAGCTGGTGACGAACAGGACGTACGCCGGCATCAGCACGATGCACACGAACAGCAGGAGCAGGCCGTACTTGACGGTGCGCGTGACGGCGGAGCGCCCGGACGTGGGCCGGACAGGCGCCGTGGCCTTGGCCTCGGGCAGCGCCTCGGTGGTGACGGCGGTGCTCATCGACGACGCTCCGATCGGTAGGTGGCCACGAGGTACGGCACGATCAGCACCGCCACGATGACCAGCAGGACGGTGCCGATGGCCGCGGACTTGGCGTAGTCGCCGCGGGTGAACTCCACCCACATCTGCGTGGCCGGCACCTGGGTCGTGTAGTTCGTCTGGCCGGCGATCGCCATGATCAGGTCGAAGACCTTCAGCGACATGTGGCCGATGATGATGATCGCCGAGAGGGCGACCGGGCTGAGCTGCGGGAAGAGCACGTAGCGGTAGAGCTGCCACTCCGACGCGCCGTCGATGCGACCCGCCTCACGCAGCTCCTCGGGGATGCCCCGGAAGCCGGCGAGGAACAGCGCCATCACGTAGCCGGAGAGCTGCCACACCGCGGGCAGGGCGATCGCCATGATCCCCCACTGCTCGTCGGTCCACCACGGATTCTGGAGGAAGCCCAGCCCGACCTCCTCGAACAACCGGTTGAGGCCCGAGGCGCGGTCGCCCTCGGCGTTGTTGAGCAGCCAGCGCCAGACCACGCCGGAGGCGATGAACGACACCGCCATCGGGAAGAGGTAGACCGCGCGGAACAGCGACTCACCACGCGCGCCGCGCTCGAGCAGCCACGCCCACAGGAAGCCGAAGACCAGCGTGCCCACCAGGAACGTGCCGGTGTAGAGCAGCAGGTTGCGCAAGGAGTAGATGAACGTGTCGTCGGAGAACAGCGTCACGTAGTTCTCGAACCCGACGTACCCCTCCGCCGGACCTCGCGTGTGCCGGTCCTGGAAGGACGTGTTGAGGTTGGCGCCGATCAGGCCGTAGACGAAGACGCCGAGCACGACGATCGTCGGGGTGATCAGCAGCAGGGGTGGTCCCCAGACGCGGTACCCCTTCTTGGTTCTCCCGGAGGGCCGCGTGGGGGGCCGCGCGGGCGTTCTCGCCGGGGTTTCCGCGGAGGTCTCACTGCTCATGTGCGAAGCCTTTCCCTCGGGGGTCGACCTGTCGAGACCCGTTCGGGCCTGCCCGGACGCGCGCCGGGACAACGCCGGGACAGTCCAGACAAGCACCGACAGCGCCGGGTAGAACGGTGGCGGCCGCCGCTCGAGGCAGACGACCGCCACCGGGTCCGGGTGTCGTGAGGTCAGGTCGTCAGGTCGACCCTGGGTCGCGACCGGTCAGGACTGCGCGTTCTTCTCGGCCGCCGCGACGAGGCCCTCCTGCAGGCCGGCCACGTCCTCGTCGGAGCCGAACTTCGCGACCGCGGCGGTGATGTCGGTCAGCCAGCTCACCGACGCCGCTGCACCGTGCGCGAGCGACGACACGATCTCGTCGTTCTCCCACGACTCGATGGCGGTCTGCTGGTACTCGCCGAAATCGTCGGTGTTCGCCTCGAGGTTGGCCGGGATCGAACCCTTGGCCTTGTTGAAGGCCTCCTGGCCCTCGGCGCTGGCCACGGTGTCGAGCCAGGCCTCGGTGCCCTCGGGGTTCGGGCCGTTGACCGGCATGGTGAACGAGTCCGCGAGGAAGTCGAAGACGCCGTCGGTGCCGGGGACCGGGAAGGTGATGTAGTCCTCGCCGAACTTCTTGTCCTGGCTGGCGAACGCCGCCTCGGCCCAGTCACCCATCACGTTGAACGCCGCGTCGCCGTCGATCACGAGCTGCGTGGCGTCCGGCCAGTCGAGGGACTGCCGGTCGGAGTTGGTGAAGCTCATCAGCTTCGCGTAGTCCTCGAGCGCCGCCTTGACCTCGGGGCCGCCCCAGTCGGTCGAGCCGTCCCACAGGCCGTTGTAGGCCTCGGCGCCGAGGTCGGCGAGCAGCACGGTCTCGAGCAGGTGCACCTGCGTCCAGTCGGTCGCGACGGACAGCGGGATCTTGCCGGCCGCGTCGACCTTCTCGAGCGCCGCGATCCAGTCGTCGAGGGTGTCGTACGTCGCCTCCGGGTCGAGCCCGGCCTCCTCGAGGACCGCCGGGTTGGCCCACACCACGTTGGCTCGGTGGATGTTGGAGGGGACGGAGTAGATCTCGCCGTCCTGCTGGAGGCGCTCGAGCAGACCCTCCGGGAAGAGCTCGTTCCAGCCCTTCTCCTCGTACATGTCGGACAGGCCCTCGATCTGGCCCTGCTCGATGTAGTCGGTCAGCTCGGCACCGGCGTGCGCCTGGAACGTCGCCGGCGGGTCGTTGGTCTGCAGCCGCGAGGCGAGGACGTTCTTGGCGTCCGAGCCCGCACCACCGGCGACGGCACCGTTGACGAAGGTGAAGTCGGGGTGCTGGTCCTCGAAGACCTTGACGAGGGCGTCGAGGCCCTCCTTCTCGCTGCCCTCGGCCCACCAGGTGAAGACCTCGACTTCCTGGGTGTCGCCGCCACCACCGCTGCCGCCGCTGTCCCCACCGCACGCGGCGGTCAGGGCGAGCAGGCCGGCGGTGGCCAACACCGCGACCAGCTTCTTGGGGGTTGCTCTCATGACGCTCCTCCGGTTCGCACGAGCTCGACCGCGCGCAGCAGGTCCGCGGGGGTCGGTTTCAATTTGTGTCAACGTAGAACGTGGGTTCTGACCAGTCAATGCATAACCCCGTGTCTTTACCGAGTTGTTTCTGTTCAACTTGGGCATAAGTGGGCTAGCCTCGCTGCATGATCGAGGCGAACGGGGTTGGTGAGACTCGCGAGACGGGCGGAACGGACGAATCCGGACGCAGCGCGCTACGCACCGGCAACCGTGACCTCGTGCTCGAGCTGCTGAGCCGCTCCGAGCCGCTCAGCCGCAGCGAGCTGATCCGGCGCACCGGTCTCTCGCGCAGCACGGTGTCGAGCATCATCAAGGAGCTGATGAGCGAGGGCCACGTCGCGGAGACCGCCACCGGCCCGGCGCCGAAGGGAAGCGGCCGGCCGCCGACCCGGCTGACGCTCGCCGGCGACCCGCGCGTGCTCGTCGGCGTCGACATCGGCCACCGGCACGTGCGCGTCGCGGTCAGCGACCTGTCGAGCAGCATCCTCGCCGAGCGCGAGGTGGCGCTCGACGTCGACCGCGAGCCGGCCGCACCGACACTCGACCTGACCGCGCAGATGGTCAAGGAGTGCCTGGCCGACGCGAGCGCCGACGAGTCCCGCGTGGTCGGTGTCGGGATGGGCGTCCCAGGGCCGATCGACCCGCGCACCGGCACGATCGTCTCCCCGATCCTTCCCGGCTGGGTGACCCTCCGGCCCGCCGTCGAGCTCGCCGACCGCCTCGGCCTCGACGTGCGCACCGACAACGACGCCAACGTCGGTGCCCTCGGCGAGCTGGTGCACGGCGCGGCCCGGGGGTACGACGACGTCATCTACGTCAAAGTCGCCGGCGGTATCGGCGCCGGGCTCATCCTGGCCGGCCGGCTGCACCGCGGCGTCACCGGCATCGCCGGCGAGATCGGCCACGTCCGGTTGCACGACGACGGCCCGGTCTGCCGGTGCGGCAACCGCGGCTGCCTCGAGACGCAGGTGGCCGCGCCCCGGCTGGTCGAGCTGCTCCGTCCGGCGTACGGCATGGACCTGGACGTCGACCGGATGCTGGAGCTCAGCCGCGCCGAGGACGCCGGCGTCAACCGGATCCTCGACGACGCCGGCCGCGCGATCGGGCGCGTGCTCGCCGACCTGAGCAACCACCTCAACCCAGCGGTCATCGTCGTCGGCGGCGCGATCGGGGTCTCCCCCTCGTTGCTGCGCGGCATCCGCGACTCGGTGGCCCGCTACGCCCAGCCCGACACCGCCTCGGCGCTGCGAGTGATCCCGGGCAGCCTCGGCGAGCACGCGGGCGTCATGGGAGCGCTCGCGCTCGCCAAGGACGTCCCCGCGGTCGCCGGGCTGCCCACCGCTGCGGACCACCGCTCAGCCTGAGCCGTTGCGGGCGCTGAGAGCGTAGATCTCCAGTCGCGGGTCGTCCGGCAGCGTCAGCGACACCGGCTCCTTCGACGCGTCCAGCGGCACGACCGTGTGCCACAGCGCGACCGGCGGAGCGTCGCGGCCGGTGCCGGCCTTGACCCGGTAGTCGGTGCGCACCGCCAGCGTCTCGCCGAACCGCGGACCTCCCGCCGCCCAGTCCGTCACCCGCAGCGGTACGTCGGCCGTGGAGCCGTCCGCGTAGGTGACCGTCGCCGTCGCGTCGACGTCGCCGTGGTGCGCGCTGGCGACCACGTCGAGCGCCGGGGAAGCCCCGCCGGTCAGCGGCACGTCCTGGCCGCGCGCCTCGACGAAGTTCGGGTCGGTACCCGTCGTCGACGGCATCAGGTAGGCGCGCTCGCCGAGCACGGACAGCCCTGGCGCCGGCAGCTGCTCGGCCGGGAAGCTCCAGCCGCCGCCGTCGAAGTCGCCTTCCGCGCTCGCGTCGAGCGTGGCCACTCCGTCGTGGTTCCACGACGCGGTCAGGTCCTGCGGGCAGGAGCCCACCTCGGCGTCGCAGTCGGCGGTGACGACCCGCACCGGCACGGTGCGCTCCACGTGGTTGCCGCGCTCGTCGGTCACCACGATGTTGACGTCGTAGGAGCCGTCGGGCGTGCCGGCCGGCACCGTCACGGTCAGGGTGACCGGCACGGTCGTGGGCAGACCCTTCGAGTCCGCGACCCACGTCGTGCGCGCGGGGCTGACCTCCACCGGCGCGTCCGCGGACGCTGCGACGGTGCCCTCGACGCGGCCCGGCCCGGTCGCGACCACGTCGACGGTCACGTCCTGCTGCACGGCCTCGTCCGACGACGCCAGCGCGAGCGTGCGCGGCGACGTACCGGCGGCGAGCCGGCGGGTGTCCTGCCGGCCCTTGCCGCACACGGACGGCGGCGCGTCGCCCTTGCTGGTGCCCCAGCGCGACGGGTGGTCGCCGACGCGCAGCGCGAGCGTGCCGCCGTCGAGCAGCTCGTCGGTGCTGGCCCAGGTCCGCTGCCACGGCCGCTCCCCGAGCCGAGCGGCCGTGACATAACTGCGGGTCCCGCCGTGCGCACCGGGTGCGGTGATGACGAGCTCGTTGGGTCCGCTGATCTCGACGCGGTCGAAGATCGGCGTGGTGAGCCCCCAGACGTCCGTGCCGGGCATGACGGGGTAGATGCCGATCGCCGACAGCACGTGCCAGGCCGACATCGTGCCGAGGTCGTCGTTGCCGGTCATGCCGGTCGGGCCGTCGGTGAACAGCGTGAGTGCCGCGTGCACGACGTCGCTGGTCTTGTGCGGCTCGCCGGTCCACAGGTAGGTGTACGGCGAGTGCAGGTCGGGCTCGTTCTGCGGGTTGTAGCGGTCGGCGTTGTAGTACGCGTACGGCCCGTTCACCCAGACCTCGCGCGCGACCCGCTCCGGGTCGTCGACGAGCTGGTCGTAGGCGAAGAAGTAGTCGAGCCGCTCGCGCGCCTCCTGCGTGCCGCCGATCAGCTCGACCAGGCCCGGCATGTCCTGCTGAGCCAGCCACATGTACTGCCACGCCGTGCCCTCGTGGAAGCCGACCGAGTCCTTGGGGTCGGCCGGCCCGACGAAGCGGCCCTGGTCGTCACGAGCCCGGAACCAGCCGGTCGACTTGTCGAAGACGTTGCGGAAGTACTGCCCGCGTGCGGCGTACCGCTTGGCGTCCGACGTCTTGCCGAGCGCGCCGGCCATCGTCGACAGGGTGCAGTCGGCGAGGGCGTACTCCAGCGTCGCCGACGGCCCGTGGTTCAGGTCGTAGTCGCCGGGCTTGTTGCGCGCGTCGGGCAGGTACGGCACGTAGCCGTCCTGCAGGTACGTCGGGTTGCCCGCTCGTCCGTTGTACGGCGAGTCGGCCGGCGGCACGCCGTCGGCGTTCTCCTTCAGCGCGGCGTACGCGTCGGCCTCATGGCCTTTCAGCAGGCCCTGTCGCCAGGCGGAGACGAGGAACGGCGTGACCGGGTCGCCGGTCATGATGTTGGTCTCGACCGTGGCGTGGCCCCAGCGCGGCAGCCAGCCGCCCTCGTCCTCGATCTTCAGGATCGACCGCGCCATGTCCCGAGACTCGTCCGGCGCCAGCAGCGCGAGCAGCTGCTGCTGGGTGCGGTAGGTGTCCCACAGGGACCAGTTCTGGTAGTAGGTGAACCCCTTCGCGATGTGCACGTCCTGGTCCCAGCCGCGGTAGCGGCCGTCGACGTCGCTGCCGATCGTCGGTGCGAGGAAGCTGCGGTAGAGCGAGGAGTAGAACGTGCGGCGCTCGGTCTCGGTGCCGCCCTCCACCTTGATCTGCTGCAGCCGGTCCTCCCACGCCTGCTCGGCTGCGGCGCGTACGGCGTCGAACGTGCTGTCGCCCTCGGCGGCGAGGTTCTTCTGCGCGCCGGCGGTGTCGACGTACGACAACGCGGTGACAGCCTCGACGTCGCGGTCGTCGGTTGCGTCAAAGGTGACATAGGCGCCGTTGCGCTGCTCCCCCGCGCTGGACTCACTGCTGTCCGGCGTGATGGTGCCGCCCTGCCACGTGCCGTGGCCGGTGAACGGCCGGTCGAACCTCGTGACGAAGTGCAGCGTGTAGGGCCGGGTGTCCTGGCAGAAGCCGCGGCCGGTGACCTCGCTGACCAGCGTCCGGTCGTCGACGACGCGCACGGTGCTGGAGGTGACCCGGTGCAGCGCCTGGCCGGTGTTGACCATGACGTTGGCCCGGTCGGTGCCCGGGAACGTGTAGCGCTGCCACGCGGTCCGCTCGGTCGCCGACAGCTCCGCCGTGATGTCGCTGTCGGCGAGCCGCACGGTGTAGTAGCCCGGGGACGCCGCCTCGCTGTCCGCGTCCTTGCGGGTTGCGTACCGGCCGTAGTCGGTCTCGGTGACCTCGCCCGTCGTCGGCAGGACAGGCAGCGTGCCGCCGAGCCCGCAGCCGACACCGGACAGGTGGACCGTGGAGAAGCCGCGGATCCGGTCCTGGTCGTAGCGGTACCCGACGTTGTGCCCGGTGTCCGGCGACATCTGCACCATCCCGAACGGCACGGCCGCACCGGGGAAGGTGTTGCCGTCGTTCTGGCTGCCGATGAACGGGTTCACCAGTTCGATCAGCCGGTCCCCGTCCCGGGTGGTCGAGCTCGTCGAGACCACGCCGTCGGCCGCCTCCGCCCGGGTGGTCGAGCCCGTCGAGACCACTCCCCCGGCCGCGAGCGCGGCGGAGAGGGCCGCGACGAGCGCGATGCGAGCCCGCATCACTGGCCACCCACCCGGCGCTCGAGCGTCACGTCGTCCACGAACCCGCGGAAGGGACCGTCGTTCTCACCCGACGCGAACGTGAACGCGATCGACTGCACCTGCTTGCCGGCCGCGGCGCCGCCGGCGTCGAGCTCGACCTGCTGCCAGGTGTCGTTGATCAGCCGGGTGCCGAGGTCGGTCGGGTGGCCGGGCTGGCCGTCGGTGGTCTGCGGACGCAGGTCGGACAGGAACGTGCCGTCGGTGAACTGCAGGTCCATCGCGACGAACGTGCTCGTCCGGCCGTTGCCGCCCTCGGGCAGCACCCACCACGACAGCTTCGTGCTCGGGCGGACCCAGGTGCCGGCCGGCACGCTGATCGCGGCGTTGGTCGCGGTCGCCGGACCGGCGCCCTCGGCCTTGCCGGAGTAGAGCAGGATCCGGCTGCCGGTCTTGGGCTTGTCCGCCGGCGGGGTGCCGTCGACGGTCTCCATGCCGCCGATCGAGCAGCAGAACTCCACGACGCCCTCGTTGCGCAGCCACCGGTTGCGCATCACGCCCGGCTGCTCGGACTCGAACGACGTCGTCAGGTCGACGCCGGTCGCGTCCCACTCCTCCTGCGTCCACGGCGCGACCGTGGCGGTGAAGTCGCGGGTGCCGCTGGCCTCGTTGCGGGTGACGGTGACCGTCAGCGTCGTACTCGCTGCCTCCTCACCGACCGCCGGACGCCGCACCAGGCGGCCCTCGTCGGTGACCAGCCCGGTGTCGCCGGACTTCCACGAGAACGACTTGCCGCCCGGCAGGTCGAGGTCGGAGGTCAGCGCCGAGGTGTCGCCGAGGTCGATCCCGGCGAGGGTCTCGTCGACCCACTCCTGGTCGCTCTGCTCCTTGGCCGGCGTCCCGAACAGCTCGATCTCGGCGAGCGAGGCGTTCGGGGCGCTGGTGCCGGTGACCGTCAGACGGTAGTGCCGGTAGGCCTTCGCCTTGTTCTTGGCGATCTCGAACGGACGCGTCTGCTTCTTCCACCGGAAGACCTCGTCGGTCCGAGTGTCGATCGTCTTCCACTTCTCGCCGTCCACCGAGCCTTCGAGCGTCCACGAGCTCGCGGTGCCCTCCTTGGTGCCCGAGGTCAACGTGTAGCGGCTGACCTCCTGGCGGCGGGCGGTGAAGCGGTAGCGAACCGCGGTGCCCTCGGCGACGTCCGTCTCCGTGCCCGAGGTGTTGTCGAAGAGGCGGCGCGCGCCCGGGGTGCCGGACGCGGAGCCCTTCTCCTGGCCGGTGGCGTCGGACAGCGGCGGGTCGGCCTTGTCGCTGGGCGACGGCGGTACGGCGTTCTTGCCGGTGGCCCACTTGCTGGGGTTCGGGCCCATCTGGAAGCGAACCGTGCCGCCGTCGGCCAGCGCGGCGTGGGGCAGGTAGGGCTTGTCCCACTTCTTGCCGTCGACGGTCATGCCCTGGACGTAGACGTTGTCCTTGGAGTTGCCGGGCGCCTCGATGACGAGGTCGTTGCCGCCCTCGAGGTGCACGGTCGCCTTGGTGAACAGCGGCGAGCCGACGGCGTACCGCTCCGAGCCGAGCTCCAGCGGGTAGAAGCCGAGGGCGCTGAAGACCCACCAGGCCGAGGTCTCGCCGTTGTCCTCGTCGCCGGCGTAGCCCTGGCCGATCTCGCTGCCGGTGTAGTGCCGCGAGAGCACCTCACGGACGATCGCCTGCGTCTTCGAGGGCTGGCCGGCGTGGGTGTACATCCACGGGATGTGGTGCGACACCTGGTTGCTGAAGCCCCACATGCCCATCCGGACGTCGCGGGCCTCGATCATCTCGTGGATGACGCCGCCGTACGACCCGGTCTTGGTGCCGGACTCGGGGATGGAGAAGAAGGTGTCGAGCTTCTTCGCCAGCTTGTCGCGACCGCCGTACAGCTTCGCCAGGCCGGCGCCGTCGAACGGCACGTGGAAGGCGAAGTTCCAGCCGTTGGTCTCGGTGTAGTCGTGCTGGTGACCCCACACCTCGGGGTCGTAGTCAGCGGGCGCGGACTTCCACTCGCCCTCGGCGTCGCGACCCTGGAAGAAGCCGACCTTGTCGTCGAACATCTCGCGGTAGCGGCGCGCGCGCTCCATGAAGTAGCGGCTCTCCTCGGCGTACCGGGCGCGGTCGGCGTCCGGCAGCGTCGTGTCGGCGGCGAGCCGCTCACCCATCCGGGCGATGCCGTAGTCGTTGATGTAGCCCTCGAGCGCCCAGGAGACGCCCTCCGACACCTGGCTCGGCGTCCAGCCGAGGAAGATGCTCTGCTGCAGCCCCTTGCGACCCACGTCGGTGTTGTCGGGGTTGCCTCCCGGCGGCGCGACGGTGGCGTTCTTGACCGCAGCGTCGTAGGCGTCGACGGCGTCGAATCCCTCGACCCCCTTGGTGAACGCGTCGGCGAACGAGATGTCCGAGCTGGTGCCGGTCATCAGGTTGGCGTAGCCGGGTGAGGACCAGCGGGAGACCCAGCCGCCCTCGCGGTACTGCTGGACGAACCCGTCGACCATCTCGCCGGCCTTCTCCGGGTAGAGGAAGGAGTACGCCGGCCACGTGGTGCGGTAGGTGTCCCAGAATCCGTTGTTCACGTAGATCTTGCCGTCGACGATCTTCGCGCCGGTCGTGGTCGGGGAATCCTGGCCGACCTTGTCGGCGACCGGGCTGGCGTGCTTCCAGACCGGGTCGGCGGCGCTGCCCGTGTTCTCGTGCCCGGAGTTGGGGTAGAGCGAGAGCCGGTAGAGGTTGGAGTACAGCGTGGTCAGCTGCGTCGGCGTCGCGCCCTCGACCTCGATCACGTCGAGCACGTCGTCCCACTGCGACTGCGCCGCGTCTCGCACGGTCTCGAACGACTTGTCGCCGACCTCCATCGCGAGGTTGGCCTTGGCCTGGTCGAGGCTGATCAGGCTGGTCGCGATGCGCAGCTCGACCGTGCGGTCCGCGCCGGCGTCGAGCCGGACGAAGCCGCCGACCTTGGGCCGGTCGTTGGCCAGCGGCGCGCCGCTGTCGGTAACCGGCTTGTCGAGGACGCCGTAGACGAACATCCGTCGGGCGCCGACAGACAAGCCGCTGCGGGTGTCGGTGAAGCCGCTGATCGTGCCGGACGCCCGGTCGATGGTCAGGCCGCCGTCGTTGTTGACGTTGTCGAACACCAGGCTGGCCTGGTCGCCCGGGAAGGTGAACCGCATGATCGCGGCGTGGTCGGTCGGGGTGATCTCGGCCTTCAGGTCATTGTCGAACGTGACGCCGTAGTAGTGCGGTTTGGCGATCTCGTTGTCGTGGCTGAACGCCATCGCGCGCTTGTCGCGATCGGCCGTCGGCGTGCCGGTGTCGACGCTCGGCATCACCTGGAAGGTCTGCCGGTCACCCATCCACGGGCTGGTCTCGTGGGACAGCGCCAGCGCCTTGAGCCGGGTGCGGTTCTGCGCGTCGTTGTCCTTGGCATAGGCGTAGATCCAGCTCAGCGAGTTGGCGTCGGTGACCGGGGTCCAGAAGTTGAAGCCGTGCGGTACGGCGGTCGCCGGGATGTTGTTGCCGCGGCTGAACGAGCCGGTCGAGTTGGTGCCGCGGGTCGTGACGACCCAGTCGCTCGGGCGCTCGGCGTTCACGGGCTCCGCCTCGACGATCGTGATGTCGTCGAGGAAGCCGGTGAACTGCGCGTCGCCGAAGGGGGCGTCGTACCCGAAGAGGATGCGGTCGACCGTCTTGCCGGCGGCGACCTCGCCGAGGGCGATGCTGCGGTGGTTCCACTGGTTGGCGTAGAGCGTCTTGGACGCGCCCTGCTGGCGGGGCGAGGCGCCGAAGCCGTTCTGGTCGGTGGCGCCGAGCTCGCTGAGGTAGGTGCCGTCGGTGAACGCGACGTCGACCGCGGCGTAGGTCGCCGGGTAGCGCAGGTCGTTGCCGCTCATGTTGGGGAAGATCCGGTAGGACAGCTCGGTCGCCGGCGTGACCGGGACGTCGACGTCGCCGTAGAGCTTGTTCCACGCGTGGCCGCCGTTCTCGCCGGTGACCTTGCCGCCGTACCGCAGGCTCTGCACGCCGGTGAAGCCGACGCGCGAGCGGGCGGTGTAGGGCGCGGCCGGACCGTCGGCGACCTCGGTCACCATCGGCCGGGCCGGCGGCTCGGTGTCGTCGCCGTTGCTGATCCGGAGCTCGGCGAGCTGGAGCAGGTCGGCGCCGTGGTTGGCGGTGACGTTCAGCCGGTAGTGCTGGTAGGCGGTGCCGTTGTCGAAGTCGAACACCGTGGTGTCGGCGCGCTCGCCGAGGTCCTGCCCGGAGCGGGTGTCGAGGTCGACCCAGGTGGTGCCGTCGGTCGACCCCTGGAAGGTCCAGTCCTTCGGGTCGCGCTCGGGGGCGTCGTTGGCCGCGGTCAGCGAGTAGCGACGTACGACGACCGCGTCGCTGAGCCGGTAGGTCGCGCCGCCGGTCGCCGAGCGGGTCAGCCACTTGCTCCCGGCGTCGCCGTCGTGCAGGTTCACCGGACCCTCGTTGTCGGGGCTGCTGCCGGTGCCGGTGGCCTCGACGACGTAGTCGGTGACATCGCCGCGGATGGCGATGCCGGTCCGCCCGGTGACCCCGTCGTTCCAGGGCGTCCCGTCGGGGCGGATCTCCGTCTCACTCTCGATCGGGGCCGGCTCGTCGGCCTCGAAGCTGCTGTGGAACGAGCCAGCCGCCGGCGCGGCGGATGCGCTACCAGCGGCGGTGAGGGTGAGGACGGGGAGCCCGACGAGAGTGACGGCGGTGGCGGCGACCGCCGCGGATCCGACCCGTCCGGCCCGCCCGAGGCGGAGCTTGAGGGAGTGCAGACGGCGCCATGGAGCGCCGGAAAGCTGAGGAGACATGCCCGAGAACCTCCGAGAGTCGCGGTGACGGTCGTCACTGAATCGCTACGTTGACATCGTTGTCAAGAGAGCGGTCCATCCCCATCAAAACTGTCCGGTCCGCTTCCTTCAGGGCCTTGACGCTGCGACTCGGCGTCCCTAGGTTGCGGTGCCTGACAACGTTGTCATCCCGCCGGTCAGGCTCGGCGCACTCGGGAAGAAGGCCTGCTCATGATCGACCGTCGCCGGTTCCTGTCCGTCTCCGTCGGCAGCCTCGCCGCGACCGCGCTGGGCGGCGTCGCTCCCCCGCTCGCGATCGCGGCTCCCCCTGGGTCCGGCGTGCGCTGGACGCCCGGTCGGCTCCTGCCACGCTTCCGCGCGCCGGAGCGACTCTGGGCCGCCGACGTGCGCGGCACCGACCGGGTGGACCGGCTGCTGCTGACCACGCTGCAGGGCGTCGTGAACCGCCGGCAGCCGCGGATCCACCTCACGTTCGACCCCGTCGACGACACGTGGCTGCGTGACTCGGGAGTGCGGCACTCCCCCGTCACCGAGCCCCTCTCGCTGGTCGACCGGTTCCGCTCGGAGGTCCGCGGTGCCGTGGTCTACGACCCCGCGGTGCCGGACTCGGTCAACGTGGCCACGACGCTGGCCGGTCTCGAGGACGCCGTGGTCGCGCACCCGTCGCACGTGGAGGCGCTGGGGCTGCCGGTGGTCGACGACCTGCGCGGGCGGTTCGAGGACGACCGGCTCGCGATCTACCGCTGGCAGCTCGAGCAGCTGTTCCCGCGCTGCACGCACCGGCTGCTGGCGGGCCTGCCGCCGACCACGACCGAGAGCACGCCCGGCGTGCAGTGGCGCGAGATCGCCCGCGAGACAAGGCAGATCCGCGACTCGTCCAACCGCGGCACCTACACCTTCGACCTCTCGACCGAGGTCGCCGCCGGCACCGGCGAGGTCTTCCTGCGGTTCGCCGACGCGTTCACCGGCGACGGCTGGGGCGCGTCAGTGCGGCACGTCGTCGTGCGCGACGAGCAGGGCGAGGTGGCGCGGTTCGAGCCGGGCACGGCGGCCGAGGAGCCGTTCCTGTTCGACGGTTCCCGCTCCCAGATCGGCGGCGAGGGCAACCGGTTCGCGGACGGATCAGGGTTCTTCGTCTACCGCTTCGTACCGCGCGCGGGCACCAGCACGCTGGTCGTCCAATGCGAGATGTGGAACCAGTACGTCGTCACCGCGACCGACACCGCCCCGACGCAGAAGCTGCCGTTCCCGTTCTTCCGCGACTTCGTCGTCGCGACGCGGGCCATGGTCACCTGGCTACCGCCCGCCGGCGAGACAGGGGCTTTGCTGACCGAGATCTTCGACGCCGTACCGCCGACGACGCCGTACGCCGGCTGGTTCTCCGACGACGTGCAGGGCGAGTGGTCCGGCGTCGACCTGGCGTCGCAGCACTCGGTCGAGGTGCTGCCCGCGGACTTCTACATGAACGGCACCGTCCACGCCGGAGTCGAGGCGAAGGTCTCGTCGAAGGTGCGCCGGCCGCGGCGCTCGTCGCTGCAGGACAAGGTGTATCTGACGCTGACGTTCGGCGAGGGCGACAACGTCCAGTACTGCCAGCGGCGCATGCGCGACATCTGGGACGACCCGCGGCGCGGTGAGGCGCCGATGAACTGGACCGTCTCCCCCGTGCTGCGCGACATCGGGCCGGCGCTGCTCGCGCACTACCAGCGCACCGCGACCGCCAACGACCTGCTGATCGCCGGTCCGTCCGGGGCCGGCTACACCTACCTCGACTCCTGGCCGCGCGAGGCGGTGACGTCGTACCTCGACGTCACCGGGCGCTACCTCGACGCCACCGGGATGGACCTTGTCTACGCCTACAACCAGCGCCGCACCGACGGACCGGGATGGGTGCCGTTCTCGCGCGAGGTGGTCACGGAGTACGCGAGGCGCACGCAGGTGCGCGGCATCGTGCAGTCGTGGGAGACCGGCGACCTGCTGGAGTCGTACGCCGGCGTGCCGGTCATCGGCAACCTGTATCCGGTCGGCGGTCCGGCGGCGTACCGCGACGGGCTGCTCCGCCTCGTCCAGGACTGGGACGGCGGCTGGCCGTACTTCGTCGCGGGGGCGGTCAACGCGTGGTCGTGGCGGCCGTCCGACGTCGTCGAGCTCGTCGACCTGCTCGACGACCGCTTCGAGATCGTGCTCGCCGACGAGTTCTTCACGCTCCTCGCGCGCCACCTCGCAGGTGGGCGTTGACGACCCGCGAGCCGCGTTTGATTCCACTCCCCCCGGGCGGCAGCCTTGGCGGTGTGACGACGGCGGCCCCAGGGCGACCCACGATGAGCGACGTCGCCCGGCTGGCCAAGGTCTCGGTCAAGACCGTGTCGCGGGTGGTCAACGACGAGCCGAACGTGCGGCCGGAGACGCGGCAGCGGGTCGACGACGCGATCAGCCGGCTGGGCTTCCTGCGCAACGACGGCGCGAGCCAGCTGCGCCGCGGCCGCACCGACACCGTCGGCCTGGTCGTCGAGGACCTGGGCAACCCGTTCTACTCGACGCTCGCCGGGGCGGTGGAACGCGTCGCGCGCCAGCACGGGCACCTGCTGATGACGGGGTCCGGTGAGGGGTACGCCGACCGCGAGCGCATCCTCACCAGCGCGTTCCTGTCGCGTCGGGTGTCGGGGCTGCTCGTCGTGCCCACCGACTCCGACCACGCCTGGATCAGCCACGCCGACGCCGCAGGAACGCCGATCGTGTTCCTCGACCGGCCGGCTCACGGAGTGCGGGCGGACACGTTCCTGGCCGACAACGAGGGCGGCATCCGCACGGCGGTGGAGCACCTGGCCGCGCACGGGCACCGGCGGATCGGCTTCCTCGGCGACGATGCCTCGTTCTGGACCGCGGCCCGTCGGCTCGACGGGTTCCGCACCGCGACCGCAGCGCTGGGTCTGCTGGACGACCTCGTGGCGATGGGTCCGCACGAGCCGGCGACGCTGGCCGGGACGCTCACGTCGTGGGCGTCTGGCGACGAGCCGGTCACCGCGCTGGTCACCGGCAACAACCGGGTCACGGTCGCGACGCTGCGCGCGATGCGCTCGGCCGGGCTCCGGCTGGCGCTGGTCGGTTTCGACGACTTCGAGCTCGCGGACCTGTTGGACCCGGCGATCACGGTCGTCGCGCAGGACCCCGCGGCTCTGGGGGCGCAGGGCGCGCACATGCTGTTCCAGCGGCTCGCCGGAGACGCCAGCCCGCCGAAGACGATCACGCTGCCGACCCGGCTCGTGGTGCGCGAGTCGTCCACTCGCTAGCGGAGCTCGGACAGGAAGGTCGCGATCTCGGCGGCGACGAGCGGTCCGTGCGTCGACGGCACCATGTGCGCGCCGGCCGGCAGCGTGACCGCGCGGGAGCCGGTCGGGGCCATGTCCGTGACGGTCCGTGCCCAGCTCTCGTCGCAGATGGCGTCGTGCCGGCCGCGGATCACGAGCGCCGGGCAGGAGATCCGATCGAGGGTCTGCTCGAGGCGGTCCCGGCGGGCGGCGTCCATCGCGCGCGCCATCGTGGCCGGGCCGGTGCGGGCGTACTGACGGACCAGCCCCGGCACCTGTCGCGGGTCCTCGCGGCGGGCGGTGCGCAGCCAGCGCCGCACCAGCGCCGACCAGGTGCGTGCGGCCGGGTCGGTGGTCGGCCCCACCAGGACGAGTCCCGCGACCCGGTCGCCCGCTTCGGCCGCGACGTGCGCGACGACCTGGCAGCTCGCGCTGTGTCCGACGAGCACGAGCGGCGCTCCTCGTGGCAGCGACTCGACGGCGCTTCGTGCGAGGGCGTCGGGGCTCAGCGGCTCGTGGCTCCTTCCGCGTACGCCGTACCCGGGGAGGGAGAGGACGTCGCTGTCAGCGTCCAGCAGCTGTGTGGTCGGCGCCCAGGAGCGCGCACCCAGACCCAGGCCCGGGACGACCAGCAGCCGCGGGCGGCTCAGCTCTCCTCGTCGGGGATCACGTGGACGGCGGCCTCCTCGGCCGACGCGGCGGCGCCGTCGATGCCGACGTCCTCGGCGACCAGGTCCTTCTCGGTGTCCTCGTGGGTGCCCTCGTCGTCGGCGACCAGCCGCCCGGCGCGGTCCTCGCCGACCTCGCCCGAGACGTCCTCGCCGGCCTGCGCCGCGGCGTCGTACGGGTCGGGCTCCGGCTCCTCCTGGCGCAGCCGCTGGTCGAGCGACTCGCCGGTCTGCTCCTCGAGCGGGGTGTTGCCGTAGCCCTGCGCGACCGACCACTTCTCCGGCGGCGAGTAGCCCTCGTCGAGCGGCTCGGGCAGGTCGCGGTCGTCGGTCAGGCTGTCCTGCGTGCTCTGCGGCTGCGTCTCGTCGTCGACGCTGTAGCCGTGGTAGAGCTCCTGGTCCTGCGCCTGGCCGTCGCTGTCGACAGCGGGGTCCGTGCCGATCTGCTCGGACAGGTTCTCCGGCTGCTCCGTCATGGTGGGCGGCCTCCTCGCGTGCTGGGAAAGTTCGTCGGCTCCGGTCGGTACCCGACCACCCGTCCCTGAAACCGCCATCTGCACCACCGCACCCCCAGCCCACCACGTGACCCGGCCCTGCGGGCCTCATCGCCGAGGGGTCAGAAATTCAGGCTCGTGGGCGGCGTGTCGCGTCACAAGTGACCCCTCGCCGGCCGCCGGCGGGACGTGACCAGCGCGACGCGTGAGTGCTCCTTGGGCGGGTACGTCGTACTCATGAAGATCATGAGGAGCGCCGCCGCCATCGGTATCGCACGGACGGTGTGGAAGCAGGCCCGCAAGCCCGAGAACCAGGCCCGGATCAAGAGCGCCGTCGCGCGTGCCCGCTCGCGTGGCGCCGCAGGGTCCACCCGCACCCCGCCCCGGGCGCCCTGACCCACCGGGTCCGCGGCGCAGCCTCTCTGACCCCTCGGCCGCTCGGCCGAGGGGTCAGTTGTGTCTCGACACGCCGCCCAAGAGGCTGATTCTGTGACTCCTCGCCGTACTCCGCGGCGCGGATAAGCCGGACTCCCCGGTCCCAAAGTGATTTCCCTTTACCCGGCCCGAAGCGCGCCGATGCTCCCAGGGCCATCACTGTCTTAACCGGGAGTTCGTTCCATGACTCTGCTCACCGAGCACACCTCCACTCCGGGCACTCCGGAGCCCCAGCCCAAGCGCGGCGGACGCGGCCTGGCCATCACGGCCCTGGTGGTCGCGATCGTCTCGCTGCTTCTCTGCTGGGTGCCGATCGTCAACAACCTGGTCTTCTTCCTCGGCCTCATCGGCCTCGTGCTGGCGGTCCCCGCGTTCCTCCGGGCGCGCAAGGGCAAGTCCGCGGGCAAGGGCATGGCACTCGCGGCGATTCTGCTCAGCGTGCTGTCGCTGGTCGGCGTCCTGGCTAGCCAGGCCTACTACGTGTCCGTCCTCGACGGCGTCAGCGACGCGAACGAGGACGCAGCCGACGGCGAGGTCGCCAAGTCCGAGGACGACAAGGCGGCCGAGGCCGACGCCCTGGCTCTTGGCGCAGTCGCGCAGGTCGGCAGGGACTACGAGGTGGCCGTCACAGACGTGAACCTGGACGCAACCAAGGCACTGCTGAAGGTCAACGAGTTCAACTCGAAGCCGAAGGGTCAGTACGTTCTCGTCACCCTCGACGTCACGTACGTCGGGGACAAGGAGGGCGACCCGTGGCTCGACCTGACCACGAAGCTCGCCGGCTCGGACTCCCGCAACTACGACTCGTCGACCTGTGACGCCGTCGTTGCCCGCCCCTCGATGGACGTCCCGACCCTGACCAACGGCGGCACAGCGACGTACGACGTCTGCTTCGACGTCCCGGCGGCGGCCGTGGAGGACCCGACCGTGTTCATCGAGGAGTCGATCTCCTTCGACGACACGCGCAGCTACTGGTCCGTCTCCTGACGCTTACCTTCCCTCCTGGACAGGGCTTCGGCCCACTCACTGACCCCTCGGCCCCGGCCGAGGGGTCAGTTGTGTCTCGACACGCCGCCCACGAGCCTGAATTTCTGACCCCTCGGCGGAATGGCCCGAAGGGCCTGCCCGTATGAGGAGGCGAGCCGGGTGAGGGGTCAGGTGAGCTTGGGCAGGCGCTGGTCGTGGTCGAGGACGCCGGCGAAG
>NZ_CAMPGZ010000007.1 GCF_946885725.1 uncultured Nocardioides sp.
GTGCTGATGCCCTCGGACTACCTCGGAGCCGGCCAGCGCCTGCTGAAGTCGTGGGACTACGACGACGATGCGGACTCCGCCGCGGCGGCGTACTTCAACGCCGTCTGGAAGGAGACGCTGCGGCTGACCTTCCACGACGACATGCGCGAGGCGGTGTGGCCGGAGGGCGACGGCCGGTGGTTCGAGGTGATGCGGCGGCTGCTCGAGGACCCCGACAGCCACTGGTGGGACGACGCGAACACCGAGACGACCATCGAGACGCGCGACGACATCCTGGCCGCGGCTCTGGCCGCCGCGCGCGACGACCTCGTCGTGCGGCAGTCGCGGCGCGCGGTCGACTGGACGTGGGGCCACCACCACCGGCTGAACCTCGAGAACCAGACGCTCGGCCAGTCCGACATCGGCCTGGTGCAGTGGCTGTTCAACCGCGGCGGCTGGCAGGTCGGCGGCGGCTCCGAGATCGTCAATGCGACCAGCTGGAACGCCGCCACCGACACCTACGAGGTCACCGCCGCGCCGTCGATGCGGATGGTCGTGTCGATGGCCGACTTCGACGACTCGCGCTGGGTCAGCCTGACTGGGACGTCCGGCCACGCGTTCCACGACAACTACGTCGACCAGACCGAGCTGTGGGCCGAGGGCCGCACGCTGCCGTGGCTGTGGTCGCGCGACGCCCTCGAGGAGTCCGCCGAGCACCGGCTGGTGCTGAAGCCCGGCGAGTAGCCGATCCGGGTGGTCGAGCTCGGGTGGTCGGAGCTTGTCGAGACCACACTCCCGAGCCCGTACGCTCGCGGCATGGAGGAGAGGGACGCCCCGCCGGTCGACGGCGCCAAGATCGCGCTGCGCGACCAGCTGATGACCACGCGCCGCCGCCGCTCCCTGCTCGAGGTGAACGAGTCGGGGCGTGCGATCGCCGAGCACCTGCTGGCCACGCCGGAGGTGCGCAACGCGGCGACTGTCGCGGCGTACGTCTCCCGCGACCACGAGCCCGGCACCGGGCCGCTCATCGACGCCATCCACGCTGCCGGTCGGCACGTGCTGCTCCCGGTCGTCCTGCCCGGTATGGACCTCGACTGGGGCCGGTACACCGGCGACGCCGACCTGGTGAGCGCTCGCTACGGCCTGCTCGAGCCTGACGAGCCCTACCTCGGCGTCGACGCCGTCGCCACGGCCGACGCGGTCCTGGTGCCCGGGCTCGCCGTCGACCGACGCGGTATGCGGCTGGGTCGCGGCGCTGGCTGCTACGACCGTGCGCTCTCCCGTGTGCCGGTTGGGACCTTCGTGTGCGTGCTGCTGTACGACGACGAGGTGCTCGACCACGTCCCGTCGGCACCCCACGACCGGCGGGTCAACGCCGTCGCCACGCCGTCCGGGCTCACCCGCCTGGGCTGAGGCCATTCGGGTGGTCGTCCGGGTGGTCGAGCTCGTCGAGACCACGTCGCGTAGAGCGGGAGCGCGCCAGCGCCGGCAGGTCCTCGAACCGCCCCTCGACCCGAGCCAGACGCTTGGCGAGTGACCAGCCTTGCAGCTGCTTCTCGAGTCCGAAGGCGTCGGTGACCTTCTCCAACTCCGCACACCACAGCAGCTCGACGGGGAGTGGGCAGGCCGTGTTGCGCGAGCCTTCGCCGATGCTGTGCTGGTGGACGCGTTGCTGGACGTCGAACCGCGTGCTGCCGACGTACAGCGTCCCGTCGGCGCAGCGAAGGATGTACGTGAAGGGCATGGTCCAGGCTGGCGCACGGACGACTACTGCGTCGGCCTGACTGCCTCGCCTGTGGACGAGAGTGGTCTCGACAAGCTCGACCACCCGAGCTGGCGACCGCCGCACTCGCTAGATTCGGGCACATGAGCGACGAGGGGCTGCGGCAGGCGCGGGAGAAGATGAGGGCGGCCGGGGTGGACCCGGTGGCGATCGAGGTGTTCGCCCACTACTACCGGCTGGTCGAGAGCGGCGAGACCGGGATGGTTCCGGAGTCGACGATCGAGCCGCTCGACTCTCCGTCGCTGGCCGACGCGGACGTGCCGGACGACCTGGCGCGGGAGGCGATCGGCCGGACCGCGGTGATCAAGCTCAACGGCGGCCTCGGTACGTCGATGGGCATGGACCGCGCGAAGTCGCTGCTCGAGGTGCGTGGGGGGCTGACCTTCCTCGACATCATCGTGCGGCAGGTGCTGTCGCTGAGGAAGCGGTACGACGCACCGCTTCCGCTGATCTTCATGGACAGCTTCCGGACGTCCGACGACACGCTGGCGGTGCTGGACCGGTACCCCGAGCTGCCGGTCGAGGGGCTACCCCTGGACTTCCTGCAGAACAAGGAGCCCAAGCTCCGCGCCGACGACCTCACCCCGGTGGAGTGGCCCGCCGACCCCGACCTCGAGTGGTGTCCGCCGGGCCACGGCGACATCTACACCGCGCTGCGCGGCACCGGCCTGCTCGACAAGCTCATCGACGCCGGCTACACCCAGGTCTTCGTCTCCAACTCCGACAACCTCGGCGCGCTGCCGGACCCGCGCGTGGCCGGCTGGTTCGCCGGCTCGGGGGCGCCGTTCGCGATCGAGGCGGTACGGCGTACTCCGTCGGACCGCAAGGGCGGGCACTTCGCGCTCCGCAAGTCCGACGGCCGGATCGTGCTGCGCGAGACCGCGCAGACCCTCGAGGAGGACAAGGCCGCGCTGGGGGACCTCGACCGGCACAAGTTCTGCTCGACCAACAACCTCTGGATCGACCTCAACGCGCTGCGAGACGAGCTCGACAAGCGCAACGGCATCCTCGGCCTGGCGCTGATCCGCAACACCAAGACCGTCGACCCGACCGACCCCGAGAGCCCCGAGGTCGTGCAGATCGAGACCGCGATGGGTGCGGCGATCGAGGTGTTCGACGGGGCGACCACCATCGAGGTGACCCGCGCGCGGTTCGTGCCGGTGAAGACGACCAACGACCTGCTGGTCCTTCGTTCGGACTGCTACGAGCTCGACGACGACCACGTGCTGCACAAGGTCTCGAAACACCTCCCGTTCGTCGACCTGGACCCGCGCTACTACAAGCTCGTCGCCGACTTCGACCAGCGCTTCCCCGACGGCGCACCGTCACTGCGGGAGGCCCGGAAGCTCGTGGTCAACGGCGACTGGACCTTCGGCGCGGACGTGAAGGTCGTCGGCGAGGCGGTCCTGAACGACGAGGGTGCCGGGCGGCGCGTGGAAGCGGGAACGACGCTGGGCTGACGGATACATTGGCCGGTATGACGCGCTCCCTGATGCCGACCGACCGGCTGAGCACAGTCGACGAGCACGTCGAGCGGATCGTCGAGTCGATCCCGCCGCTCCCGCCGTACGACCAGCCGCTGCTGGAGGCAGTCGGCCTCCCGGTGTGCGAGAGCATCACGGCGTCGATGGACCTGCCGGCCTTCGACAACAGCGCGATGGACGGGTACGCCGTCTACTTCGACGACGTCGCCACGGCCAGCGAGGACCACCCGGTGCACCTGCCGGTGGTGGGGGAGATGGCGGCAGGGCAGACCAAGCTGTTCGCGCTCTCGCCCGGCACCGCGGTGCGGATCATGACCGGCGCGCCGGTCCCGCAGGGCGCCGACTCGGTCGTACCCGTGGAGTGGACCGACGGCGGCATCGCCAACGTGCGCATCACGAAGGCGCCGACCAAGGGGCAGCACGTGCGGTACGCCGGCGAGGACGTGCGCCGCGGCGACGTGATCCTCGAGGAGGGGACCGTCCTCGGACCGCGCCAGATCGGCCTGCTCGCCTCGGTCGGCCGCGCGACCGTGGCGGCCCGGCCGCGCCCCCGCGTGGTCATCGTGTCGACGGGTTCCGAGCTGCGCGAGCCGGGCTCCGGCCTCGACCACGACTCGATCTACGACGCGAACAGCTACATGCTGGCGGCTGCCGCACGTGCCGCCGGCGCGATCGCCTACCGCGTCGGCATCGTGTCCGACGACCCCACCGCGTTCACCGACGCGCTCAGCGACCAGCTGGTGCGCGCCGACCTGGTCGTCACCAGCGGCGGCGTGAGCAAGGGTGCGTACGACGTGGTCAAGGAGGTGCTGGCCGAGCTCGGCACCGTGTCCTTCGGCGAGGTCGCGATGCAGCCCGGGAAGCCGCAGGGCTTCGGGTTCATCGGCGAGGACGCGACGCCGATCATCACGCTGCCGGGCAACCCGGTGTCGGCGTACGTGTCGTTCGAGATGTTCGTGCTGCCGGCCATCCGCCGGATGATGGGCAAGACGCCGTACCGCCGTCCGATGGTGCGCGCGCTGCTCACCAAGGGCATCAACTCGATGCCGGGCAAGCGGCAGTTCGCGCGGGCGTACTTCGAGGTCGACGGCAAGGGTGCCCACGTCACACCGGTGGGCGGCCATGGGTCGCACCTGCTCGGCGACCTCTCCGACGCGAACGCGTTGATCGTGCTGCCCGAGGACGTCACGGCCGTGCAGGCCGGCGAGCAGGTCCAGGTGCTCGTGCTCGACCGGGACTTCTGATGACTGACGCGCCACGGCTGACCCACGTCGACGAGTCCGGGGCCGCCCGGATGGTCGACGTGTCGGCGAAGGACGTCACCGCGCGGCAGGCCGTCGCGTCGGGCCGCGTGCTGGTCTCGCCCGAGGTGGTGCGGCTGCTGCGCGGCGAGGGCGTGCCGAAGGGCGACGCGCTCGGGGTCGCGCGCGTCGCGGGGATCATGGCCGCCAAGCGCACGCCCGACCTGGTGCCGCTGTGCCACCCGCTGGCGATCTCGGGCGTGACCGTCGACCTGGCGGTCGCCGACGACGCCGTCGAGATCACCGCCACCGTGCGCACGAGCGACCGAACCGGTGTCGAGATGGAGGCGCTCACGGCCGTGTCCGTCGCGGCGCTGACCGTGGTCGACATGGTCAAGGCCGTGGACAAGGGAGCGGTCATCACCGACATCCGCGTGGAGTCCAAGACCGGCGGCAAGTCCGGCGACTGGGTGCGGGACGCGCGATGAAGGCAGCCGTCGTCGTCGCGTCCAACCGCGCGTCCGCCGGGGTCTACGAGGACACCACCGGGCCGCTGATCGTGGCCGCACTCCGCGACGAGGGCTTCGAGGTCGACGACCCCGTCGTCGTCCCGGACGGCGAGCCGGTCGGTGCCGCGATCAAGGAGGCCGTGGCGTCGGGGGCACGCGCGGTGCTGACGACCGGCGGGACCGGGCTGACTCCAACCGACCGCACGCCCGAGGTGACGCGGCCGCTGCTCGACCGCGAGGTGCCGGGCGTGGCCGAGGCGATCCGCGCACGCGGCGTCGCGCAGGGCGTGCCGACGGCGGCGCTCTCGCGCGGCCTCGCCGGCGTGAGCGGGCAGGCGTTCGTCGTGAACCTCCCCGGGTCGCGCGGCGGCGTCAAGGACGGACTCGCGGTCGTCGTACCCCTTTTACGGCACGCCGTCGAGCAGATCGTGGGGAGTGACCACTGAGCACGTCGTGGCGCGTCACGTTGCGGGCCGGCCGGGTGGGCGTGCGTCCGCTGCTGATGTCTGACGCGAAGGCCTGGGCGGAGGTACGGCGTCGCAACGCGGCCTGGCTGACGCCGTGGGAGGCCACGCTGCCGCCCGGCGACCGGACCGCGCCGAAGTCGTTCCGCGGCCTCGTCCGCGACCTGCACCGGCAGGCCCGCGAACGGCGCGCGCTGCCGTTCGCGGTGACCGTCGACGACGAGTTCGCCGGCCAGATCACGGTCACCAACATCACCGGCGGCTCGGCGCGGTGGGCGCAGATCGGCTACTGGATCGACCAACGGTTCGCGGGTCAGGGCGTGATGCCGACGGCGCTCGCGCTGGTGACCGACTACTGCATCTTCGAGCTCGACCTGCACCGGGTCGAGGTGGCGATCCGGCCGGAGAACGCCGCATCGCTGCGGGTAGTGGAGAAGCTCGGCTTCACCGAGGTCGGCTACGCCAAGGGCTACCTGCACATCGACGGCGCCTGGCGCGACCACCGGCTGTTCGCGTTGACGCGCGAAGAGTGCGAGGGCGGCGTGCTGCGGCGGTACCGGCAGGGCCCCCGCGCCGAGAACACCTGAAATCACATCAGTCACACAAGGTCACAGGAGTGATCTCGCGACACACCGCTCCACGTGCGGGTCGAACTGCTCCGGCGCTCCTATCGTTCGTCGCGTGGACCTGTCGGCAGTCATCTTCGTCGTGCTCGCCGTGGCGTGGGCCGTCTACCTGATTCCCAAGGCGCTCAAGCACCACGACGAAGTGGCGAAGACCCGCTCGGTGGACACCTTCTCCTCGGAGCTGCGCGTCGTCGCCCGTCGCGAGGCGGTGAGCGGTCGCGACAGCCGCCTGGTCGTGCCGTCCGTCTCCGAGGACGACGGCGCCACCGCCAGTGACAAGACCGACAAGGTCGCCAACGCCAAGAAGGCCGCGCCGGTCGACCGCCGTGCCGCCCGCGCGGCCCGGCTCGCCGCCCGCGCCGCTGCCCGACGCCGTCGCCGGGTGCTGCTCTTCCTGCTTCTCTGCACCGTTGTCGTCGCCGGCCTCGCCGCGTTCGCGATCGTGCCCTGGTGGGCCGACGCGATCCCGGGCGGACTCGTGCTGCTGTGGCTGGTGCTGTGCCGAACCCAGGTCCGCCGCGCCCGTGACGCTCGCTGGGAGGCCGACCTCGTCACCGCGATCGAGCAGGAGGAGGCGGTCCGCCCGGCCGCCGCCGGCCTCGACGTCCCGGCCATCCGCAACGCGCAGGGCTTCGAGGAGGTCGCGCCGGAGGAGGACACCATCGCGATCCCCGTCGACGTCCTCGACGCCGTCATGGTGCCGACCGAGGACGGCGGCTCGCTCTGGGACCCGCTGCCCGTCACGCTGCCGACGTACGTCACGAAGCCGAAGGCGAAGCGCACCGTCCGCACCATCGACCTCGACGAGCCGGGCACCTGGACCTCGGGCCGCAACGAGCAGGACTCCGCGCTGGTCGCGGAGGCCGAGGTCCAGCGGGCACAGCAGGCCGAGCAGGCCGCCGACGAGGCGCCGGTCGAGCAGCAGCGCGCGGTGGGGTCCTGATTCGGCGGCTCCCGCCGACGGCTGGTATCTTTTCTGCTCGCGTCCGGTTCGTCCGGGCCGCATGGGGCTGTGGCGCAGTTGGTAGCGCGTCTCGTTCGCAATGAGAAGGTCAGGGGTTCGAATCCCCTCAGCTCCACCACATCGGAACCCCGTCCCACCAGCGGAAACACCGCAGGAGGGGCGGGGTTCTGGCTTTGTCATTCGCCTACTCCTCGCTGATGCGCACCCCCCGCGCACCCCGGAGCCTCTCAGGCACCCGACAGTTCACCCATGTGCGCCGCGTCGGCGGCCCCGATCGGGCAAGCCCAGACCGCGCGACCGTGTTCGACAACAGCTTGGCGGGGATGGTTGGCAGGGTGAGCCGCGCAGATCGGCCAGTTGGTGGGTCGGCCGAGCCGGGCGAGTTCCTCGATCACCCATTCCTGGACCTGGTCGGCCAGATGGGCGAGCGCCATATCTTCGGACAGCGACAGGTCCAGCCACACCCCCATGCCAGTTCCGTCAGCCGCGAACAGCATGACGGACTCCGACTGTTCCCAGGTCTGCCACGTCGACGGCTCCACGCGTGGCAGCGGCACACCTGTGGCCGCCAAGTCCTTGAGGATGATGCCGAGCACCTCGTCGATCGCACACGTCACGCGTTTAGTGTCGTTGACCTGGATCGAACCGCCCAACGGCACTCACCACCGAGCCCGCCGTACGCAGGTTCCTGGAGGACCGGCTGCGTTCACTCACCTGAGTCACTCGGTCCGTAAAGCGGGGGAGACCGAACCACCCGATTGGCACTACCTTCCGCTGACTGCACGGGGTTACCGTTGAGCCAGTTCCGGAAGCGTCTGAGCCCAGGATGTCACCCGGCGCCCTCGATCGGGTTCGACGATGGCTTCACGCATCACCAGCGTGCCTTCGGGCGGCGTCCAGGTGATCGGTCTTCACGGCGAGTTCGACGTCAGTACGGCGTCGACTCTGGCCGCCGCGCTCGAGACCGCCGAGCGTCACCCCCGACCGTTCACAGTCGTCGACCTCGGCGACACCTGCTTCGTCGACTGCGCAACTCTCGACGTGCTCGTCTCGGCGGCCCGTCATCACACCGCACGCGGGGGCCGCTTGGCGCTCGCCTCCGCCCGCGGCACTGTCGCGCGGGTCCTGACACTGGCCGGTGTCGGCAGCGAGTGCGCCGTGTTCGCGTCGACGAGCCAGACGGTGCGCGCCATGGAGCAGGAGCAGCATCTGGTCCCCGGCGGCTGACCGACGGACACTCCGGACCGGCCCCGGCGAGCCCGGCTACCCCCCGAGCCGCTCGCCGGGGCCGCCATGTCCTGCCGCCTCCGATGCAGGGGCCGCTCGCGCGCGCGGTTCGCGGCGTGGTACGTCGTACACCGCGGAGGTCAGGCCGCGGACGCGATCGAGCTCGTCCTCAAACGACCGGACCTCGGTGTGCAGGGCCAGCACCTGCTGACGCAGGGCCAGCAGCTCCTGGTCGTGAGCCCGGTGCCACGCGACGTGCTGGGCACGGGCGTCGCCCATCTCGATGCCACAGCTACGACAGAACACGACCCTCACCACTTCCCGCTGACGCTCCGACGCACAGGTACCCCGTCGCCGCCATCGCAAGGGGCCGTCCAGACCTCTCGATCCCCGGGTCGGTCATGACCCCGGGCTCCCGCCCGGCTCGGCATCGGTTCGCGTCGAGCCTCTCTGGTACGACGCGGAGTCGGCCCGTGCCCCCTTGTCATCGACGTCCGCCGCGGCACGGTGGGCCTGGGCCCGATCGTGCCGGGCGACGCGGTCGAGCAGGGTCGCAGCCGAGCGGTGGGCGGCCGCGGCGCGGGTGTGCGCGTCCGCGGCGTGCTCGAGTGCCAGGATCCCGGCGGCGAGGGCTCTCTCGACTGCGGCGCGGGCATCTTCCACGTCGTCGGCGCTCGGCGGGACCCCCGCCTGCAGCCGCGCCAGTCGCACCCGAAGCTGCGTGGCCCGGATCGCCGCCTCGCGTGCGCGAGCCGCCGCGTCGTGCTGGCGACGAACCCGTGCGTTCTCGAGCTGCTCGGTCATGTGGTCCGCCGGTTCCGACCTCGGTCGCGTGCGTCTCACTCACGCGCGCTGGTCTGCGCGACGATCGTCGCTGCGAGGTCGCGCAGCTTCATGTGCGACGTGCTGCTCAGCTCGACGAGGTACTGGAACGCCTCGTCGGGGCCGCATCGCTTGTCGGCCATGATGACGCCCTTCGCCTGGTCGATGGTGGCGCGCGACGCCAGCGCTGCCTTCATGTCCTCGGCCAGCGACGCCAGCTCCTCCCGGAGGTCCAGCTCGTGCAGGATGGCGGCGATGGCGGCCGCGAAGATCTGCGCGGTGTGCCGCAGGTGCTCACCGGGCAGCCCGCGCTGTGACCCGTACACGGTGAAGGTCCCGTCGACGGGGTCCCCGGTCGTGATGGGTGCCGCGACGACGAAGCCGCCGTCGCTCCCGGCCGTGCGTGCCACGAGGCGTGGCCACCGCGTGTCGGTCCGGACGTCACTGACGACAACGACCCTGCCGTGCTCGAAGCTGCTGACGGTGGGGCCCTCGCCGGCGGCCGTCTGGGCTCCGTCGAGCTCCTGGGCGAGCCGCGACGTCGTGGCGAGTGCCCGCGGAGCCAGTGGGGAGCCCACGGCCAGGCTGAGCGTCATCCGGTCCCCGAGGGCGGCCTGGCAGAGCTCAGCGCCCCGGTGCACCATGTCGTCGATCCCGATGCCGAGTGATGGCAGCTTCGTGAGGTCGACCAGCGCGCGGGGGAGCTGGGCAGCCGCCGGGGCGTCCTCCTGTGCGTCGACCGCACCCAGCAGCAACCAGGTGACCTCTGACTTGCCGTCGCCGAGTGGCGCCGAGGCGAACACCTCGACCGGTACGGCGTCGCCCCGGTGCGGAGTCAGGGTCACGAGCCGACGGAAGCCGCCGCCGCCGCGGCTCAGACGCGCGAGGTCCTCACGGAGAGCGGCACGGTCCTCGTCCGCGAAGAGCGAGAACACCGGCCTCCTCGTCAGGAAGTCCATGCGGAGTCCGGTCAGTGTCGCGGCCGCGGCGTTGCCGGTGCGGATCTGGCCGTGGCGCTCGGTGGTGACGACCGCGACGGGGAGCGCCGCCAGGACCCGCTCGTGCTGCCACCGGACGAGCCGGTGGTGGGTGAGGAGCCCGGCGATCTGTTCCTGCTGGGCACGGACCTCCTCGTCCGCGACCCGCAGCTCCTCGTGCGCGGTCTCGAGGTCCTGGAGCAGGATCGTCGTCTCGAGGCTGGTGTGCTCGCGGGACCGCGCCGCGGCGATCCGCTCGCGCAGCTGCTCGAGCTGCGGCGACCAGCCGGTGCCCCGCGCGGCAGCGACGTCGCTCTCGTCCACTGCACCCATGAAAGACTCCCTCCGCACGAGTATGACCCGCGTCGTCGTGGTGACAAGATGGCAGAGATCGAGGAATTGAGAGGGCATGCCGACAGCCGCTCGCCGTAGGGACCTGGTCGTCGTCGGCGCGTCGGCGGGCGGTGTGGAGGCGTTGCGCTCGCTCGTCGCGGGGCTCCCCGCCGACTTCCCGGCCGCAATCCTGGTCGTCCTGCACATCCCGTCCACGGGCACCAGCGCCCTACCCGCGATCCTCAGCCGCGCCGGACGCCTGCCCGCGCGGCACGCCAGGGAGGGCGACCTGCTCGAGCCCGGGCAGATCCTGATCGCACCGCCCGACCGCCATCTGATCGTGTACGACGGCGCCGTGGCGCTCTCGCGAGGGCCGCAGGAGAACGGGCACCGGCCGGCCATCGACGTCCTGTTCCGGTCGGCGGCCCGGGCACGGGGGTCACGCGTGATCGGTGTGGTGCTCTCCGGCGCGCTCGACGACGGCGCCGCCGGTGCCGTCGCCATCGTGTCGCGCGGTGGCGGGTGCGTCGTCCAGGACTTCGACGAAGCGCTGCACGACAGCATGCCCAGAGCCGCCTTCGCCGCCGTACGCGAAGGAAAGATCGCGCCGGCCGCCGACATCCCCACCGTGCTGACGTCGTTGCTGGACCAGACCGTGGACCACGAGCCGCCACCATCGGACCTGATGAGGCAGGAGGCCGCCATGGCCGACATGGATCCGACCGCCATGCACGACGAGGAACGTCCCGGCACACCGTCCGGGTTCGCGTGCCCCGACTGCCACGGAGCACTGTTCGAGATCGTCGAGGGCTCGCTCACCCGCTACCGCTGCCGCGTTGGCCACGCGTGGTCCGCGGAGAGCCTGGCGGCGCGCAAGACCGTGGACCTCGAGAGCGCGCTGTGGATGGCGCTCCGCAGCCTCGAGGAGAAGGCCGTGCTCAGCCGGACGCTCGGTGGCAGCGCCGTCGACCGCGGACACGACCTCACTGCGGAGCGGTTCGAGGAGGCGGCCGACGAGGCGCTCCGCGCGGCCGAGCTGGTGCGTGACCTGATCGCGCAGATCGGCAGCGGCGACGGCGAGCCCGAGTCGGCCTGACCGGACGAGCCCGACCGAGCGAGACGGACGAGACAGGAGACCGGACATCGTGTCGACCCAGGAGGACGAGGCCTTCGAGTCGCTGCTCGAGCACCTGAAGGAGCAGCGGGGCTTCGACTTCACGGGCTACAAGCGGGCCAGCCTCGCCCGGCGGGTACGCCGTCGGCTCGACGCCCTGGAGCTGAAGACGTTCGAGGAGTACCACGACTACCTCCTCGTGCACCCCGAGGAGTTCACCGAGCTCTTCAACATCATCCTGATCAACGTCACGAGCTTCTTCCGGGACTCGGAGTCCTGGCAGTACCTCGCCGACAAGCTGCTGCCCGAGATCTGCACGCGCAACGCCGGCCAGCCGATCCGGGCCTGGAGCGCCGGCTGCGCGTCCGGCGAGGAGGCGTACTCGCTCGCCATGCTGTTCGCCGAGCAGCTCGGCATGGACGAGTTCCGCGAGCGCGTCAAGATCTATGCGACCGACGTGGACGAGGACGCCCTGGCGCACGCCCGGCAGGCGACCTACACCGTCCGCGACCTCGAGCCCGTGCCGCCCGAGATGCGTGAGAGGTACTTCGAGCCCGCCGGGACGCGCTTCGTCTTCCGTCAGGAGCTCCGCCGTTCGGTCATCTTCGGCCGCAACGACCTCGTGCAGGACGCGCCGATCTCGCACGTCGACGTGCTGGCCTGCCGCAACACGCTGATGTACTTCACCGCCGAGACCCAGGCTCGGATCCTGAACCGGATGCACTTCGCGCTCAAGCCGGACGGGATCCTGTCGGCAAGGCCGAGATGCTGCTCAGCCACGGGGCGTACTTCCGGCCCATCGAGCTCAAGCGTCGCTTCTTCAAGAGGCAGGGTGGAGACGGCACGGCTCGCCGCGCACTGCTGCCGAACAACGTCAGCCACAACACCGCGCGCAACGACGACTCGACCGAGCTGCGGCACGCCGCGCTGATGTCCTCGGCCGCGGCGCAGATCGTCTTGGACGAGAAGGGCCGATTGGCGTTCTGCAACAACCGGGCGACTCATCTGTTCTCGCTGTCCCCGCGCGACATCGGTCGACCGATCCAGGACCTCGAGATCTCCTACCGGCCGATCGAGCTGCGCACGCACATCGACGAGGCCGTCCACCACCGTCGTCCCGTGTGGGTCCGCGACGTCAGCCTGCTGCGCGGTTCGTCGGACCCCCTGTCCCTCGACATCCAGGTCGTGCCGCTCACCGACGACACCGGATCGCCGCTCGGGGTCACGGTGATCTTCAACGACGTCACCCAGTACCGCCAGCTCCAGCGCGAGCTGCAGTTCTCCAACCGTCAGCTGGAGACGGCGTACGAAGAGCTGCAGAGCACCAACGAGGAGCTGGAGACGACGAACGAGGAGCTCCAGAGCACTGTCGAGGAGCTGGAGACGACCAACGAGGAGCTCCAGAGCACCAACGAGGAGCTCGAGACGATGAACGAGGAGCTGCAGTCGATGAACGACGAGCTCCAGTTCAGCAACGAGGCGCTGCGCGAACGGCAGGACGAGCTGGACGGGCTCAATGCGTTCATGACGTCCGTCCTCGGCAGCATGAACCTCGGCGTCGCTGTCGTCGACACCGACGTCAGGGTGCTCGTCTGGAACCACCGCGCCGCCGACCTCTGGGGAGTCCGTTCCGACGAGGCAGTGGGGGCGAACCTGTTCAACCTGGACATCGGGCTGCCACTCGAGCCCTTGCGGCAGGAGATCCGCAACCAGCTGACGGACGAGCGACCGGAACCGGTCAGTGTCGTGCTCGACGCGATCAGCCGGCGCGGGAAACCCCTGCAGGTGCGGGTCACGCTCAGCCACATCGTCAACCAGCACGAGGGGTCCCGGGCCGCGCTGCTGGTGATGGACGTGGTCGACGGCAACAAGACCGACCAGGGCTGAAAACAAGGCGTGTCGGTCGGTGCTGCGAGATCGTGCGTGCACCGAGAATGTCGGGCACATCCAGGCATGGGTATCGCGAGATCGGGCATGCGTTATGCGTTGGACGAGGTCGCGACTCCCCAGGAAGATGAACGAGTAGAAGCGGTCACGAGCCGACGGCGCAGCTCGCTCCGGTCGACGGCCTCGCAACCGGATCTCGACGCGAGGGGGCCGGATCCATGGAGTTGCACAGAGGCGACGCAGGAGGTTGCGCCGTCCTCCGCTTGAGCGGGGCGGTCCTACCTGAGGACGCACCCCGGCTGCGCGAGGCACTCGGCAAGGCGATGGCCGACAGGCCGACCTGCCTGGTGTGCGACCTGTCGGAGGTGAGCGGCCTGGCCCCCGTGTGCGTCGCCGTCCTGGTGGCAGCACAGTGGACCGCGCCCTGGCCGGGGCCGGTGGTGTGGCTGGTCGGTGCCCACGGCCAACCGGCGGAAGCGCTCGCCGCCACCGGCGCGCCACGCTTCCTCGCCATGGCCGATTCGGTCCCTGCGGCCCTGACCCGGCAGGACTCGGATCGGCCTCGACTGCGCGACCGGATGGTCCTCGCGCCCACGCTGACCTCTCCGAGCCGGGCACGCCGGTTCACCGAGGAGGTGCTGACGCGCTGGCAGGTCGCGCACGTCGCCGGGGACGCGATGCTCGTGGTCAGTGAGCTGGTCACCAACGGCGTGCAGCACGCCGGTAGCGGCGACCTGGAGCTGCGACTCGAGCTGGGTCGTGACCTGCTGCAGATCGCCGTACGCGACCGGGGCGTCGTCTCGGCTCCCTCACCGCACGCGGGTCCCCCTGCCCAGCCCAACGGCGCGATCCTCGAGCGTGGTCGGGGACTCGAGATCGTGCGGACTGTCGCGGACGGCTCGGGTCACAGCGAGGACCCGGCCGGCGGCAGCGTGTACTGGGCGACCCAGCGCACCGGACCGAGGAGGGGGGCCGGATCGACGGACGATGCGGTGCTCACGGACACGATCGTGGTCGCCACGGGTCGGGACGCCGGCCACCCCGACGACGGGTGGACCGCCCGCCTCCGGCTCACCTGGCGACCCGACGACCCGCAGTACGTCACGCTGACCCTGTCGGCGACCGCGCAACAGCCCGTCCTTCCCGGCGGGCGATGGCAGATCCGGTGCGACAGCCTGCGGCGCGCCCTGACCGCCCCCGTCATGGACAACGACGTCGAGATGCTGCCGTTGCCCGAGCAGCAGGCGGTGCTGTTCGACCTGCATGCCGGTGGCCGCGTCCGCAACGCGCTCGTGCCGGGGCCTCGGGTCGCCGCCTTCCTGGACAGGCTGCCCATCTGGGCCGAATAGTGACCCGCACGGGTCAGCGCCAGTCGTTCAGCGTCCGGTCGAGAGTGTCGAGCACGCGCGCCCAGGACTCGTCGCTCGACGGGTCGCGGTGCGCGAAGACGCCGCCGGTCTCGAGCTCGATGAAGCCGCGCAGCAGGCTCGCCACCAGCCGTACTGCGTGGACGTGCTCGGCCTCGGGGACCGGGTAGCCGCGTAGGACTGCCACGGACAGGTCGGCGACGCGGGCGGCCGCGGGCGCGAGGTCGGGCGTGAGCGGTACGTCGAGCGCGCCGGCGGCCTCGAACCGGCCGGGGTGCTCGCGCGCGTAGTCGCGGTGCGCGTTCGCCAACGCGACGAGGGCGTCGCGACCGGAGCGCCCGGCCAGCGCGCGATGCCCGCGGTCGGCCAGCTCGCCGAGCGCCAGCGCGGCCAGGCCCGCCCGGAGGTCGTCGGAGCCGCGGACGTGCGAGTAGAGGCTCGGCGTGCGCACGCCGACGTCCCGGGCGACGGAGCTGAGCGTGACCGCGCGCAGGCCGTGCTCGTCGGCGAGGTCGGCAGCCACGGCAACGACCCTGTCCCGGTTGAGCCTGGATCTGGTGTCGGTGTCGGTCACCGCACGACCCGCCGCACGAACACGTCGAGGTTGCGGAGCAACCGGTCCACCCGCTGCTCCGGCGAGGTGGTCTCCTCGAGCAGGCTGACGGCGGGCGTGGGCGCCCAACCGCGGGCGTAGCCGGAGCAGCGCAGGTCGGCGCACACGTCGACTCCGACGGAGTTGCCGTCGCGTCCCGCCTTGCCGCTGCGGTTGGCCACCATCAGCGTCACGCCGTTGGCCGGGTGGACCGTGCAGCACAACGAGCACATCCGCGCCCGCCCGCTGCCGCTGTTGTTGCGGCGCAGCCGGACGCCCACCGGTCCGTCGTCCCTCGGCACCACGACGTACGCGACCTGCGGTGCCTTGGGGTCGACCCAGCCGAGGAAGTCCAGGTCGTCCCACGCCAGGTCCTCGAAGCCGTCGGGCAGGTTGGCGCGCTGCGCCTCGCCCCGGCTGCAGTTGACGAAGGAGCGGCGGATCTCCGCCTCGGTGAAGGTCTGCACGGCCACGACGGTACGTTGCCTACACTCTTTAGGCAAAATCCTATGAGGAGTAGGCCAGGTCAGGGTGTGGGACTCGTCGCCGGCTCGTCGGTGTCGATGAGGGACGGCGGCCCGACCGCCACGGGCGAGTCGGCATCGGGGGCTCCGGCGCGTGCGTCGGCCAGCACGTCGGCCGGGACGTGCTGCTCGAGGAACCGCCGCGCCAGCCGGGTCGACGGGTGCAGCAGCACGGTGGCCACGACGATGATCCCGGCGATGACCAGCCACCCGGACGCTCCCCAGCTCATCGCGAGGAACGTGTAGAGCGCCGGCGCCCACACCTTGCCGGCCGTCCCGCTCAGCTCGGCGGCACCCTGGTAGGCGCCGCGCTGGCGCGGGTCCATCAGCTCCGCCTCGAACGACCAGCTGCCGGCCGAGAGGTAGAGCTCGGCCCCGGTCACCGTCACGTGCCCCAGCCAGACCAGCGCGATCGTGACCCAGCCGACGGTGTCGTGCGTGGCCAGGGTGATGACGCAGGAGACCACGAAGAAGGTCGCCGAGATCCGGACCGCCTTGAGCGCGGTCGGCACGTCCTTGACCCCGCGCGAGGCGGCCATCGGCAGGAAGATGCACATCACCGTGTTGGTGCCGAACAGGAAGGCCAGCAACACCCGGGGAGCGTCGGTCTCCGTGACCAGCCAGAGCGGGATCACGATGTTGAGCAGCACCTGGTTCGTCCAGAGGACCCCGGTGAAGAACGTCGTGAGCAGCCACCCCCAGTTGCGCAGCGGCCCCGGCCCGGGCACCTTCACCTTGCGGTCCTCGGCCGTGCGCATGTCGTGGGAGGCGCGCGGCAGCCGGCTGACGGCCACCGCGTTGACCAGGAAGACACCAGCGGTGAACCACGGCACGGCCCGCAGGACCTCGTCGGAGTCGAAGGCCAGCGCGATCCCTCCGACCAAGGAGCCGAGCGTGAAGCCGACGTTGAGCGCGGAGTACATGTAGGCGCGGGACTTCACCCGCTCGGCCGGTGGCAGTACGTCGATCGTGTAGGCGCCGTAGGCGGCGCCGCCGAGCGAACCGATCACCTCCATGCCGACGGCCATCGCGAGGTAGCCCTGGAAGTCGGTGATGAACGGCCAGACGGAGAACATCGCCGCCTGGCCGACGGAGCTGACCGCCCACGCCTTCTTCGGTCCGATCCGGTCGACCAGCTTGCCCATCGGCACCGCGGCGAGGAACGACGCGACACCGGCCAGGGTCAGGCCGAGTCCCACCTGCGCCGCGCTGAGGCCGACGATCTGCGTGAAGAAGACGGCGGACCCCGTCATGAAGGTGCCCTCGCCCAGCGCGAACAGCAGCGACTGGACCGAGAGACGGCCGGCGAGGGGCGACGGTGGGCGCATGTAGCGCATCAGGGCGGCGATCATTTGGTCCGGATTCTCCCGGCCCGCACCGACAGTTGTCGCGCTAGTTTCAGGGGTGCCGGGCGGACCAGCCCGGTGCTTGTGAGCGACCTCACCAGCGGCGTACGGTCCAAGGACCCCCCTCGGCCGTGCGCATGTCGTGGGAGGCGCGCGGCAGCCGGCTGACGGCCACCGCGTTGACCAGGAAGACACCAGCGGTGAACCACGGCACGGCCCGCAGGACCTCGTCGGAGTCGAAGGCCAGCGCGATCCCTCCGACCAAGGAGCCGAGCGTGAAGCCGACGTTGAGCGCGGAGTACATGTAGGCGCGGGACTTCACCCGCTCGGCCGGTGGCAGTACGTCGATCGTGTAGGCGCCGTAGGCGGCGCCGCCGAGCGAACCGATCACCTCCATGCCGACGGCCATCGCGAGGTAGCCCTGGAAGTCGGTGATGAACGGCCAGACGGAGAACATCGCCGCCTGGCCGACGGAGCTGACCGCCCACGCCTTCTTCGGTCCGATCCGGTCGACCAGCTTGCCCATCGGCACCGCGGCGAGGAACGACGCGACACCGGCCAGGGTCAGGCCGAGTCCCACCTGCGCCGCGCTGAGGCCGACGATCTGCGTGAAGAAGACGGCGGACCCCGTCATGAAGGTGCCCTCGCCCAGCGCGAACAGCAGCGACTGGACCGAGAGACGGCCGGCGAGGGGCGACGGTGGGCGCATGTAGCGCATCAGGGCGGCGATCATTTGGTCCGGATTCTCCCGGCCCGCACCGACAGTTGTCGCGCTAGTTTCAGGGGTGCCGGGCGGACCAGCCCGGTGCTTGTGAGCGACCTCACCAGCGGCGTACGGTCCAAGGACCCCCGCTCGAGAAAACGGGCACCCGAGGGCCTGGCGGAATCAGGTCATCCCCGTGAACGCAACGATCGACTCGTTCGTCGCCCCACCAGTCGCGTTGCTCGTCGCCTGCGGCGAGCTGGACATCGCGCTGCGCGACGACCTCCACACGCGCCTCGTCGAGCTCGCCAATGCCGAGAGCGCGACCCGGCTCAACCTCGACCTCGGTGGACTGACGTTCATCGACTGCGTGTGTCTGCGCGAGCTGGACACCGCCCGACGCGCCTGGGACCTGGCCGGGCGCCGCTTCGAGGTGGTGGCCGCGTCCCCGACCGTGCGGCGGATCGCGGAGTGCGCCCGCTACTTCGAGCTCGTCGGCATCCCGTCGCCGCGCGTGCACAACACCACGGCCCAGTGGTGCTGAGCGGCTCAGCCCCGGGTCGACTCGAGGTCAGGCGGCGGCGTCCAGTGCCGCCCACACCAGCGCGGCGCCCAGCACGAAGATGGCCAGCACGCTGAGCGTCACCAGGACCACCGTCGAGCGGGTACGGCGGGGAGGGGCGTCGTCCTCCACGGGAGCGCTGACGCTCTCGGACTGCGGGTCGCGGTCGCGGTAGCCGTCGAACATGCCGTTGCGGTACCCCAGCCGCGAGGTCTCACGCGTCGCCGGCCGCGTGCTGCGCTCCCGCGTCGCGACGCGCCAGCGGCTTGGTCGCGGGACCCTCCAGGACGCTGCCGTCCGGTGCGAACCGGGAGCCGTGCAGCGGGCAGTCCCAGCTGCGCTCGGCGTCGTTCCACTTGAGCACGCCACCGAGGTGGGTGCAGATCCCGACCACCTCGCAGGTCTCGCCATCGGTCGTCGCGCGGCCGACCGGCAGGGGCAGGTCGCGGCCCACCTGCCCGCGTCCCTCCTCGGGCTGTTCCGGCGCCCGGCTCAGCGCGGCGCGGACGCCACCCGCGACCAGCGAGGCGCCGACCTCGGCGTTGACCCGTGCGATGTTGGCGGCACCGGACGGTCGCGTGACCCGCCGGCCGAGCGTCTGGTGCCAGGACGGCGGGTTGCCCAGCACTCGTCCGGAGATCGCGAGGGCGGCAGCCACGCCGTTGCTCATGCCCCACTTCTCGAAGCCCGTGGCGAGGTCGATCCGGCCGCGGCCACGCGGCAGCGCTCCGATGAAGGGGATGCCGTCGTGCGAGGCGTAGTCCTGCGCCGACCACTGGTAGAGCTCGGTCGAGCCGGGGAACCACGAGGCGGTCCAGTCGCGCAGCGCGTGGACGTGCTCGAGCTCGGAGCGGGTGCGCCCGACGGTGTGCCCGCTGCCACCGACGAGCAGCAGCCTGCGCCCGTCGTGCTCGGTGTCGCGGACCGACCGGCTGTCGGACCCGGCGGAGAGGTACATGCCCTCGGGCACGTCGGTGCCCGGCTCGAACGCCAGCGCGTAGGACCGCTGGGGCTCCACCTTGGCGAAGTAGAGACCTCGGTCGAGCACGGGGACGCCGGTGGCGAGGACCAGGTGCTCGCACCGCAGCTCGGTGCCGTCGTCGAGGCGGGCGACGGGCGGCGACGTCCGGGCGACGTTCACGACGCGCCGGCCCTGGTGCAGGGTGCCGCCATGGCTGCGCAGCCCGGCGACCAGCGCGTGCAGCACGTCCATCGGGTCGAACTGCGCCTGGTCGGCCAGCATCGTCGCGCCGTACGACGGGAACGGGGTGTCGATCTCGTCCTGCCAGGCCACGTCCAGGCCGAGCCGGGTCGCGGCCTCGTGCTCGCGGCGGACGGTCGCGACCTCGCCAGGGTCGGCGGCGTAGGTGAACGCGGGCCGGCGCTGCACCGCGACCCCGGTCTCCGCGCAGAAGCCGAGCAGCCACTGCATGGCCTCGCGGTTGCCGTCGACGTACGCGCGCCCGACCCGCTCCGACTGGTGCCGCAGGATCCGGGACAGGCGGGTGCCCTGCAGCAGCGACAGCTTCGCCGTCGTGTTGCCCGTCGCCACCGCCCCGACCGTGCGCGCCTCGACGACCGCGACCCGCCGGCCGGCGCGGGCCAGCAGCAGCGCGGTCGTGAGTCCGGTGATCCCGGCACCGACGACGAGGTCGTCGAGCGGCTCGTCGGGGTTCAGCGTGTCGTCGGGTACGGCGTCGGCGCGGGCCAGCCACAGGGAGGTCATGCAGTCTCCTCGGTCGGGGATCCGGCTCGTACCCAGGGCGGACCCGGCCACGCGCGACCCGCGTGTGGTCGAGCCCTTCGAGACGGCTCGTTGCTCGCCTCCTCAGGAATCCGCTGTCTCCTCAGGAACCCCCTGTCGAGACCACTCAGGCAGCGTGGGCCCTGCGTTACCCGGCAGGTGGGCGTTCATGCTCACGGCGGCTCGCCCCGTCGTGCGTCCAGCGGGACCTGGGCCCGTTCGGGTGGTGAGCATCAGGCACGTTCGGGTCATTTCGGCGCGCGCAGGCGTGTCAGGCTTGCTCCCTCAGGGTGGGGATGCGCTCGTCCGGTCGGTCGGATCCGGCTGGCCCCATCAGGTCTACTCGTCCCGGCCTCGTCACGACATGCTGACTTGCGGCGTACAACGAACCACTCACCTCAACGGGGGGAGGCGCCTGGGTCGCTCGGGGTCAAAGGCGATCGTGATGGAAATTCGGATGCTGGGGCCGTTGCTGGTTCGTCGGCACGACGGCAGCGGGGTACGCGACGATGAATGGCGGACGTCCAAGACCTTGGACCTGCTGCGGCTGCTCGCGCTCCACAACGGGGAGGCCGTTCCGGTTCGCACGATCGTGGACCTGCTGTGGCCGGGCGTTGCGGAGTCGCGTGGCCGGGCGAGCCTGCGCACCGCCGCCAGCCAGCTCCGCAAGGCCCTCGGGGAGGACTGCGTCGAGCGCCGCATCGGCGGTCTCGTGCTGGTCGACTCCTGGGTCGACGTACAGACGTTCGAGGGCCTGCTCACCGAGGCGGCCACGTGCGCGCGGGTGGGCGACCACCAGGGGACCGTCGCCGCGGTGAAGCACGCGGAGGCGCTGTGGGTCGGTGACCTCGACCTGCCGGAGCACCCCGGTGAGTGGATGTACGAAGCGCGCGAGCGGCTGCACCGGCTGCGTTGCCGGGCACTGCTGGACGCGGCCGAGGCGGCCGCCGCGGTCTGCTGGATGCGCGACAGCCTGGCCTTCGCCGAGCGCGCCGCGTCGCTGGCGCCGAGCGAGGAGGCGTCCCGGGCCTTGATGCGCGCCCTCGCCGGCGTCGGCGAGATCGAGAAGGCGCTCGAGATCTTCGAGCGGACCCGCCGCGACCTGGCCCGGGAGTACGGCGCCGACCCGTCCCCGCAGACCCGCGCGCTGCACGTCCAGCTGATGACCGGCACTGCCGCACCCACCCGTCGCGGCGAGACCATCGGCCATGCGGAGACGGTCGTCGCGCTGCGGGACGTGCTGGAGACCGCCGCACGTGAGGATGACACCGGGCAGGGGACCTTGGTCTGGCTGGAGGGCGAGCCGGGCAGCGGCCGCGACAGCGTGACCCGTGCGGCCTGCCGCGCGGCCGGGCTCGGGTTGCACGAGCTGGGTCGCGAGATCTGGTTCGGGCACGCCGCCGACCTGATGCCTGCGGTGGCCGACGCGTCGCCGAGCGACGTGGTCCTGCTACCCGCCAGCACCACGGTGCAGCCCGGCTCGCTCACGGCGCTGGAGAGCCTCGTGCGACGGCACGGCGGTCTGGTCGTCGTACCCGTGCGGCAGGTCCCGGTCGATGGATGGCGGCACCCGGTCGTACGGGTCGGCGCTCTGCCGGACGCCGACCTGGCCGACCTGACCGAGCTGGTCCTGCAAGGAACCCCGTCTGCGTCGTTGCTCGACCGACTGCGAGCCGCGTCCGGTGGCCTCAGCGGAGCCGCCTGCCGTACGGCGCAGGCCTGGCTCGCCGAGGGCCGCGTGGTGTGGAGCGTCGACGGGCTCGCGCTCACCGACAAGCGAGTCCCGTACCTCCCGAGCGCGTCGCTCTGCGTGCGTCGCCGGCTCCGCATGCTGTCGCCGTACGCCCGCGATGCCGTCGAGGTGCTCGCGGTCATCGACGACGAGACCGACCCCGACGAGATCGTCGCCGTGGTCTGCGCTCTGCACGGCGCCGCGACGCCCGACGAGGTGCGTGCCGCCCTCGAGCAGCTGGTGGAGACGGAGCACGTCGTGGCCGGCAGGCGGGGCTACCGGCTGCTGGACCAGGCGGTGTGCACCGAGTTCGCCACGTGGATGCGGTCGACCGTGCGGCGCCGGTTGTCGGTCCTCGTCGCCGAGCACGTGTCGTTGCCGCTCGTCCAGCGCGTCGAACTGCTCGCCGCTGCGGGCGAGCACGACCGGGCCGTCCAGCTCGGCGGCGCCGCCTTCGAGCTGGCCCGGCAGTGGGGCGACACCGTCGCCGAGGCCGCGCTCCGCTCGGCCCTGTCGGGAGTCCCGGCGCACCGGCGGCAGACGATGCCGGAGGACCGCCCCGTCCCCGAGCCCCGGGGTCCGGCGGTGCTGGAGGGCAGCGCCCGCGCCAGCCGTACCCTGCTCGACCGGCTGCAGGGCTTCGCGGGGCTCGCGATGGTCCAGGAGCTCGAGCCGCTCGCGCTGCTGCTCGGCGCCTGAGCCCCGCGGTCTTCACTCGCTTTCCCCTCTGACCCCTCGGCGCAGCCCGCGCCGAGGGGTCAGTCGCGTCGCGACACACCGCCCAGCGGGCTGAACAGCTGACTCCTCGCGCTGGGACATCACGAGGCGGCCCAGCCTGTCGGCTGGACCGCCTCGCTTCGGGGGGTTGACGCCTACCTGGTGCGGAAGGTCCAGGTGGTGCGCCGTATCGCGTTGCCGGCGGCGTCCGTGACCCTCGACTTGACGATGACGACGTACGTCGTCCGCCGGTCGAGCCGCTTGGCCGGGTCCACGACGATCAGGTGCTTGCCGAACCGGTAGGCCACCGTGGCCTTGACCTTCGAGCCACCCTTCTCGCGGATCACCACGGAGCGGCGGTCCACGTGACGGAGAGACTCATCGGCCTTGAGCCGGATGTCCGCCGAGCGCTTCACGCGCTTGTCGCTCGGCTTCACCTTGACGATGCGCGGCTGCACGTCGTCCTTCGTGCGGAAGGTCCAGGTGGTGCTCGGGAGGATCTCGCCGGCGCTGTTCCTGAGACCGGCCATCACCACCTTGACCACCCTGTCGGCGGGCAGGCCCTTCTTCGGGGTCACCTTGACCTCACGCGCTGCCGCGTCGTAGCTGACCCTGCTCGGGATGAGCTTCCCGCCGGCCCGCTGCAGCCGCACGGTGTCGGTGCCCACGCCCTGGACGTCGCCGGCCAGCACCATCCGGACCGCGGTCCGAGTGGCGACCTCGGTCGCAGAGGCGGCCGGGACGCTGGAGACGATCGCCAGTGCCTGTGCCGGGGGCGCACCGTTGCCGTTCCCGGGGTTTCCCGGGTTGCCGTTGCCCGGCGGGGTCACCGGCGGACCGGGCGGGGTCACGGGCGGGCCGCCGTTGCGGTTGCCGCTTCCGGGGTTCCCCGGGTCGGGATCGCCCGAGCCGCCGGGGTTCACCGGCTCACCCGGCAGCGGGTTCACGGTCGCCAGGGAAGCCGCCGCCTCGGAGGTGCCCAGGTCGTCGTCGTAGGTGGCGACGGCCCGGACGTACAGTCCGGCGTGCTCGTCCGTGGGGATGAAGCCCGTGATGGTGAACGGGTTCGTCGCCACGGTCGTCCACGGACCGTTGCGGCTCAGCGAGGTCTGCCACACCCACTGCAGGGTCTCGCCGGCCTCCTCCAGACCGTCACCGTCCTGGAGGCCCGAGGCGCGGATCACCTGGTTGATCTGCGGAACCGGCGGCTCCAGCGGACCGTCCCCGTCCTCGTCGACGTCGAGCCGCTGACCGAGCTGGTTCTTCAGCACCGGGACGACGGGCTCGTCGTTGACGTTGACCACCATCTCGGTCGTCGGCGGCGACTGGATGCGGCGCATCACGCCGTCGTCGTCGAGGAAGGTGACCTCGACCCGCAGCAGGTTGTCCACCACGAGGTCGCCCGGCGTATAGCTGGTCGAGCACTCGAGGAACCCGTCTGCGTTGGTTGCGCAGTTCCGGGCCTGCTGGACGTCGGCAGCCAGCCACTCGGCCGCACCGTTGACGTCCTCCTCCTCCGCGAACTTCCAGCGGAAGCGGATGTCGGTCGGGTTCTGCACCTCGATGTCACCGTCGAACACCACGGTCGCGCCGATCGGCTCGTTCTCCGTCGCCGGTGCGGTGTAGTCCAGCGAGGCGGTGCCGTAGCTGCCGCACGGTTCCAACGAAGGCAGGACGTAGCAGCCGTCGTCGAACTGCAGGTACTCGAAGTTGCGGATGACGTCCGACCCCTCGGCCTCCTCGGGCTCGGTGTCGGTCAGGTCGTGGGCGACCTGCCAGTAGTCGCCACCCAGGCGGGTGACCGAGTACTGGCTCCGAGGAGCCCCGAACACCGCGGTGTCCTTGTCGTCATCGGGCGTCGTGTCGTACGCGATCTCCCGGTGCATGGTGATGTCACCGGGGTTGAGATCGCCGCTGAACACCAGGTTCTGCAAGGCTTCCTCGGACGGGTTGTCGTAACGCTCACCATTCGCCATCAGATAGACGTCGAGGTAGGCGTCACCGTCGAGGAAGTCGTTCCCGGCACGGCTCTGGATCATGTCGCTGCCGGCGCCGCCGAGCAGCAGGTTGTTCGAGCCGTCCGTGTCGAACCCGATCTCCTGGACCATGAAGCGGTCCGCGTAGTTCGTCACGTGACCGGGGTCGAGCATCGCCCTGAGGCCGTCGATGAGGTTCAGGGTCTTCTGAGTCATCTTGTGCTCGTCGAGGTCGGGTACGTCGTCGATCTCGTTGCCCATGCCACGCAGGACGTCGTCCCCGTCGCCGCCCGAGATCGCCTCGATGAGGTCGAACCGGTCGCGAACGGCCTGGTTGTCCGGACGCTGCAGGGTGGTGAACCTCAGGTCGACGTCCACGCCCGTGTCGTCGCCGCGGTAGGTGACGAAGTCGTAGCCGTGCATGCCCTCATGACGGTCGGTGCCCTGAGGCCGGCCGATCAGGATGTCGTCGCCGCCCTCACCCTCGAGGTCGTCGTTGCCAGGCCCGCCGTCGACGATGTCGCTGCCGCCGTGCGGGTTGTTCTGGAACTGGTTGGCGTTGTCACCCTGCATGAGGTCGGCGTGCGGGCCGCCCTCGATCCAGTCGGACCCCTCGCCGGCGAAGACGGTGTCCCGCCCGGTGCCGCCGACGACGATGTCGTCCCCGGTCCCCGAGAACACCGACTTGAAGTCGTTGCCGGCGCTCACGAAGTCACGGCCGTGGCTACCCAGGATGAGGTCGTCACCCGCGCCGGCCTTGATGGCGTCGTTGCCGAGCCCACCCTTGATGTTGTCGTCACCGAAGGTGTCGGTGAGGATGTCGTCGCCGGGTCCGCCGAGGATGCCGTCGTTGCCGGAGCCTCCCTCGATGCGGTCGTTGCCGCCGTAGCCCCAGAGCGAGTCGTCGCCCTGAGCACCGCGGATGTTGTCCGGTGCCTCCCGCAGCCCGTGGATCTCGATGTGCTCGTCGCCGTCCCAGCGCCACTGACCGTTGGGCATCTGGATGAGGCCCTCGGGCAGCGGGTCCGGAAGCGCCTCGAGGTCGACGCTGATCTGCGGTACCGAGAAGATGTCCGCGGGGAGCGCCGACGCGTCCGTGTTGCGCCGGATCAGGTTGGCGAACGAGTTGTTCTCGAGCGCCGCGAAGAGCTGGTTGCCCTGGTTGCGGAAAAGGTAGTAGAACCGGTCGCCGAACTGCAGGTCCTCGAGCTGCTTCTCGAACACGTAGTTGAACGTGGAGCCGAGCATGCCGCCGAACGGCTCGAGCGCCTCCGCCAGACCGCCGATCCAGAAGTCGACGAGGTTCAGACCGGTCTCCCGGTCCGCCCAGTCGCCCGTGCTGTTCATGAAGTCCAGCCGGTCGGCCAGCGCCGGGTCCTCCGGCACGGGCGGAGCGTTCGGGTCGCTCGGGTCGGGCGCGTCGGGCCCGTTGACGACCAGCCGCGCCGCCTCCCGCTTCCCGGCCACCGTGTCCTGGGCGAGGATGGTCGGGTGCTGGCCGTAGGCCGCCACGAAGTTGATCAGGGAGGCGTTGGGGAGCTCCGTGTCGCGACCGAAGTTGTCGCCGTTCTTCAGGCTGAGGCCGAAGTCGACCCAGCTCGAGTAGGGCTCCAGCATCGGGTCGCCGGACTCCGCGAAGAACTTCGCCCGGGCAGCCTGCAGGGACGGGACCCCCGCGTCGCGAGCACGGACCAGGTTGATCGTGGCGAGGTCGAGCGGCAGGCCCAGAAGGTTGTTGCGCAGGGTGTCGACCACGAACTCGTCGATCTGGCCGGCCACCTGGTTGGTGGTGCCGTTGATGATCGCGCCGGCCGCCTGGTCGGGCGTCAGCGTGCCCTGCTCGTCATACGTCCGTGGGTTCAGGAAGCCGCTCAGGAGGCTGACGTCGGTGACGTCGTCCCGCCCGGGCAGTCTGCGCTCGATGTCCTCGGTCAGCATCGAGTGGCCGAAGCGGTAGACCACGTGGGCGTACTCCGCCTTGATCGCCGGGTTGATCGTCGCGTCGTAGCTGTTCTCGTTCAGCACGATCGGGTCGATGGCCGGCTGCACCTTGCGCGCGAACTCCTCGAACACGAGGTGCTGGTACTGCATCTCGGTCGGGAAGCGCGCGGCCTGGAAGAGCCGCTGCTCGTAGGTCCAGTCGTCGGCCTCGGGACCGTCGGGAAGCTCCTCGCCGAGCTTCTCCTCGTAGTCGTTGTCCAGGCCCTGGAACGCCTTGAAGAGCTCCTCGTTCTCGGGAAGCCGCAGCATCTCGTCGATCTCGTTGACCATCCGGTTGTGCTCCGAGTGGAACACGTGGTGCACGGAGGTGAGACCGATGTTCTCGTTTCCGCGACCGTCGCCGGTGACGAAGTGGTCGTCAAGCAGTGCGGGGTCGAAGCTCGTCCCGCCCGGCACCGCGCCGTGCGCGATGTCGTCGAGGAACGCGTGGTTGGTCCGCATAGCGTTGCTGGTGGAGATCGGCGCCCCCGGGTCGCCCTCGATGTTGCGGACTACGTCGGTGTCCGGGTCCTGCGTCACCAGCAGCGGGAAGCCGCTGTCACCGGGGATGAAGTTGCCGTAGGGGTCGGTGACGATCTGCGGCACGTTGAGCACATCGTCATCGACGAGGTCGATGCCCAGTACCTCGCGGGCCTGCCGCTTGACGTCCGCCCAGGTCGCCAGTCCGCCGGTACCGCCGCTCGGCAGGGTGCCGTCGAGCAGCCGGCCGGTGTCGTGCGGCTTGCCGTCGACGAGCTCGTACTCGCGCAGGAACACCTGGTGTGCAGGGTGCGAGGTGTAGGTCTGGTTCTGGTCGATGAACGGCGTCGTCTGGTTGACGTGCTGGACGTTGCCGTCAGCGTCCTTGTACTGCGTGGCCCGCGTCAACGTGAGGAAGTTGCCATGGGATCGCGGGTCGTTGTACAGCGGGTCGTCCGGCTGCAGCGGCACGACCAGGGTGTCGTTGCCACCCTTGTTGACCAGGTCCAGCCCGTGGTCGAAGAACTGGCCGAAGAAGGTGAACCACGCGTTGAAGGGTGCCGAGAGCGCCTCGTCGGGAGCGGTGTTCGGGACGTAGACGTTGCCCGGCCCTTCGTTCGAGGCCTCCTCCACAACACCACCCGGCGTGTTGTTCGCGGCGTTGACCGCGGCTGGGTTGTTGGTCGTCTGGTCGACGATCAGGTTGCTGATGACCCGCGGCTCGGAGTCGTAGACGTTGCCGTGCTCCTGTCCGTAGCAGGTGACGCCTTCGTCGCAGTCGGCCATGTCCGCCGGGTCGTTGGCGGAGATGAACGGCGGAGCCGGCTGCTCCGCGTCCGCCTGACGCCACAGGGGCGCCAGTAACCGCGGGAAGTTCTGGTCCGCCGCGCCCCAGGTCGGGTGCAGCAGGTTGTTGTACGACCCGTCGACGGTGCGCAGCCCGTACGGCAGCGCCGGGTCGGGCACGCACTTGCCGCTGGTGTCGGTCGGCTCGCTGCACAGCAGGTTGCCGCCGGCGGCGTGCGCCTCCGCGATCTGGATCTGCTTCAGGATGTGCTCGAGGTCGTCCTCGATCAGCATGAAGTCAGGATTCGTGTCGGTAGCAGCGATCGCCGGCACCGTGGTCATGCCCACGCCTCCGACGGTCAGCACGGTCGCGAGGAACACCCCGAGACCGCTGCCTGTGCGTCGAGGCCGGCGCCCGGCTCGGATGAGCCGTGTCCTACTGGTCATCGTCGTAACCCCCTGGTCTGCCCGGGCCCCCCGGGCGACAGTTGTCCGCAGGCGCAGTCCGCCTGCGGGCTGGAGTCTGTGACGCGGACCGTGAACAGCCCGTCAAGCCAGACCGGGCACCGTCAACAGATCGTCAAGGCGCAGGTCGTGGCCGCTGGGTGGTCTCGACAGGCTCGACCACCCGAGCAGGGCCCGGGCGCTAGGGGCGCAGGCCCTCGGGCACCGGCGGCATCCGGCGTACGCCGCCGAGCCGCTTGTGGAACCGGACATGCTCGGCGAACTGCTCCAGCGCACCCCACAGCGCCCGGTGCGCGGCCCACGGCAGTGGTTCATCGCCGTCCCGCCACGACGGCCCGAACCCGATCCACACCGGCACCCAGTCGGCGGCGAGGTCCCACTCGCCGCGGTGGCTCATCAAGAGCTGGCGGCGTACCTGGAAGGCGGTGCGCGGCCCGTCGATGCAGTTGGGTGCGGTCCGCACCGGCCAGACCCGCAGGTCGAGCGCCATCAGCTCGAGCTCCACGTCGCCGAGCACGCGCGGGTCCACCAGGACCGTCGCGACGTTCTCGTGCGGGCGCCTTCTCATCCGGGCACGCTAACTCCGGCCGGGGACACCTGTCAGCGAGCCGCATCCACGTTTCGAGAGGGGCGGTTCCGAAACCCCCCGTCCGGGCCCTGTCGCGCCGCCCGGCGCGGGGGCAGACTCGGCCCCACAGAGGGCATGGGGCGGCCTGGTGACCACCTTCGGGAGGTTCCGATGTCGTACGACGGTGGGCGAGGCCCGGAACGCGTGACGGGCCCTCGGGTCGACGTGCTGCTGCGCCCGCAGGGCGTACGCGTGGCCGGCGACTTCGACGCGACGACGTCCGCCTGGGTCGGCTACCAGCTGTTCGAGCACCTCGAGCACCACCGCGAGAAGCTCGGTGGCGTGCGGCTGGTCGGCGGGTTCGTCGTGGACCTCACTCGCATCGACGTGCTCGGCGGCGCCGGGACGCGGGTCCTCGACCAGCTCGTGGTCGAGGCGGAGGAGCGGGGGATCGACGTCGAGCTGGTGGTCCGGCCGGGCAGCACCACCGAGCGGGTGCTGCGTCTCGTAGGTCTCGGGTGCCATGTCCGGGGCGACTCGACCGACGGAGGTAAGAGAAGGCTGTAGACCCGGTCCGACGTTTGACTCCGACTACCTCAGGGCAAGGACCAGAACATGCTCCGCGATCTGCTCTACCTCGTGACGATGGTGGGGATCGCCGCGGGCACCGCGCTCGCCGCGCCGGAGCACACCGAGCGTCCCGAGCCGCAGTGGTACGTCGAGATCTGCGCGCAGTACGACGACCTCTGCTGAGGCGCTGGCGTCAGGGTCAAGGCAGGAACGGCGCCCACGTCTGGAGCATCTTCGGCACCATGTCGCCCGCGATCGGGCGTGCGAAGTAGTAGCCCTGCGCGTAGTCGCAGCCGAGGGCCGCGGCGCGCTGGTGCTGCGGGGCGTTCTCGACGCCCTCCGCGCAGACCTTGAGGCCCATCGCCCGGCCGGTGCTGATCACCTCGACCACCTCGTCCTCCCGGTCGAGGTCGCTGATGAACGAGCGGTCGAGCTTGAGCATGTCGACCGGCGGGATGTGCGCGAGCCGGCCCTGGCCGGCGTCGGCGCCGAAGTCGTCGAGCATGACCGAGATGCCGGTGCCGCGCAGCCGCGCCAGCACGTCGCGGGTCGGTTCACCTTCCGTGGCGAGCACGGACTCGGTGACCTCGAGACCGAGCAGCGCCGGGTCGAGACCCGCGCGGTTCAGCTTGCGCATCACGTCGTCGTAGAAGTTGTGCGACCGCAGCTCGTGGACCGACACGTTGACTCGTAGGCCGGTGGGCGCGATCTGCTGCCAGGAGGCGGCGTCGCGCGCGGCCATCGCCAGGATCTGCGACCCGAGCTCGACGATGAGGCCGTTCTCCTCGGCGACCGGGATGAACACCTCGGGGGAGACCGCCGTACCCGTGGACGTCGTCCACCGGGCGAACGCCTCGAGCGCGGCGATCCGGCCGGTGGCCAGGCTGACGATCGGCTGGTAGGCGATGTTGAGGCCGTGGCCGCGCAGGGCGCTGCGGAGGGCGCCGGCGGTGCTCAGCCGCCCGACCACCTCGGCCCGGACGTGCGCGTCGTCGACGACCGAGGGCGCAGCCTCGTCCTGCTTGGCACCGAACATCCCGATGTCAGCCTCTCCCAGATTCCCAGTGTGTTACCGGGAAGACGGACGAAACGGACATTCGTGACGCCGTTCCATGGATCGTCTTCCTGCCGCGCACCTCTCCCAGTGGTACGCCGGGAACACGGTCCAAGCGTGGTTCATCGGGGCCGGTCGCGTCCCGGAAATGCACAAATCGGTACGTACCGATCCGGTCAGATCCAGGCCTTGAACCAGATCCGGTGCAGCCAGTCGGGGGTGGTGATCAGCTCGCCGGTGTAGATGGGCCAGAACCAGGCGAAGTTGAGCACGACCAGCACCACGAACGCGCCGGCGATCGTGGTGCCGACCAGCCGGCGGCGGGCGGACGCGCGGGGGCCGCCCATCAGCACGCCGAGCGCCAGGGTCAGGCCGATCACGGTGAACGGCAGGATCGAGATCGCGTAGAAGGAGAAGATCGGCCGGTCGTCGTACCGCAGCCACGGCAGCCAGGTCGAGACCACGCCGACGACCACCAGGCCGAAGCGCCAGTCGCGCCGGACCAGCCAGCCCCAGATCGAGTAGAGGAACGCGAGGGCCGCGCCCCACCACAGCACCGGCGTGCCCAGCAGCAGCACCTGGCGCAGGCAGGTGCTGCTCGGTGCCGCGGTGCAGCCCTGCTGCCCGGGCTCGATGCCGAGATCGGCCTGCATGCCGACCGGCCGGTTGAGGATCAGCCACCAGTGCGGCTTGGACTGGTAGCTGTGGGTCGCGTCGTTCAGGAAGCGCGTGTGGAAGGTGTAGACGTCCTGGTGGTAGTTCCACAGCGAGCGCAGCGACTGCATCAGCTCGGGGAAGAACCCGCGCGCGTCCTCGCGCAGGTAGCCGCCCCAGTAGGGGCCGTACTGGGTGTTGGAGAGCGCCCGCTCGTAGACGTCGGCGTGCAGCAGCCAGCCGGTCCACGACACGACGTACACGACGAGCGCCACCACGACGAGGTAGAAGAACGCCGGTGCGGCGTCGACGACGAAGGCGCGGGCGCGGGCGTTGCGAACCCCGAGCGAGCGGCGGGCGCCGGCGTCCCACAGCCAGACGAGGATGCCGAACGCCGCCAGCGGGAACAGCGCGTTCCACTTGGTGCCGCAGGCGAGCCCGAAGAAGATCCCGGCGCCGAGCCGCCACGGCCGCCACAGCAGGCCACGGACCGGACCCCAGTCGGACGCCGTCGTGCGGTAGCCCGACGGCACCAGCCTGGCCAGCCGCATCCGCCCCCAGTCCCGGTCCACCACGAGGCAGGCCACGGCGCAGAGCAGGAAGAACGCCAGGAAGATGTCGAGCAGCGCGGCGCGCGACATCACGAAGTGCAGGCCGTCGACGGTGAGCAGCAGACCGGCGGTCCCGCCGAGCAGCGTCGACCCGGTGAGGCGGCGGACCAGCCGCACCATCACGAACACCATGAGCGCGCCGACGACGGCCGAGGAGATCCGCCAGCCGTAGGAGTCCAGCCCGAAGACCTTCTCCCCGAGCGCGATCACCCACTTCCCGACCTCGGGGTGCACGACCATGCTCGGGTTGTCCTTGAACAGCCCGGTGGTCTGCCCGGCGACGATCTTCTTGTCCGCGCCGGCGACGTAGTCGGTGACGTAGCCGTGGTGCAGCAGTGACCAGGCGTCCTTGGCGTAATAGGTCTCGTCGAAGAGGAACCGGTTGGGCCGGCCCAGGTTCCAGATGTGCAAGAACAGCGCGAGCAGGGCCAGCCCGGTCGCGGTCGCCCAGCCGGCGAACCCGTCGGGCTCGGTGCGCCGGATGATGGGCACCAGCCGGCGCCGGGCGCTCGGAACGACGCGCCCGTCGGCGGTGCGCGAGAGCCCGGAGGTGCGTTCGGCGGGCTCCTGCGTGAGGGTCACGGCGGCCACCCTACGGGGGCGCGACCGTGCGTTCCGGCCGCCTGGGAGGATCGGCGCGTGGACACCGAGCAGGCACCCCTCGACGGCGGTGTGCTCGTGCTCGCCGCGACGCCGATCGGGCGGGTCGAGGACGCACCGCCGCGGCTGGCGCGCGAGCTCGCCGAGGCCGACGTGGTCGCCGCCGAGGACACCCGCCGACTGAAGCGGCTCGCGGCCGACCTGGGCGTGACCGTCGGCGGTCGGGTGGTCTCCTACTTCGAGGGCAACGAGGCCGCACGCACCGCCGGGCTCGTGGACGCGCTCGAGGCCGGCGACCGGGTGCTGCTCGTGACCGACGCCGGCATGCCGTCGGTGTCCGACCCGGGCTACCGGCTCGTCGCTGCCGCCGTCGAGCGTGGCCTGCCGGTCACCGCCGTACCCGGGCCGTCTGCGGTGCTCACCGCGCTGGCGGTGTCCGGACTGCCGGTGGACCGGTTCTGCTTCGAGGGCTTCCTGCCGCGCAAGGCCGGGGAGCGCTCGCGGCGGCTGGCCGCACTGGCCGACGAGCCGCGCACGATGGTGTTCTTCGAGGCGCCCCACCGCACGCAGGCGGCGCTCGCCGCGATGGCCGAGGCGTTCGGCGATGACCGGCCCGGCGCGGTGTGCCGGGAGCTGACCAAGACCCATGAAGAGGTACGGCGGGGCGGGCTGGCTCAGCTGGCGGTCTGGGCCGCCGACAAGGAGGGCGGCGTCCGCGGCGAGGTGACGATCGTCGTCGCGGGAGCCACCGGCGGCCCGGGTCTGCCGACCGACCCGGCCTCGCTCGCCGCCCTCGTCGCCGAGGCCGAGGAGGAGGGGATGAGCCGCAAGGACGCGATCCTCGACGTCGCTCGGCGTGCGGGGATCCCGAAGCGCGAGGTCTACGACGCGGTGCACAAGTCATGAGCGAGACGTGGTCTCGACAGGGGGTTCCTGAGGAGGCGAGGAACGAGTCGTCTCGAAGGGCTCGACCACCCGGCGGGAACCGGCCGCCCGCACCGGAGCCGCTGCCGCACCCGGTGGTCGACAACCACTGCCACCTCGACATCACCCGCGACGGCGAGGAGCCGGTCGGCGTCGACGAGGCGGTCGCGGCGGCGACAGCGGTCGGGGTGCCGAGGATCGTGCAGATCGGCTGCGACCTGCCCGGCGCGCGCTGGGCGGTCGAGGCCGCCGGGACCCACGACGCGCTCGTCGCCGGCGTGGCGATCCACCCCAACGAGGCACCGCGGCTCGCCGCCGCCGGCCGGCTCGAGGAGGCGCTCGACGAGATCGAGCGGCTGGCGTCCTCCAGTGACCGGGTGCGGGCGGTGGGGGAGACCGGCCTCGACTACTTCCGGACCGGGGAGGACGGTGTCGCCGCCCAGCACCACTCGTTCCGGCGCCACATCGAGATGGCCAAGCGGCTGGGCAGGACGCTGGTGATCCACGACCGCGACGCCCACGACGACGTGCTGCGGATCCTCGACGAGGAGGGCGCGCCGGAACGGTTCGTCATGCACTGCTTCTCCGGCGACGCCGAGTTCGCCCGCGCCTGCCTGGACCGCGGCGGCTGGCTGTCGTTCGCAGGCACCGTCACGTTCAGGAACGCCGAGCCGCTGCGCGAGGCGCTCCGGGTGACGCCGCGCGACCGCGTACTCGTCGAGACCGACGCGCCGTACCTCACCCCGATGCCGTACCGCGGACGCGCCAACGCGTCGTACCTGGTGCCGCTGACCATGCGGACGATGGCCGAGGTGCGCGGCGACGACCTGGCCGAGCTGTGTGCCGCCGTGGACGCCAACACGGAGGCCGCGTTCGGGGGTGCCTGGTAAGCGAGGTTCGTCCCGGTTCGGATGTAGGCAACATCCGTCTGGACCGGTCGTGAACGCGTGATTCGCCCCACGAAAGAGGGGGAACCAAGCGGGCGAACAGGGTCGTAACGTTTGGCAGGCTCGGAGCCTGCCGTTATGGTCTTGTGACTGTTGGCCGGGAGCGGGGAAGTTCTCGGGCGGCATCCGGGGGCCCACACGAAGAGCTCGACGTCAGACCCGCACGGGTTCGGCGCCGAGGGAGGCGGGTGGGCCGTTGCGCTGCTTGGGCGCCGATGGATCGTCGCGCCCGCGGCCCGGAGAGCACGAACATGGGAGAAATGTGCGTTCTCGCATCGCACTTCTAACGAAGAGCAAGCGCACGCTTGCCGTCCTCGTGGCGGGTGTCGCCCTGGCCGTTGCGGCCACCGGTGTCGGCTACGCCGCGATGAGCAAGACAGTGACCCTGTCGCTCGACGGCCAGGAGACGGAGGTCCGCGTCCTCGGTGACACCGTGGCGGACGTGCTCGAGAGCCAGGACATCCAGGTCGACGAGCGCGACCAGGTCTTCCCGAGCCTCGACTCGCCCGTCGGTGACGGCGGTGAGGTGGCCGTGAAGTTCGCGCGTCCCCTCGACCTCGCGGTCGACGGCGACGAGTCGCGCTACTGGGTGACCGCCACCGACGTCTCCGGCGCGCTGAACCAGATCGGCGAGCGCTTCGCACAGGCCGACCTCTCGGTCAGCCGCGGCGCCGAGATCCCGCGCACGGGCATCGACCTCGAGGTCGTGACCCCCAAGAACCTGAAGGTCAAGATCGCCGACAAGAAGCTGGCGAAGGAGACCGTGGCCGCGCTCACCGTGCGCGAGGCGCTCGAGAAGCTCGGCGTCGACGTCGACAAGCACGACAAGGCGAAGCCGGGCTTCGGCACCGAGCTCGAGGACGGCGACAAGGTCGTCTTCACCGACGTCCGCAAGGTCACCCGCAAGGTCACCGAGGACGTCCCCTTCGAGACCGTGGAGCGCGCCGACTCCTCGATGTTCGAGGACGAGTCCGAGACGGTGCGCGCCGGCGAGGAGGGCAGCCGCCGCGTCGTCTACCGCGTGACGATCGAGAACGGCAAGGTCGTCAAGCGCAAGGAGCTCAAGAGCAAGGTTCTGAGCAAGCCGCGCGCCGCGATCGAGAAGGTCGGCACCAAGGAGCGTCCGGCCGAGCCCGCCGCCAACTTCGCCGGTGGCAACACCGTGTGGGACCAGCTCGCGCAGTGCGAGTCGGGCGGCAACTGGGCGATCAACACCGGCAACGGCTACTACGGCGGGCTGCAGTTCAACCTGGGCACGTGGCGCTCCTACGGCGGCACGGGCTACCCGCACCAGGCCAGCCGCGAGACCCAGATCGCGATCGCGACGAAGGTCCGCGACGCCAGTGGCGGCTACGGCGCCTGGCCGGGTTGCGCGGCCTCGCTGGGTCTGCCGCGCTGACCACCCCGACGCTGGATAGTGTCGCCCGCGTGGGCGACGACTTCACCTCCGCCGGCCCGAGACTCCTCGGGCCGGCGGACGTGCGTCGGATCGCCGCCGCGCTGGACCTGCGACCCACCAAGCAGCGTGGGCAGAACTTCGTCATCGACCCCAACACGGTGCGGCGCATCGTGCGCACGTCCGGGGTCGGCCCCGACGACGTCGTCGTCGAGGTCGGGCCCGGCCTCGGCTCGCTGACCCTCGCCCTGCTCGCAGAGGTACGGCACGTGGTGGCCATCGAGGTCGACCCGGTCCTCGCACGTGCCCTGCCGGCGACCGTGGCCGACCGCGCGCCCGAGCTCGTCGACCGGTTCGAGGTCGTCGAGGCCGACGCGCTGCGCGTCAAGGAGATCCCCGGCCCGCCACCGACCGCGCTGGTGGCCAACCTGCCCTACAACGTCTCGGTCCCGGTGCTGCTGCACCTGATGGACCTGCTGCCGTCGCTGCGGCACGGCCTGGTGATGGTGCAGTCGGAGGTGGCCGACCGGCTCGCCGCGCCGCCCGGGTCGCGCACCTACGGCGTGCCGTCGGTGAAGGCGGCGTGGTTCGCCGAGGTGAAGCGCGCCGGCGCGATCGGTCGCAACGTCTTCTGGCCCGCCCCCAACGTCGACTCCGGGCTGGTGGCCTGGGAGCACCGCGACCCGCCGACCACGAGGGTGAGCCGCGAGCAGGTGTTCGCGGTCGTCGACGCGGCCTTCGCGCAGCGCCGCAAGACGCTGCGCTCCACGCTCAAGTCCCTGGCCGGCTCCGCGGCGGCCGCCGAGGCGGCCCTGGTGCGTGCCGGGGTCGACCCGCAGGCGCGCGGCGAGATGCTGCGCGTCGAGGACTTCGCCCGCATCGCGGAGGAGCTGCGGCGGGAGACCACCTCGTGACGGCCGCCGGCGACGTGAGCCCCGCCTGGGTGCGTGCCTCGGCACCCGCCAAGATCAACCTGCACCTCGGCGTGGGTGCCGTGCGCGAGGACGGCTACCACCCGCTCGCGACCGTCTACCAGGCCGTCGGGCTGCTCGACGAGGTGACCGTCGCCCCCGCGGACGACTGGACCGTGACGGTGGCCGGCGACGACCGCCTCTCGCTCTCCGACGTACCGACCGACGGGGCGAACATCGCCCTTCGCGCGGCCCGCCTGCTCGCCGAGCACAGCGGCGTTCTCGAGCCGGTGTCGGTGCACATCGACAAGGGCATCCCCGTCGCCGGCGGCATGGCCGGCGGCAGCGCCGACGCCGCGGCCGCCCTGGTCGCGTGCGATGTGCTCTGGGAGCTCGGCACCTCGCGCGAGGAGCTGATGGTGCTCGCGTCGGAGCTCGGCAGCGACGTGCCGTTCGCCCTCGTCGGCGGCACCGCCGTCGGCACCGGCCGCGGCGAGCACGTCGTGCCGGCGATGGTGCGCGGGGAGTACTGGTGGGTGGTCGCGGGCGCCGCCACCGGCCTGTCGACCCCAGCGGTGTACGGCGAGTTCGACGTGCTCTCGGCCGGCACCGCCGTGCCCGAGCCGGAGATCCCCGAGCAGCTCATGGAGGCGCTGCGCGGCCACGACCTCGAAAAGCTCGCGCTGTCGCTGCACAACGACCTGGAGCCGGCCGCGCTGCGCCTGCGCCCCGAGATCGGTGAGGTGCTGACCGCCGGGATCGACGAGACCGCCGTCGGTGCCATGGTGTCCGGCTCCGGCCCGAGCTGCCTGTTCCTGTGCACCGGACGCGAGCACGCCCAGCAGGTCGCGCAGGGGCTGCGCTCCGCCGGTCTCGGCGACCCGGTCCTGGTCGCCCGTGGTCCGGTCCCGGGTGCGCGCGTGGAGCGGGTGGGCTGAGTGGCCGTCACCAACCTGGTCAGCCTCGAGCGGGTCTCGAAGTCCTACGGCATAAGGCCGCTGCTCGACGACGTGTCACTCGGCGTCGGTGCCGGGGAGCGGATCGGCGTCGTCGGCCGCAACGGCGACGGCAAGACCACGCTGCTGCGCGTGCTCACGGGCGTCGAGGAGCCCGACAGCGGCAGGGTGGCGCGCAACCGCGGGCTCCGGCTCGGCTACCTGACCCAGGGCGACGACCTCGATCCGGGCGTCACCGTGCGGCACGCGGTCCTCGGCGACATGGCCGACCACGAGTGGGCCGCCGACGCGACGACCCGCGAGACCGTCGAGGTGCTGCTCGCCGGCATCGAGCTCGACCGCACCGTCGACGGCCTGTCCGGCGGCGAGCGCCGTCGCTGCTCGCTGGCCCGGCTGCTGCTCGAGGACCACGACATGATCGTGCTCGACGAGCCGACGAACCATCTCGACGTCGAGGCGGTCGCCTGGTTGGCGCGCCACCTCGTCCGACGCACCTCCGCCCTCGTCGTGGTGACGCACGACCGCTGGTTCCTGGACGAGGTCTGCGAGCGGACGTGGGAGGTGCACGACGGTGTGGTCGACGTGTACGACGGCGGCTACGCGGCGTTCGTGCTGGCCAAGGCCGAGCGGCAGCGCCAGGCCGCGGCGAGCGAGGCGCGGCGGCAGAACCTCGTCCGCAAGGAGCTGGCCTGGCTGCGCCGAGGCGCGCCCGCGCGGACGAGCAAGCCGAAGTTCCGCATCGACGCGGCCAACGTGCTGATCGAGGACGTGCCGCCGCCGCGGGACCGGCTGGAGCTGCAGGCGTTCGCGACGCAGCGGCTCGGCAAGGACGTGATCGACGTCGAGGACGTCGACCTGGTGCGCGGCGACCGGACCCTGCTGCGGCACGCCACCTGGCGGCTCGGGCCGGGGGACCGTGTGGGTCTCGTCGGCGTCAACGGGGCCGGCAAGACCTCGGTGCTCCGGCTGCTCGCCGGCGAGCTCCAGCCGTCCGCCGGCCGGGTGCGCCGCGGTCGCACGGTCGCGCTCGAGCACCTGACCCAGTCGGTCACTGAGGTCGACCCCGACGAGCGGGTGCTGGAGTCGGTCGAGAACATCAAGCGCGTCGCCAAGGTCGCCGGCGGCGAGGTGACGGCCACGTCGATGCTGGAGCGGTTCGGCTTCACCGGCGACCGGCTCACCGCCCGCGTCGGCGACCTGTCGGGTGGGGAGCGGCGGCGGTTCCAGCTGCTGCGGCTGCTGCTGTCGGAGCCCAACGTGCTGCTGCTCGACGAGCCGACCAACGACCTCGACATCGAGACGCTCAACGTCCTCGAGGACTTCCTCGACGGCTGGCCCGGAACGCTCGTGGTGGTCTCGCACGACCGGTACTTTCTCGAGCGCGTCTGCGACACCGTCTGGGCGCTGCTCGACGACGGGCAGGTGTCGCTGCTCCCGCGTGGGGTCGAGGAGTACCTCGAGCGACGGGAGGCCGCGCTCGCCGCCGCCGCGCCCGAGCCCGCTTCTGCCACTCCCGCCGACGCCGTACCGACCGCGCAGGAGCAGCGCGAGGCCCGCAAGAGCGTCGCCCGCATCGACAAGCAGCTCGCCAAGCTGGCCGAGCGAGAGGCCGCGCTGCACGAGCAGCTGGCGGCGCACGCGACCGACTACGAGAAGCTCGCCGAGCTCGACGCGCAGCTCAAGGCCGTCGTGGCCGAGAAGGAGGCGCTCGAGGAGGAGTGGCTCGAGGCCGCAGAGCTCCTGGAGTAGCGCTCTCGGTCACCCGAACGACGGCTCGATCGGCCGGGTCAGCTCTCGAACGCCACGACCAGCGAGCGGAGCAGATCGGCCAGCTGCTTCTGCTCGTCCGGGTCGAGGCCGGCGAGCAGCTCCCGCTCACGGGCGAGCAGGGCCGACAGCGCGTTGTCGACGGTCGCCCGGCCGGCGTCGGTGAGCCGGACCAGCACGCCTCGCCGGTCACGCGGGTCGGGCAGCCGCTCGACGAAGCCGCGCGCGACGAGCCGGTCGACCCGGTTGGTCATCGTGCCGCTGGTCACCAGCGTCTCGCGCAGCAGGCGGCCGGGGGAGAGCTCGTAGGGGGCGCCGGCCCGCCGCAGCGCGGCCAGCACATCGAACTCCCAGGTCTCCAGCGCGTGCTCGGTGAACGCCTGCCGGCGGGCTCGGTCCAGATGGTGGCTGAGCCGGCTGACCCGGCTGAGCACCTCCATCGGGGCCAGGTCGAGGTCCGCACGCTCCCGGCGCCAGGCGTCGACGAGACGGTCGACCTCGTCCTGCTGCGGCTCGGGCATGCGTCCAGACTACTCGTGAAGATTCTTGACATCGAGACATCTGCCGAGGAGGATGTATCTTGACGTCAAGATATCTCTCGAGGAGTAGAGGCTCGCATGGCGGCGACGGCGCGGACCCGTACAGCAACCCACACGGCGACCCACAC
>NZ_CAMPGZ010000008.1 GCF_946885725.1 uncultured Nocardioides sp.
GCGGCCGATCGCCGATCGGACTCGCCGAGCTGATGCGGAGGAACGCCGTACGGCGCTAGGTTCACGCGCATGGCCGAGCAGCTGACGATGAACCGCGTGATCCACGCCGCCGTACGACGTGACCTGACCCGACTCGACGCCGCGCTGGGCGCAGCGCCGGACGGGGACACGGCGCGGGCGCAGCAGCTGTACCGCGCGTACACCGCGCTGCACGAGGAGCTCACCCGTCACCACCGGCAGGAGGACGACGTCATCTTCCCGGCGCTGAAGCGGCTGGGCGTCGACGCGACGCTGGTCGGCGAGATGGACAGCGAGCACCACGCCATGGCCGACGCACTGCAGGAGACCGCGACGGTGATGCGTCGCTACGCGACCAGTGGCTCCGCCGCCGACGCGGCCGCGGCGCAGGAGAGCGTGCGGTCCACGACGCAGGTCGTCGAGCGGCACCTCGCGCACGAGGAGGCCGAGCTCGAGCCGCTGATCGAGCCCGTGAAGGAGGACCCGGTCTACAAGGCGGCGGAGAAGGAGCTGCGCAAGGGCCCGATCTCCCAGACCGGGCAGTTCTTCGCCTGGCTGACCGACGGGATGGAGCCGCACGTGGAGGCGTCGCTGAAGTCCTACGTGCCGGCGCCGGTCGTGCTGCTGCTGAGCAAGGTGTTCGGCCGCCGCTACCACCGCGAGGTGGCGCCGGCCTGGAAGGTGTGAGCGAGGCGGCCGCACGCCCCGGATAACCTGCGCGCATGCCCGAGCAGCCCGAGCAGGTGTCCGAGATCTTCGACGCGAGCGCCTGGCGCACGGTCCCCGGTTTCGAGGAGCTGACCGACCTGACCTACCACCGCGCCGTCGAGCACGGCACGGTCCGGATCGCGTTCGACCGGCCCGAGGTGCGCAACGCGTTCCGGCCGCACACCGTCGACGAGCTCCTCCGGGTCCTCGAGCACGCGCGCACCTCCAGCGACGTCGGCTGCGTGATCCTCACCGGCAACGGGCCGTCGCCCAAGGACGGCGGCTGGGCGTTCTGCTCGGGCGGCGACCAGCGGATCCGGGGTCGTGCGGGCTACCAGTACACGCGACCGGAGGGAGCGGACGGCAGAGCGGGTGAGACATCTGAATTCGTCGACAAGGCGAAGCTCGGCCGGCTGCACATCCTCGAGTGCCAGCGGCTGATCCGGTTCATGCCGAAGATCGTGATCTGCGTGGTGCCGGGCTGGGCGGCCGGCGGCGGCCACTCGCTGCACGTGGTGTCCGACCTGACGCTCGCGTCGCGTGAGCACGCCCGGTTCAAGCAGACCGACGCCGACGTCGGGTCGTTCGACGGCGGCTTCGGTTCGGCGTACCTCGCCCGCCAGGTCGGCCAGAAGTTCGCCCGCGAGATCTTCTTCCTCGGCGATGAGTACACCGCCGAGGACGCCCACCGGATGGGCATGGTCAACGCTGTCGTCGACCACGCCGACCTCGAGCGGGTCGCGCTCGACTGGGGCCGCAAGATCAACGGCAAGTCGCCCACGGCGCAGCGGATGCTGAAGTACTCCTTCAATCTCATCGACGACGGGCTCGTCGGCCAGCAGCTGTTCGCCGGCGAGACCACGCGGCTCGCGTACATGACCGACGAGGCCGTCGAGGGTCGCGACGCGTTCCTGGAGAAGCGCGAGCCGGACTGGTCGCCGTTCCCCTGGTACTACTGATCGAACGCCGGGACCGGCGGCGGTGTGACAGGGTCGTGGAATGACCCGCTGGAGCAGGCTGACCGGGGGGGCTGGTGGCGAGGAGTACGCCGCCCGCTTCGCCGCGCTCGCTGCTCGCGGTGAGGACGTCCACGGCGAGGCGAGCTTCGTGCACGGCCTGGCGGACCCGGGCTCGCGGGTCCTGGACGCCGGCTGCGGCACCGGCCGGGTGGCGATCCGGCTCGCCGATCTGGGCCACGACGTCGTCGGTGTCGACGTCGACGCGTCCATGCTCGCGGTCGCGCGTCGCGAGGCGCCGACGCTCGCCTGGCACGAGGGCGACCTCGCGCAGTTGCCGAAGGCCGTTGCCGCCGACGGGCCGTACGACGTGGTCGTGATGGCCGGCAACGTCGTACCCCTGCTCGCGGAGGACACCCTGCCCGCCGTGGTCACCGCGCTGGCCGCAGTGCTCCGACCCGGCGGTCTGCTCGTGGCAGGTTTCGGGCTCGACGCGGCGCACCTGCCGCCCGGGTGCCCGACGACGCCGCTGACCGACTACGACGCGGCCGCCGCGGCCGCCGGCCTCACCGCCCTGGACCGGTTCTCGACGTGGCAGGCCGCGCCGTTCGAGGAGGCGGAGGGTTACGTCGTCACGGTGCACCGGGCCTGACGACGCCGGTCTCGTAGGCGAAGACGACGGCCTGAACCCGGTCGCGCAGGCCGAGCTTCGACAGCACCGCGGCGACGTGTGTCTTCACGGTGGTCTCGCCGAGGAAGAGTATCCCGGCGATCTCCGCGTTCGACTTCCCGGCGGCGAGCAGCTCGAGCACCTCGCGCTCGCGCGGCGTCAGGCGAGCGAGGAGCGCGGAGGCGTCGGTGCGGGTCCCGCGCAGGCGAACGACCTCGCGGACGAGCCGTCCGGTGACAGCGGGCGCGATGAGTGAATCGCCGGCGGCCACGATCTGGATCGCGCGCACCAGGTCGTCGGGTGGCGCGTCCTTCAGCAGGAAGCCGCTGGCGCCGGCGTCGAGGGCGGAGAAGACGTACTCGTCGAGGTCGTACGTCGTCAGCACGAGCACCCGCGAGTCGGTCGACTTCGCGATCTCGCGGGTCGCGCCGATGCCGTCGAGGTGCGGCATCCGGATGTCCATCAGGATCACGTCGGGCCGCGCGCGACGGCAGAGCTCGACGGCCTCCCGCCCGTCGGCGGCCTCGCCGACCACGTCGAAGCCGTCCTCGTGCTCGAGCAGCCGCCGGAAGCCTGCGCGCACGAGCGCCTGGTCGTCGGCGATGGCGACCGCGGTCACGTCGTCTCCTCGGGGATCGTTGCGACGACCTCGAAGCCGCCGTCGTCCGTCGCGCCGGCGGTGAGCGTGCCGCCGTAGATGCGGACCCGCTCGCGCATGCCCGCGATGCCGGCACCCGGCTCCAGCTCCAGCGCGTGGGCCGTCCGGGCGGGACCGTTGGTGATGGCGGCCCGGACCCCGCCCGGTAGGTACTGCAGCGCTACGTGCGCGTCCGCACCCGGCGCGTGCTTGGCGACGTTGGTGACGGCCTCCTGGATCAGGCGGTACGCCGCGAGCTCGACGCCAGGCGGCAGGTCCCGACGCTCTCCCGTCGTGTACGACGTCACCGCGTGGCCGGCCCGTCGCAGCTGGTCCAGCAGGGCGTCGAGGTCGGCGAGCCGGGGCAACGGCGCCAGCGCGGCCTCGTCCTCGCGGAGGAAGCCGAGCAGGCGGCGGAGCTCGACCAGAGCGGCGCGGCCCTGCTCCTCGACCGAGCGCAGGGTCGTGGTCGCGGCGCCGTTCGGGCCCTGCACCCGTGCCTCGACCGACGCCTGCACCACCATCAGGCTCAGGCTGTGCGCGATCACGTCGTGCAGCTCGCGGGCGATGCGTGAGCGCTCGGCCGCGGCGGCCTCGGCCGCGTGCCGTTCACGCTCGGCCTCGACGTGCTGGGCGTGCTCGCGGTGGGCGGCGGCCTGGTCGCGGCTGCCGCGGATCAAGCGGCCGACCACGAAGGCGCCGGCGAGGAACAGCGTCGCCGGGACGACGTCGCCGAGGTGCTGGCCGCTGAGGGCGGCGACGAGCTGCGCCGTACCTTCCACGACTCCGACGGCCACCGCGCCGGCGACCGACCGGCCGCGCAGGCCGAGCGAGAAGTTCGCGACGAGGAGGGCGAGAAACCCTGCGAGCGGGCCCTGTGCGGCGGGGTCGGCCTGGACGCCGAGGGTGAACACGGCTGCGAGGGTCGCGACGCCGATCGCGACGACGGTCGGCTCGTGCCGGCGCCGGCCGGTCAGCGCGACCAGGGGCACCAGCCCGGCGAAGGCAGCGGTGTCGGTGGCCTGTGCGACCAGCGACCCGGCCTGGACCTCGGCCAACACGACCACCAGCAGGGTGGCCGGGACCCACCAGTCGACGGCCAGTTCCCGCAGCCGAGGGGTCAATTCTGTCGCGACACGCCGCCCACGAGGCTGAAGTACTGACTCCTCGGCGGACATGGGCCGACGGTAGTGCGGGCCGGGCGGTCGGCGGGTCCACTTCGGGGACATCGCGTCTCCTCCTCGCGGAGGAGATGGTCCGCCCGCCGCGCCGAGGCGGAGGCCGGTAGGGAGCCGGTGTCATCCGTGGTGACGAAAGGAGCACCCATGACCGTCCACCTCGGAGCACGCGGCACGACGTCCACCTCTCCCAGCACGTCCTCACCCACTTCCTCCCCGGAGCCCACCCGGTCCGACCGCCCCGGCGCGCTGCGGTTCCTGCCGCTGGCCGCGACCGGGTACGTCGTCGCCGCCCTCGTCGGCAACGGCCTGGCCGGCGGGGAGACCGGCGTACAGGATCTCGCCGGGACGCCCGCGTACACCGCCGGCATCGTGCTGGAGGCCCTCGGGCTCGTCGCACTGATGCTGCTCGTGACGTGGGCGGGAACCCGGCTGGACCCGTGGTGGTCGCGGCTGACCACGGTCGCCGGGACCACCACGCTCGCGGTGAAGCTCGCGTCCGGGGCGTCACTGTCCGCGGCCGTGCACGACGACCTCGACGCCGGCGTCGCCGAGGCGCTGGTGGCCGTCAACGACTGGGCGTTCGTCGTGCACTGGCTGCCCTTCGGCGTGTTCGTCCTCGCGATCGCGCTCGGCGCGAGGCAGGCCGGACTGCTGCGCGCGTTCGGCGCCTGGACCGGCTCCGTGCTCGGCACGCTCATGGCCGTGCAGGCGCTCGTCGTGATGGGGACGCCGGCGGCGATGGTGCCGGTGCCGTTCCTGCTGTCGCTGTTCTGGCTCGCGGTGGTCGGGGTGGTGGTCACTCGACGCGGATAGTGGTCTCGACAGGCTCGACCACCCGGGCGGTCCGTGGTCTCGACAGGCTCGACCACCCGACCGTGGGGATGCGGACTGGCCCGTCCGGGTCTTGTGGCCGCGTCTGCGCGAGTCGGATCGTCGGCCCATGACCGACGTCGACCTCGACTTCAGCGGCCTGCGGGCGCTCTACCTCAACTGCACGCTCAAGCGCTCACCCGAGCTCAGCCACACCCAGGGCCTCGTGGACATCAGCAGCGCGATCATGCGCAAGCACGGCGTCGACGTCGAGGTGATCCGCGTCGTCGACCGTGACATCGCGACCGGCGTCTACACCGACATGACCGAGCACGGCTGGGCCGGCGACGAGTGGCCGGAGATTCATGAGTTGGTGATGGCCAGCAACATCCTGGTCATCGCCGGACCGATCTGGCTGGGCGACAACTCGAGCATCACCAAGCGGGTCGTCGAGCGGCTGTACGGCGCGTCGGGCGACCTCAACGACGCCGGCCAGTGGGCCTACTACGGGCGCGTGGGCGGCTGCCTGATCACCGGCAACGAGGACGGCATCAAGCACTGCGCGATGGACATCCTGTACTCGCTGCAGCACATCGGCTACGTGATCCCGCCCCAGGCCGACGCCGGCTGGATCGGCGAGGCGGGGCCCGGCCCGTCGTACCTCGACCCCGGCAGCGGCGGACCGGAGAACGAGTTCACCAACCGCAACACGACGTTCATGACCTGGAACCTCATGCACCTGGCCCGGATGCTCAAGGACGCGGGCGGCATCCCGGCGTACGGCAACCAGCGGGCGGCGTGGGACGCGGGCGCGCGGTTCGACTTCGTCAACCCCGAGTACCGGTGACTACCACCAGCCCTGCTTGTGCGCCCAGCGCAGCAGCATCGCGCTGATCGTCAGCATCACGGCGAGCGCGATGAGGAGGCCGACCCAGTTGGTCTGCCCGAGGAAGATCAGGTTCATCCCGAGCACCGACGCGATCGCGGTGATCGGCAGCGTCACGGCCGCGATCACCGCGAGACGCTCCATCGCGAAGGTCATCTTGGTGTTGACCTTGGTCTGGTAGAGCTCGATCACGCCGAACAGGAACTGCGCCTCGCCGTCGGCCACCGACCGCACCCGGTCGAACTGGTCGGCCAGGTCCTGCGCCAGGCGACGGGTCTCCTCCGGCACCCAGCGGTCGAGCATGCCGACCCGGGCGCACACGTCGTGAGTCTGCGCGGCCATCGTGCGCGCGGTGATCAGCTCGTAGCGGATCAGGAACATCCGCTCCAGCAGCTGCTCGGGCTCGTTCAGCTGGGACTTCATCACCTCCTGCTCCAACCCCGGCAGCCGTTCGGCGACATCGCCGACGAGGGCGCGCTGGCTGCGCGCGACGGCCGACGCGACGGCGTACGCGACCTCGGCCGGTGTGCTCGGCCGGAAGCGGCCGGCCTCGATCCGCCGCAGCACGCCCTCGGTCTCGGTCAGCGCCTTGGCCGGGTCGACGACGGGGTTGATCGGTCCGTGCACGGTGAGCAGGTAGCGCTGACCGATCACCATGTCGAGCTCCAGCAGGTGCACGTGCCCGGCCTCGCCGAGCAGCGGCGCGTGCATCACCAGGAACAGGTGGTCGGGATAGGCGTGCACGGTCGGGGTGTGGTTGCGCACCCGGCAGGCCTCGATGACCTTGGGGTGGCAGTCCAGGCCGCGCAGCAGCGCCTCGGTCTCGTCGTCCCACGCCGGTACGTCGATCCAGGCGAAACCGTCGGCGCGACCGAGGAGCACGACGATGTCGTCCGTCGAGCACTCGTGCGCACCGTCGGCGTCGACGAACCGGACCCGCATGCGCTCAGCGTGGCCCGCGACGACCCGGACGTCCAGGCCGGTAGGTTGCCCAGCGTGAAGATCGCAGTCGCCAGGGAGACCCGCGAAGGCGAGACTCGGGTCGCGATGGTGCCCGAGCTGGTCGGCAAGCTCACCGCGCTCGGCTACCGCGTCGCGGTGCAGCCTGGTGCCGGGCTGGGTGCGTTGCACGCCGACGAGGAGTACGCCGCCGCCGGCGCGGAGGTGTCCGAGGACGCCCTCACCGACGCCGCGCTCGTCGTGTCCGTGGGGCCGCCCGACGTCGGCACCGTGCGCTCGCTGTCGGCCGGGACCGCCACGATCTCGTTCCTGCCCACCCTGCAGAGCCTCGACCTGGTCGCGGACCTGCGCGACTGCGGCATCACGTCGTTCGCGATGGAGCTGGTGCCGCGGATCTCCCGCGCGCAGTCGATGGACGCGCTGTCGTCGCAAGCGCTCGTAGCCGGATACCGCTGCGCGATCGTCGCGGCCGGGATGCTGCGGTCGTTCTTCCCGCTGAACATGACGGCCGCCGGCACCGTGCCCCCCGCCCAGGTCGTGGTGCTGGGCGCCGGCGTCGCCGGCCTCCAGGCCATCGCGACCGCCAAGCGGCTCGGTGCGGTGGTGAAGGCGTACGACGTACGCGCCGCCGCGGCCGAGGAGATCCGCTCGATGGGCGCACAGTCCATCGACCTGGAGCTCGAGACGCTCGAGGGCGCAGGCGGCTACGCGCGAGAGATGACCGAGGAACGCGCGGCCCGCCAGCGCGAGCTGCTCGCGCCGTACATCGCCGCCGCGGACGCGCTGATCACCACCGCCGCCGTACCCGGTCGGCAGGCGCCGCTTCTCGTCACCCGGGAGATGGTCGAGCAGATGCGGCCCGGGTCGGTCGTCGTCGACCTCGCGGCCGAGAGCGGCGGCAACGTCGAAGGATCGGTGCCGGGTGACGTCGTCCGCATCGGCCACGCGCAGGTGTGGGGCGGCGCCAACGTGCCCGCGCAGATGCCGGCGCCGGCGTCGCGGCTGTACGCGCAGAACGTCGTCAACCTGGTCACGCTGATGACCCGGTCCAGCGACGGCGGCGGCGAGTTCGCACCGGACTTCGACGACGAGATCGTGGCCGGTGCCTGCGTGACCCACGCCGGCGAGATCCGGCACGAGCCCACCCGGCAGGCCCTCGAAGGGATGCAGGAGGACCCCGTATGAGCGAGCCCATCGTCTGGCTGACTGTCTTCGTGCTCAGCGTGTTCGTGGGCGTCGAGGTGATCTCCAAGGTCTCCTCGACGTTGCACACGCCTCTGATGTCCGGCGCCAACGCCATCCACGGGATCATCCTGCTCGGCGCGATCATCGTGACCGGTACGGCGGAGTCGACGCTGGCGCTCGTCGTGGGCCTCGTCGCCGTCGTACTCGCGGCGGTGAACATGGTCGGCGGCTTCGTGGTGACCGACCGCATGCTGCAGATGTTCACGCGCAAGAAGGTCGCTCCGGCGAAGGAGGTCGCGCGTGACTGACACGCCGGTGTGGGTGCAGCTGGTCTACCTGGCCTGCGCCGTCTGCTTCATCCTCGCGCTGAAGGGGCTCTCGGGTCCGCGCACCGCGCGCGCGGGCAACCTGCTCGGCGCCGCGGCCGCGGTGGTCGGCTGCGCGGTGGTGTTCTTCTACCTCGACCTGCAGAACGTGCCGCTGATCCTCGGCGCGGTCGCGGTCGGCACGGCCGGCGGTTTGGTCGGCGCGCGCCGCGTGCAGATGACCCAGATGCCGCAGATGGTGGCGCTGTTCAACGGCGTCGGCGGTGGCGCCGCCGCCCTGGTCGCGCTGCTCGAGCTGCAGCACATGGACGACGCGTCGGGCTGGTTCGCGCTGGCCGCGACCGCGTTCACCGTCGTGGTCGGCTCGATCTCGTTCTCCGGCTCGGTCATCACCTTCATGAAGCTGCAGGAGCTGATGACCTCGCGGCCGGTGGTCTTCCCGGGCCTGCCGGTCGTGTTCGGCGGTGCCCTCGTCGCGGCCGTCGCGCTCTCGGTCGTGACCGTGACGTCCCCGGCCGTCGTCGTCGGCGTCCTGCTCGCGCTGCTCGGCCTGCTGATCGGCGTGCTCCTCGTGCTGCCGGTCGGCGGCGCCGACGTACCCATCGTCATCTCGCTGCTCAACGCCTTCACCGGCCTGACGGTCGCGGCCGGCGGCTACGTCCTCGGCAACACGCTGCTGCTGGTCGCCGGCACGCTCGTCGGCGCGTCCGGAACGTTCCTCACCAAGCTGATGGCCGCCGCGATGGGCCGCTCGGTGCTGAACATCCTGTTCGGCGCGCTCAAGGGCGGCTCGACCCTCGGCGCCGACCAGGCCTCCGACCGGCCGGTGCGGTCCGCGGGCCCGGAGGACGTCGCGATCCTGCTCGGCTACGCGTCGAAGGTGATCATCGTCCCCGGCTACGGCCTGGCCGTCGCGCAGGCGCAGCACACCCTGCGCGAGCTCGTCGACGAGCTCACCGAACGCGGGACCCAGGTCGACTACGCGATCCACCCGGTCGCCGGCCGGATGCCCGGCCACATGAACGTGCTGCTCGCTGAGGCGCAGGTGCCCTACGAGCAGCTCAAGGAGATGGACGACATCAACGGCGAGTTCAAGCAGACCGACGTCGTGCTCGTCGTCGGCGCGAACGACGTCGTGAACCCCGCCGCCAAGACCACCCCGGGCGCGCCGATCTACGGCATGCCGATCCTCAACGCCGACGAGGCCAAGCAGGTCGTGTTCATGAAGCGCTCGATGCGCCCCGGCTTCGCCGGCATCGAGAACGAGCTGCTCTTCGACCCGAAGACCACGCTGCTCTTCGGCGACGCGAAGGACTCGCTCGGCAAGCTGCTCAGCGCGGTGAAGGCGCTGTGATCCCGGTCGAGGACCTCGCGCTCGTCCAGGCCTGGTGCCGGGCGAACTCGCCCGAGCACATGGCCGACCGGATCCGGGTCGAGTCCCACGTGGACGGCAACACCGTGACGCTCTGCGAGACCCTGCCGCCGTGGAGCGGGGAGGGCGAGTGGACGCACGACGAGTTCGCCCAGCTGCGCTACCGGCCCCGCCTGGGCGACTACGAGCTTCGCTGGCACGACATGCACCTGCGGTGGCGGAAGTACACCCCGGAGAACATCCCTCCGGTCGCCGGCTCGTGCGAGGAGCTGCTCGACGAGATCACGGCCGACCCCTGGGCGCTGTTCCGCGGGTGACGTTCTCGCGGGTCGTGTAACCGCGAGTTACATGACTTCCGGCGGGGTGGGTACCCTCGTGCCGGGAGGGGACCCGCGCAACTTGGACGCTGGAGGTCCTTGCACATGGCCACGCCAGACCGCGACGACGGCAGCCGCGAGAACGACGAGCCGATGATCCGGCCGGACGGTCACCGCTACGACAAACCCGAGTCGCCCGAGGAGACCCGCTCCAAGAGCTGGGACTACGCCGCGCTCGGCCTGCTCGTCGTCGTCATCATGCTGTTGATCGCCACCGGAACGGTCCCGATCTTCGACCTATGACAACGATTCGTCTGCGGATTACGGGGTGAATCACACGGGGCGATCGCAGACGAATCGTTGTGGAGGGTCAGCCGACGACGCCGTACAGGCGGTCGCCGGCGTCGCCGAGCCCGGGCACGATGTAGCCCTTGTCGTTGAGCTTCTCGTCCATGCCTGCGGTGACGACGGTGACGGGGATGTCGAGACCCTCGAGCTCCTTCTCCAGGCGTTCGCAGCCCTCGGGCGCGGACAGCAGGCAGATCGCGGTGATGTGGTCGGCGCCGCGGTCGACGAGGAACCGGATCGCCGCCGCCAGCGTGCCGCCGGTCGCGAGCATCGGGTCGAGTACGTAGCACTGCCGGCCGCTGAGGTCGTCGGGCAGGCGTTCGGCGTACGTCGACGCCTGGAGCGTGTCCTCGTTGCGCACCATGCCGAGGAAGCCGACCTCGGCCGTGGGCAGCAGGCGCATCATCCCGTCGAGCATGCCCAGACCGGCGCGCAGGATCGGCACGACCAGCGGCTTCGGCGAGGCAAGCTTGGTGCCCTTCGCCTCGGCGACCGGCGTGGTCACCGTGACCTCGTCGACGCGCACGTCGCGGGTGGCCTCGTAGGCCAGCAGCGTGACCAGCTCGTCGGCCAGCCGCCGGAAGGTGGGCGAGTCCGTCGTGCCGTCCCGCAGGGCGGTGAGCTTGTGGGCGACGAGCGGGTGATCGGCGACGTGGATGCGCATGGCTGGAATGTAGTAGGGCGTAAGTGCCTGGTGCGAGGCCGGTCGCTCTGCCACCATCGACAGCGAAGGGTCCTCAGCGGACCGAGGTGACACGGCGGAGCAAGGAGGCGGGATGTCCGACGAGTTCGACACCAACGCCGACGGTGTGGACTTCGCCCTGGTCGCCTATCGCGAGGAGGGCGTCTGGCAGCTCGAGGAGCTCGCGCCGGAGGCCGCCGGCGACCTCGACCTGTTCGTCCTGACGCTGCGCCGCTATCCCGGCGACGGCGGGTCGCTGGGGCTGGTGTCCGTCGACGAGGACTTCTTCCTGCTCGTCCGGGTGCTCGGCGAGCGCAGCAAGATCCTGCTCTCCGACATCACCGCCGCTACCGACTGGCCGATCGCCAAGCAGGCGGTCGAGGAGCTCGAGCTGCCGCTGCCCGACGACGATGACGAGCAGGCGCCCGCCGGCGACCTGTCGATCGTCGCCGACCTCGGCATGGGCGCGATGGACATGGGCGCGCTGCTCGACGACGTCGAGCTGTACCCCGACGAGATGCTCGCCGACATCGCCACCCGGCTCGGGTTCGGCACGCTCTACGACCAGGTGCTCGGCGTCGCCACCCAGTGAGCCGCTGGTGACCCCTGTCGACCGGTGGGCCGATCCGATGCGGGAGGCCCTCGCCGAAGCGCGCGCGGCGCTCGCCACCTCCGACGTACCCATCGGTGCCGTCGTCCTCGACCCCGACGGAGCCGTGATCGGCCGCGGCCGCAACGAGCGGGAGGCGTGCGCCGACCCGACCGCGCACGCGGAGGTCGTCGCACTCCGGCAGGCCGCGTCCGCGCGGGGCGAGTGGCGGCTCGAGGGCTGCACCCTGGTCGTCACGCTCGAGCCGTGCACGATGTGCGCCGGAGCCACCGTGCTGGCGCGCGTCGAGCGGCTGGTCTTCGGCGCGTTCGACCCCAAGGCCGGCGCTGTCGGGTCGCTCTGGGACGTCGTACGCGACCGGCGGCTCAACCACCGACCCGAGGTGGTGGGTGGCGTGCTGGCCGACGAGTCGGAGGCGTTGCTGCGTGAGTTCTTCGACGGCCACCGGATTTCGGGCGAAGCCTGACGGTCCGGTACATTGCTCGGCGGTGGCGTGTCCGAGCGGCCTAAGGAGAACGCCTCGAAAGCGTTTGTGGGCGCAAGTCCACCGAGGGTTCAAATCCCTCCGCCACCGCCAGCCAGCCGAAGACCCCGTCCGAGCTTCTGCCCGGGCGGGGTCTTCGCGTTGCGGTTTGGTCCCCAACCGCAAGATCCGGGCGCGGGATCGTGCAGTTCGTGACCAATCGGTGGGCCTGTGTCGAATCCGCGCCGGCCCGAACGACATCACAGTGGAGCCGCGGATGCGCCTCCGTCCACACACTCCCCATCCGTAGGAGGATGCGTCGATGAGCCGATTCCTGATCCTGCTGCCCGCCCCCGAGGCCGAGTGGGCCGACCTGCCCGCGTCGGAGCACGAGAAGGGCATGCGGTCGCACCGCCAGTTCCACCAGGACCTCGAGGCGGGTGGGCACCGGCTGATCGCGACCAGCCCGCTGGAGCCGTCGGCCAAGGCGACGTCGATGCGGCCGGACGGCAGCGGTGGTGCCATGGTCACCGACGGGCCGTTCACCGAGTCGGTGGAGCAGATCGTCGGCTTCTATTTCGTCGAGAGTGAGGACGAGCCCGACCTCCGGGCGGCGTGCGAGCGGTTCGCCGCGCGCGGGGAGCTCATCGAGTTCCGTCGTCTGGAGGAGTGACCGCGCGGCGCCAGCCGGTCTGCGCCTTGCGGTTTGGTCCCCAACCGCAAGGACCCGGGCAAAGAATCTGCGGTTCGTGACCATTGGGCGACGCCGATCGTCGACCATCGAGACGTCGGGCGAGGCCGCGGGGCTCAAGCAGGGCGCTGTCGGTTCCGATACTCCCGACACCACTCCGAGTGTCGAATGTGGAGCAGCCGATGAACCTGTCCCTCACCTCTCCGCTTCGCGTCCTGGTCGCCGTCGTCGTGGCGGTCGTCGCGACCCTTGCCGCCGTCACCGTGGGCACGCCGCCGGGTGCCCAGGCGGCGCCGCCGGCCAAGCACGCCGGCAAGCACTTCGCCAAGCAGGTCGCGAAGGCCGAGCGTGCGCTGGACCGCGCCGTGAAGCCGCAGCGCACCAAGCGCCTGTCGGCCGACACGCTCGCGGCGCTGCAGGCCAACGTCGACGCCGACAAGGAGCTCCTCGCGACGTACACCACCCGCGAGCAGCTCAAGGGCTTCCGCACCGTCAACTACGTGATCGTGGTCAACGTGCTGCGCAAGGCCGAGAAGCGGCTCGCGGACCCCGAGTTCGTGGCCCTCTCCGGTACGGCGCTGCAGAGCGTCGTTGCACAGGGGCTCACCGTCACGGCGACGAGCTCCAAGGCCGACGTCCGCGCGCTCCGCGCGGCTCTCGAGAAGGCGACGCCCGACAGCCCGTGATCGGCGGGTGAAGGTGGGTGCCGCGCTCGTGCCGGCTCAGCTCGGCACGAGCGCGGGGGCCGGAGCCGGTCAGCGTCCGGCGGTGACCAGTTCCCGCTCGTCAGCGGACTCACCGTCACGAGCGGACAGGTCGAGCGCGTCCTCGCCGAGGACGTCGCGACCACGCGGGGCGTGGTAGGCCTCGACGTCGAGGATGCCTTCGCGCTTGGCCACAATCGTCGGCACCAGCGCCTGGCCGGCCACGTTGGTGGCGGTGCGCATCATGTCGAGGATCGGGTCGATCGCCAGCAGCAGCGCGACGCCCTCGAGCGGCAGCCCCAGCGTCGACAGCGTCAGCGTGAGCATGACGACCGCACCGGTGAGACCGGCGGTGGCGGCGGAGCCGATCACCGAGACGAACGCGATGAGCAGGTAGTCCTGGATGCCAAGCGGCACGCCGAACACCTGGGCCACGGTGATGGCCGCGAGCGCCGGGTAGATCGCCGCGCAGCCGTCCATCTTCGTGGTCGCGCCGAACGGTACGGCGAACGACGCGTACTCCTGCGGCACGCCCAGGTTGCGCACCGTCACCCGCTGGGTGAGCGGCATGGTGCCGACCGACGACCGCGACACGAACGCGAGCTGGATGGCCGGCCAGGCGCCGGAGAAGTACTTCGCCGGCGACAGCCCGTGCAGCTTCGCCAGGGCGGGGTAGACGACGAACAGCACGATCGCGCAGCCGACGTACACGTCGATGGTGAAGATCGCGAGCGGCGCCACCAGGTCCCAGCCGTACGTCGCCACGGCGGCGCCGATCAGCCCGAGCGTGCCGATGGGCGCGAGCTTGATGATCCACCACAGCACCTGCTGGATGACGGCCAGCGCGGAGCGCATGAACGCCAGGAACGGCTCGGCCTTGTCGCCGGCCTTGAGGGTCGCCGCGCCGATGGCGAGGGCGATCACGACGATCTGCAGCACGCTGAAGGACGCGCCGTCCGCACTCGCGGAGAGGCCGAGGAAGTTGACCGGCACGAGCCCGGTCAGGAAGTCGAGCCAGGAGCCGGTCGAGCCTTCGTAGGCACCGGCCTGCGAGGCGCTCACCTCGGCGGACGAGCCGGGGTTGGTGAGCAGGCCGAGCGTGAGGCCGATCGCGACCGCGATCAGCGACGTGATCATGAACCAGAGCAGAGTCTGCAGCGCCAGGCGGGCGGCGTTCGCGACCTGCCGGAGGTTGGCGATGCTGACGACGACGGCGACGAAGACGAGCGGCGGTACGGCGGCCTTCAGCAGGCCGACGAAGACGCCACCGACCGTGTCGAGGCCGGTGGTGAGCCAGTCGACGGAGTAGACCCGGGCGACGAGCCCGAGCAGGACGCCGAGCACGAGGCCGGCGACGATCTGGACCCAGAACGGGATCCGGCGGAGCGAAGACATGGAGTGTGAGCCTTCCGAGACGTGGGTGCGTGCTGCAAATGTCTACAACAAAACTCCACTTTCAGAAATGCCCGGATCCGACGTGAGTCCGCTCACGCGGTGGGCAGCCACGCCTCCAGCCGCGCCAGCGCGGTCCGGATGTCGGCGGGGGAGCCGGCGAACGACAGCCGCACGAACCGGTTGCCGAGCGCGGTGTCGAAGTCGATGCCGGGTGCGGTCGCGACGCCGGTCTCCGCGAGCAGCCGGTGGCAGAACGCCATCGAGTCGTCGGTGAGGTGGCCGACGTCGGCGTACACGTAGAACGCGCCGTCCGCCGGCGCCAGCCGGTCGATCCCCAGTCGCGGCAGCCCGTCGAGCAGCAGCGCGCGGTTCTCGGCGTAGCGCGCGACGTGCCCGTCACATTCGTCGTACGACGCCGGCGTGAGCGCGGCGACGGCGGCACGCTGCGCCAGGGCGGGCGGACAGATCGTGAAGTTGCCGGTGAGCACGTCCACCGGACGACGGAGCCGGTCGGGGACGAGCATCCAGCCGATCCGCCAGCCGGTCATCGAGAAGTACTTCGAGAACGAGCTGAACACCACCGCCTCGCGCGACGTCGCCCACGCGCTCGCGTGCACGTCGCCGGGCGCGGTGGCGTACTCGATGCCGTGGTAGATCTCGTCGCTGATCAGCTGCACCCCGTGCTCTTCGCACCACCGCGCGATGGCAGCCAACTCGTCGGGACGCAGCATCGTGCCGGTGGGGTTGGCCGGGCTGGCGACGACCAGACCCTGCACCGGCCGCCCGGACGACCAGAGCCCCTCGAGCATCGCCACGGTCGGCTGGAACCGCGACTCCGGACCCGTCGGCAGCTCCACCACCTCGCAGCCGAGCGCGGCGAGCACGTTGCGGTAGCAGGGGTAGCCCGGCCGCGCGATCGCCACCCGGTCGCCGGCCTCGAACGCCGCGAGGAACGCCAGCAGGAACCCGCCCGAGGACCCCGTCGTGACGACGACCTCGTCGGCGGAGACGTCGAGGCCGTGGAACCGCTTGTGGTGCGCGGCGATCGCCTCGCGAAGCTCCGGCGTGCCGACCGCCTCGGTGTAGCCGAGGACCTCGGTGTCGAGCGCGGCCTTCGCGGCTTCGCGCACCGGCACCGGCGCGGGCGTCGACGGCTGGCCCGCCACCAGGTCGACCAGGTCGCCGTGCGTGCGCCGGCGCCGGCCGGCCGCGGCGAGCAGGTCCATCACGTGGAAGGGCGGCACGTCGGCACGGCGTGCCACGGCCAGGCGCTGCTCCATCCCGCCACGGTAGTGGCGTGCGAGCATCACCGGCATGACTGTCCAGGGGCAGGCCCAGGGGTCGGTGGCCGCGGGGTTCGAGCCGGTGCGCGAGGTGTTCGCAGACTGGGTGGCGTCGTCGCCCGGCACCGGAGGGGGCTTCGCCGCGTGGCACGACGGCCGATGGGTCGTCGACCTCGTCGGCGGGTACGTCGACGCCGCCCGGAGCCGACCGTGGCAGCTCGACACGCTGGTGATGCCGTACTCCGTCACCAAGGCGTTCGCCGCGGTCGCCGAGGACCAGCACGGCGACCGCGGCCTCGTCGACCTGGACGCGCCGATGTCGACGTACTGGCCGAAGCTGCCCGGCGACGCCACCGTCCGCCAGGTCCTCTGCCACACCTCCGGGCACGTGCTGCTCGACGAGCCGCAGCCCGAAGAAGCGTTGTACGACTGGCATCTGCTCTGCGCCGCCCTCGAACGGCAGGAGCCCGCGTGGACGGCCGGCACCGCGCTCGGCGAGTCCGCACTGTTCTACGGCCACCTGCTCGGGCAGGTCGTGCGTGCCGTCGACGGCCGCAGCCTCGGCACGTTCCTGCGCGAGGAGGTGTGCGGTCCGCACGGGCTCGACTTCCACGTCGGCGTACGCGAGGAGGACTTGCCGCGCGTCGCGGACCTGACCGGGTACGGCGAGAGCCTGCACGCCTACCTCGGTCAGAGCGACGGCCTGATGGGCAAGGCACTCTCCAACCCGCCCGGCGTCCTGGACCCGGCGGTCGTCAACGGTGAGCGGTGGCGCCGCGCCGAGGTCCCGGCCGTCAACGGACACGGCACCGCCCGCGCGATCGCCGGTCTCCACGCCGCCCTCGCCACCGGCCGTCTGTTGTCCGCGGACGTGCTCGCCGAGGCGACGCGCGTCCAGGCCGCCGGCCACGACCGGGTGCTGGGTGCCGACACCGCATGGGGGCTCGGCTTCGCAGTCGAGCCCAGCGACGGCTGGGGGATGGGCGGACTCGGCGGCAGCTTCGGGTGGTGGAGCCATGCCGGTCGCTACGCGATCGGCTTCGTCACCGGGCACGTCGCTCCCGACGTCACCGGCGAGGACCCCGGCGACAGGCTGGAGAACGCCGTCCGCGAGGTGCTCGGACTCGACCCGGTCTGACGTCGACTGGCCGCCCGTCTGCCCACCCGGCCGACCCACGGGTCGCCCCGCGGCCGGGCTCTCGCCGGACTGCCCGATCGGGCTATGGCCTCGGGTCGGGCGCGACCGCCAGAGTCGACCGCAAGAGTCCGGGTCGCCGCGAGTCGGCTGGCATCGCGGCGGCCCGCGTCGCACCTAGTAGGCCCTGTGTGCGACGCAGCTCTCACGGTCGCGGTCGTCCTCGTCCATCCCCCGGCGGGGGCGACCGCCCCCGACCGCCCGACCGCACTGCCGCTCCGACCGCGAAGACCGGACCGAGCGCACGTCGCAGCCGCGCGTCGTTCCCGCCCGGTCATCGGACCGTGCGGTCCGCTGCGGGCACCGCCCGTAGGATGAGAACCCGCCGCCCCCGACGCCGAGGTGACACGTGACCTTCGACGCCCATCAGCTGGACTCGGTCCTCCTGGTCGGCGCCATCGTGATGCTGGTCGCGATCCTCGCGGTGCGGGTGTCGGTGCGCGCCGGCCTTCCCAGCCTGCTGATCTACCTGCTCATGGGCGTCGCGCTCGGCGAGTCCGGCCTCGGCGTGCGCTTCGACGACGCCAACATCGCGCACGCTCTCGGGTTCGCCGCCCTGGTCGTCATCCTGGCCGAGGGTGGTCTCACCACCCACTGGCCCGACATCAAACCCGCGATGCGCATGGGCGTCGCGCTCGCCACCCTCGGCGTGGCGGTCAGCGTGGGCGTCGTCGCGGTCGGTGCGCACGTGCTGTTCGGCTTCGACTGGCAGCTCGCCATCCTGCTGGGCGCGGTGACGTCGCCGACCGACGCCGCCGCGGTGTTCTCGGTTCTCCGCCGGGTCCCGCTGCCGCGCCGCCTCACCGGCGCGCTCGAGGCGGAGTCGGGTCTCAACGACGCGCCCACCGTGCTGCTCGTGACCCTGGTCAGCTCGGGGACCGCTCTCGACTACGGCGTCGCCGGCTTCGCCGGGATCGTGGTCTACGAGCTCGCGGTCGGCGTCCTCGGCGGCCTGGCAGTGGGCTTCGGCGGCGCCTGGCTGATGCGTCGCGTCGCGCTGCCCTCGTCGGGCCTGTACCCGATCGCCGTACTCGCGCTGACCGTGCTGGCCTACGCCGGGATGGCCGCGATCCACGCGTCGGGGTTCGCCGCCGTCTACACCGCCGCGCTGGTGCTCGGCAACAGCGAGCTGCCGCACCGCCAGGTCACCCGCTCCTTCTCCGAGGGCGTGGCGTGGCTGGCCCAGATCGGCCTGTTCGTGATGCTCGGGCTGCTGCTCTCGCCGGACCGGCTCGCGCTGACCCACGTCGGTACGGCGATCGCGGCCGGCCTGCTGCTGACGATCGTGGCGCGACCGCTGTCGGTCTTCGCCTGCGCCCTGGCCGAGCGGATGCGGTGGAACGAGCTGCTTTTCCTGTCCTGGGCCGGGTTGCGCGGCGCCGTGCCGATCGTGCTCACCACCATCCCGCTGGCCGAGAACGTGCCTCGGGCTCAGGAGCTCTTCGACATCGTCTTCGTGATGGTGGTCATCTACACGCTGCTCACCGGCCCCACGCTTCCGTGGGTGGCCAAGGTGCTGCGGGTGGCGCCGCAGGGTGAGGTGCGCGACCTGGAGGTCGAGGCGGCACCGCTCGAGCGCGTCGCCGCCGACCTGCTGCAGGTGCGGATCACCCCGCACTCCCGGCTGCAGGGTGTCGAGGTCGGCGAGCTGCGGCTGCCCCGCGGCGCCTCGGTGTCGCTGATCGTGCGTGACGGCTCGACGCTCGTGCCGGACCAGCGCACGGTGCTGCGCTCCGGGGACGATCTGCTCGTGGTGACACCGCGCAAGGTGCGCGAGCAGACCGAGGAGCGGCTCCGCGCGGTGTCCCTGCGCGGCCGCCTCGCGCACTGGCTCGAGGCCGACCGGCCCGAAGCCTGACTCGAGCCGGGCAGCTAGGAGCAGGCGCCCTCGTCGGCCTCGACCTTGATCGCGCGCACCGGTCGCGCCAAGGGCCCCAGTCGGTTGCCGACGACGACGTCGACCCCGTCGCCGAGGTCCTTGGCGCCCTGCACGGTCTTGACCGGCACGCGCGGCCCGAAGTTGCGCGCGACCAGCTTGCCCGCGTCCTCCTCGCCCTCGACAACCCACACCTGCACCCGGCGTACGCCGGTGCCGGAGGCGTTGGAGGCCTGGCCGGCCCGGAACCCCCGGGCCGAGAGCGTGTCGAGCGTCTGGCCGGCCAGCCCCGCGCGGTTGCCGCCGTTGAAGACGTTGACGAGCACCTCGCGGCTGGTGAGCCGGTCGGGCTTCCCGGACGGGTCGCAGCTCTCGGTCTGCTCGGCGGCGGGCTCCCCGGAGGCGCCCTCGCTGCCCGGCAGCGGCGCGAACAGCTCGCGGACCCCCACCACGACGCCGAGCACCAGGATCCCGACGAGCACCAGCAAGGTCACGGCGGTCGTGAGGTGCCGGCTGGCCATCTCAGGCCGCCTCGACGGCGTGCACCCGGGCGTGCAGCACGAGGCGCTGCTGGAGCGCCGCGCGCAGCGCCCGGTGGAGGCCGTCCTCGAGGTAGAGCTCGCCCTGCCACTCCACGACGTGGGCGAACAGGTCGCCGAAGAAGGTCGAGTCCTCGTCGAGCAGCGCGGCCAGCTGGAGCGTGTCCTTCGTGGTGATGAGCTCGTCGAGCCGGACCTGGCGTGGCGGCAGCGCGGCCCACTCCTTGGGGCCGAGGCCGTGGTCGGGGTACGGCCGGCCCGCCCCCACGCGCTTGAAGATCACGCCCGCCAGCATAGAGAACGCCGCTGAGCCGTCCTGGTGGGCGCACGTCTCCACTGGTATGGGGTGGCTCTGGCGCGACCCGCCGGTTCCGCCGTACCGTGCCCGCACGGTCACGGCGAGTGCCGTGACGGGGGAGGTGGACTCTCATGGCGCGTCGTCGACTGGTCCCGCTCGCCGCAGCAGCCGCTGCGCTCGCCGTCACCGTGGCCGGTGCGCACTCCGGCGCCGCGGCCGCACGACCATCCGGGCCGGACCGGCCGACGAAAGTGGTCGTCATCGTCGTCGACGCGCTCAGCAAGGAGATCGTCGACGAGTACGACATGGACACCGTCCAGGAGCTGATGGAGGACGGCGTCGACACGCCTCGCGGCTACCTGGGCCACACCGGCGCGGTGACCGTGGTGACGCACAACGTGATCACCACCGGCGTGCAGCCCAGGCACATGGGCTGGACCAACGAGGGCTACCGCGACGTCGACAACGTGCTCGGGGGCGGTGAGGGAGCGTTCTACCTCACCAGCAACTTCGGCCGCACGGAGCTGAACGCCCTGCAGGAGCACGCGGGCTATCCGCACCTGTCGGACTACCTCGACGACACGGGCAGGGTCTTCACGGTCAGCCCGAAGTCGTACGCCGCCTACGGCCTGAGCGGTCCCGGGTCGGACGACACGTCGGTGATCACGTTCAGCAGCTCGGAGTGCAGCGGCTTCCGTGGACCGACCGGGGTCAACGTCCCGACGTACATCACCACCCCGCAGTGCGGCCGCTACTGGGTGGAGCGCGACAAGGGCTACGACACCCTGCAGCTGCCGGCGCAGCTCTACCCCGCGACCGACGACCGGTACGTCGTCGGCGACGAGCCCGACCACCAGGGCGGCGACGTCTGGGCCACCGACGCGGTGCTCGACATCATGGAGCACGAGGACGACTGGAGCGGGATCTTCGTCAGCCTCCCCGGCGTCGACAAGGCCGCGCACATGTGGGGTGGCGTCGACGACCCGGAGGACGAGGTGGACGGCTACGACCCGATGACGCACATGGAGTTCGCCACCGCGACCGCCGACGCCCAGATCGCCCGGATCATCGACGAGCTCGAGGACGCCGACCAGCTCGACGACACCCTCGTCGTCCTCACGGCCGACCACGGGTCCGTCGCCGGCCGGCACTTCCACGGAGACTCGGTGGCGGAGGACAACTACGGCTTCTTCAACTGGTACTTCGCCGACCCCGCCAACGACGACCCCTACGACAGGCCGCAGGAGGCGCTGCGGCCACTGACCGACACCGGCAACGTCGGCTTCTCCTACAGCGACTCCTCGCTCAACGTCTGGCTGAAGGACCAGTCGTCGGCCAAGGTGAAGGAGGCCGCCGAGATCATGGAGGACCTCCCGGACGTCACGGCAGTGTGGCGGCGCGACGGTGACCACTTCGACCGCGTCTCGCCGGTACGGCGGGACCTGATGACGGGTGCGGAGAACGCGTGGTTCACCCGCAAGGCGCAGGAGCTGGTCGACACCCAGGCGGCTCCGTACGGGCCGGACCTGGTCGCGACGCTGCGCGACAACACGACGTACTCGGTGGCCGGAGACCACGGCGGCATCCAGCGCGCCAGCCAGCAGATCCCGATCGTGTTCGCCGGCGGCGGTGTCTCGCACAAGGACCTGCGGGCCGAGGTGCGGTCGATCGACATCATGCCGACGATCCTGAAGACGATGGGCATCGAGCTCGACGAGAAGGTGGACGGCAAGGGCTACGAGCTGCCGATGGCCAAGCGCTGACCAGGCGCTGACGAAGCGCTGCCCCGCACGGGGCGGGACGACTGTCCTCGCACAGGGCTAGGGTCGGGCCATGACGGAGGGGACCACCACCACTGACACCGCAGCCGGCGAGAGTCCGATCGTGGCGGCGGTGCGGCCCGGGTACCAGTTCGAGGGCCCGGCGCTCGAGCTCGGCGGCCTGATGCTCGACGCCATCACGCTCTCGGACGTGCACATCAGGATCCCGCTCGGCATGCTCAACCGGCACGGTCTGGTCGCCGGCGCCACCGGCACGGGCAAGACCAAGACCCTCCAGCTCCTGGCCGAGCAGCTCTCGGCCAACGGGGTGCCGGTGTTCGCCGCCGACATCAAGGGCGACCTGTCCGGCCTGTCCGCGCCCGGCGAGGAGAGCCCCAAGATCACCGAGCGCGCGCAGTCCGTCGGCCAGGAGTGGACCGCGCGCGGATTTCCCGTCGAGTACTTCGCCCTCGGCGGGCAGGGCACCGGCATCCCGCTGCGCGCGACGATGTCCGCGTTCGGGCCGACCCTGTTGTCCAAGGTGCTCGGTCTCAACGACACCCAGGAGTCGTCGCTCGGGCTGGTCTTCCACTACGCGGACAAGGCGGGGCTGCCGCTGCTCGACCTGGCCGACCTGCGTGCCGTCGTCCAACACCTGACCTCCGACGTGGGCCGCGCCGACCTCAAGGAGCTCGGCGGTCTGTCGTCGGCGACGGCCGGGGTCATCCTGCGCGAGCTGATCGCGTTCCAGGACCAGGGCGCCGACGCGTTCTTCGGCGAGCCGGAGTTCGAGACCGCCGACCTGCTGCGCACCACGCCCGAGGGCCACGGCCTGATCTCGCTCGTCGAGCTGCCCAACCTGCAGGACCGGCCGGCGGTGTTCTCGACGTTCCTGATGTGGCTGCTCGCCGACCTGTTCCACGACCTGCCCGAGGTCGGTGACCCCGAGAAGCCCACGCTGGTGTTCTTCTTCGACGAGGCACACCTGCTGTTCAAGGACGCGTCGAAGGACTTCCTGGCAGCGATCACGCAGACCGTGCGGCTGATCCGGTCCAAGGGCGTCGGCGTCTTCTTCGTGACGCAGTCGCCCACCGACGTACCCGATGACGTGCTCGCCCAGCTCGGCTCTCGCGTCCAGCACCAGCTGCGCGCGCACACGCCCAACGACGCGAAGGCGCTCAAGCAGACCGTCAACACCTACCCGCACAGCGAGTACGACGACCTGGGCGAGGTGCTCACGTCGCTCGGCATCGGCGAGGCGGTGGTGACGGTGATGAACGAGCGCGGTGCGCCGACGCCGGTCGCCTGGACGCGGCTGCGCGCGCCCGAGTCGCGGATGGCGCCCGCCGACCCGGAGGCGATGAAGGCCACGGTGACGGGGTCGCCGCTGCACGCGAAGTACGCCGAACCGCTCGACCGCGAGTCGGCCCACGAGATCCTGGCGGAGCGGCTGGAGGAGGGCGCCGCCAAGGCCGAGGCCGAGGAGGCGGTCAAGGACGCGGCCGAGAAGGACAGCCGGGACCGGATCGACTACCCGTCGTCGCCGAAGTCCGGCCGCTCGTCCTCGCGCAGCCGGCCGACGACGACCGGCGACCGCGTCTCCGACGTGCTCAGCTCGCCGGTCGCCAAGGACCTGATGCGCACGGCCGCGCGCGAGATCCTGCGCGGGGTGTTCAAGGTCGGCCGGCGCTAGACGCTCTTGCCCGGCGGCGCCGGCTCCTTGCCCCGCGCCGGCGAGCTGACCAGCCAGGCCGCCCAGGTCGCCACCCCGAACCACGTCGCGCCCGGGTCGCCGAGCACCAGCACGAGCACGGCGACCGTGAAGAGCGCGACCTCCACGCCCATCCGCCGGGGGTCCTCGAGGCGTCTGGCCGCGCGCGGCGCCACCCACCGTCCCCACGCCAGCGCCGCCGCGAGCGGGAGGGCGATCGCCAGCGCCGTCTACACGAGCACGTCGCCGTCGCCGACCGCCCAGCCGCCGTACGCCAGGCAGCCGAGCATGGCCAGCTCCGCGACGAACCGGAGCGCGAGGAGTGCCGCCACCCAGCCAGCCTAGGGGTCGGACCAGGGCCGCCGATTGGTCACAGACCGCAGGTTTTCCTGTCCGATTCCTGCGGTTGGGGACCAAACCGCAGGCCCCCGGGCGCATCCACGCCTATCGTCACGTCCCGTGAGCGAGACCGAGGCCCAGGCCGACACGCAGGCCGAGACGCAGACCGAGACACAGCCCTGGCTGCCCGACGACTTCCGCGCCCCGATGCGGGTGGAGCTGCCGACCGGGCACCACCTGCGCCCGATCTCCGCCGACGACACCGACCTGGACATGGTCGCGGTGATGGGGTCGCGGGAGCGGTTGTGGGAGCGCTACGGGCCGATCTGGGGCTGGCCGCCGGCGACGATGACGCACGAGCAGGACCGCGAGGACCTGCAGCACCACGCGGACGAGATGGCGAACAACGAGGGGTTCAACTTCGCGCTGTTCGACGCCGAGGAGACCGCGCTGCTCGGGTGCGTCTACATCGAGCCGACGGACAAGCCCGGTGCGGACGCCGACATCTCGTGGTGGGTGGTCGACGAGCTGGTGGGTTCGGAGGTGGAGCGTGCGCTCGACGGGTTCGTGCCGGCGTGGGTCGCCGCCGAGTGGCCGGTGGAGCGGCCGCGGTACGTCGGTGTGGACTGCACGTTCGAGGAGTGGCACGCGATGCCGCGCGAGGGGGGCTCCTGACCCGGTCGCGATCCGCCGTCGGCTAGGGTCCCCGGAGCGGTCAAGCCACGGCCGCTCCGACCTCTCCGAGGAGGAGACGGCGTGACAACAGAGATGAACGGGCTGACCGCCGAGGTCAGCACGCATGGCACGCGCACCATCGTGGCGCTGGCGGGCGAGATCGACCTGTCCAACCACGTGGCGCTGCGCGGTGCCCTGAACGACCTGATCACGAACGGCTCGGTCGACCTCGTGCTCGACCTGACCGACGTGACCTTTATGGACTCCACGGGGCTCGGTGCGCTGATCGGCACCCGCCGCCGCGTGCACGCCTTCCAGGGCTCCCTGGCCATCGTGCTCACCCACGACGCGATCCTGCGCGTCTTCCAGGTCACCGGGCTCGACAAGGTCTTCGACATCCACCCGTCCCTGAGCTCCGCGCTGGGCGAGGCCCAGGCCGAGAACGGCCTCACCCAGGCCTGAGCCGGGCCTGCTTCAGACCGTCCAGCGCAACGCCTCGACGGTGAAGTCCGCCGGCGCGTACGCCGCCACCACCTCGGGACGCTCCCGCTCGAGCGCGATGAGCTCGCGGGCGCGGTCCGAGCGACGGCGCTCGGCCAGCCTGGCCATCCGTCTCGGGCGCTCGTCCCGAGGGTCCACGACGGCCGGGGTGCGCGGTGCGTGCGAGTGCGACATGCGGACATCGTGGTCCGCCGAGTTGTCGCCCCGGTTACGCCGTGTGACGGCCCGTTGAACTCTCGGCAAAGGCTCGATCAGCCGGCCACGCCCGCGAGCAGCGCGGCGTAGCGGTCGAGGTAGAGCGGCCAGCCGCCGTCCCCGGCCACGCCGTCGGCGACCGACTCCCAGCCGGGGCCGTGCCGGTCGATCAGCCGGTGCTCCAGCTCGACCCGGGTGCGGTCCGGCGCCTCCTCCACGAACCGCACCTCGACCTCGCTGGTGCGGTCGGGGTCGGTCTCGAGCTGCCACTGCGGGCTGATGTCCCAGCTGAACACCAGCCGCGTCGGCGGCTCGAAGGCCAGGATCCGCGCCCATCGGCACTCGCTGCCGTCCTCCGCGCGGTCGACGATCCCGCCACCGACGTACGGCTCGAGCACGGTCTCCGTGATCCGCGCGCCGAGCAGGTTGTGCTCGCGGGGCTTGATGTCCCCGAACCGCTGCGTGAACGCCGAGAACGCCTCCTCGGTACCGACCGGCACCACGATGTCGCGGCGGACGGTGGTGGGCGTGCTGCTCATGGCTGCTCCTCGGGTGTGTCGTCGTCCGTACGTCGGCTGACGAGATCGCCGTATGCGCCGAGCGTGCGGCGCCAGAACGTGTCGAGCTGGTCGCGCAGCGCCGACAGCGCCACCGGGTCCACCTCGTAGATGCGCCGGGTGCCCTCGGCCCGCTCGGTGACCAGGCCCGCGTCCTTGAGCACCCGCAGGTGCTGCGAGACGGCGGGACGGCTCACCGGCAGGCCGGCGGCCAGCTCGCCCACCGCGCGCGGTCGCTCGGCGAGAGCGGCCACGATCGCGCGGCGGGTGCCGTCGGCCAGCACGTCCCAGGCGACTTCGTCGGTGTTCACTTACGGTAAGTTATGACTTACCGATTGCCGGGGTCAAGACCCCGGAATCACGAAGGGTCATGGGCGCAATGGCCGGTCTGCGTAGGTCGTCTGCGCCGATTGACGGGTGACGAGGGCGCGGCCTCCCACGGAGGTTGGGGAGATGAGCCGTCCTCGGTGGCTTCTCGTCCTCGTCGCTCTGGCCGTCACCCCGGTGACGACCCTGGTCACGGCTTCGTCCGCCACGGCGGCGTTGCCCAGCAGACCGAACCTGAGCGTCGAGCGGACTGTGCGCACGAATCCGTTCGCCAGCAGCTCGACCCGGGCCTCCGACGTCGAGGGGATCGCGTACGTCGCGCGGGACAACTCGGTGTGGCTCGCGGACGACGACGGCGACGCGATCCACGAGCTGAACGCGTCGACCGGCGCGCTCAAACGCACCATCGGCGCCAGCACGTTCGACGACGTGCGCCGGCTGAACGGCACCGAGCGGGCCACGGTCGCGCGGTTCGGCGACATCGAGAGCCTGGCGTACGACACCGTGAACGACCGGCTCTACGTCTTCTCGGGCAGCTGCTGCACGGCCGCGGCCCTGCCCACGGCGTTCCGCATGCAACGGTCGGGCAGCCGCCTCGCGCTGGAGTCGTGGCAGCCGCTGCCGCCCGGCACCGAGTTCACCGCCGCCGGCTGGAACCCCGGGGACCGCCGGCTGTACGTCGGCAGCGGGTCGCAGCTGCGCACGTACGACTACGTCAGCAACACCAGCGGCTCGCCGTTCTCGCTCGCCGGGGTCTCGAACCTCCTGGGCGTCGACTTCACCGACGACGGCAAGGACCTCTTCGTCGCGCACTCGCGGACCCGGGTCACCCGCTTCTCCTGGCCCGGCCGCTCGGCGGTCTCCGGCTGGAACATCGACCTAACCCAGTTCGGCATCCTGGAGGGACGCGGGGTCGAGGTGGTGAACGAGCGGCTCTGGGTCCCGGACGGGTTCGACCGGCTCAGGACCGACCCGCTGCACAGCGCGGTCTACGTCATCTCCGTCGGCGCCAGCGGCTCGACGCCGGCCCCACCTCCGCCGCCCCCGCCGCCTCCGCCGCCCACGGCGTCGTTCACGGCCGCGCCGTCCTCCGGCAGCGCGCCACTGACCGTCACGTTCACCGACACCTCGACGGGCGCGGCCGCGTGGCACTGGGACTTCGGCGACGGGACGTCGGCCGCCGACCGCACCGTCACCCACACCTCCGCCGCACCGGGCAGCTACACCGTCCAGCTGACCGCGAGCAACGACGGCGGTTTCACCAGCGCCACCAACACGGTGGTGGTCTCGGTGCCGCAGCCTCCCGCGCCACCTCCGCCACCGCCGACGACCGGGCGTCAGCTCGTCGGCAACGCCGGCTTCGAGCAGGGACTCGACGGCTGGCGCAGCGGACGGGCGGGTGCCCGGCTGACCCGGGTCGAGGGTGGCCACACCGGTCAGTGGGCCGCTCGCGTCGCGAGTCGTGGCGAGAAGCGGAAGGTCGCGCTCGACGACTCCCCGGGCTGGGTGCAGGCGACGAGCGCCGGAACCTACCACGCGAGCGTGTGGGTGCGGTCCAAGCACAAGGGCGCGAAGGTGACGCTCAAGCTCGTCGAGCGTGACGGCAACGGGAAGCGCATCGGGTCCGCGACCAAGGCGCGCACGCCGAAGGGCGAGTGGCACCGGCTGCGGGTCAGCTACAAGACGAAGACGCCCGGCTCCCTGCTCGACCTCTCGGTCGTCGGGCGCGGCAAGAAGACGATCTGGTTCGAGGCCGACGACGTGCAGCTCCGCCTGCGCTGACGTGCCGGCGCGGTGAGCGCAGCCTTTCCTCGCTTGCGCGCGCCGCTCCGACGCGCTGCGATGGCGACATGACCACGCCCCCGGACCACGCCGGCCCGCCGGCACCCGCACCCCCGCCGCCGCCGCCGCACGACGGTCCGAGCGGCGGCGACGAGATCGGGCACACCCACGCCGACGTGTCCGGCGGCTGGCTGCGCGCGGCGACGTTCGGTGCGATGGACGGCCTCGTCACCAACGTCTCGCTCGTCGCCGGCATCGGCGCCGCGGGGGTGTCGCCGAACGTCGTGGTCACCGCCGGTGTCGCCGGTGCCGTCGCGGGAGCGTTCTCGATGGCGCTCGGGGAGTACGCGTCGGTCTCGACGCAGAACGAGGCGATCGACAAGGAGGTGGCCATCGAGGGCCGCGAGATCCGGGACAACCCGCGGGCCGAGGTCCGCGAGCTGGCCCAGATGTTCCGCGAGATGGGGATGTCGGAGGAGACCGCCCGTGCGGCCGCCCGCGAGGTGCACACCGACCACGAGCGCGCCGTGCGCGTCCACGTCAGCCACGAGCTCGGCCTTGACCCCGAGGAGAAGGCGAGCCCGACCGTAGCGGCGCTGTCGTCGTTCGTCACGTTCTCGATCGGCGCCGCAGTGCCGCTGATCCCCTACCTGCTCGGCTTCGCGTCGCTGGTCGCCGGGCTCACGGTCGGCGGCTTCGGCCTCCTGGTCGCCGGCGGCATCGCCTCCCTGTTCACGTCGACCAGCTGGTGGTGGGGTGCCATTCGTCAGCTGCTGTACGGCGGACTGGCGGCCGGTGCGACGTACCTCGTCGGCGCCGCGCTCGGCGTCAGCGTGATGACCTGAGCCGGCGACCGCGCGACACTCGAGACGTGGGCCGCACGCTGACCTCCGTCGTGGTGCCCTGCCCGGTGCTGGTCGGCCGGGCCGGCGAGATGGCGCGGCTGCGCGACGCCGTCGACGCCGCGCCGCACGGCCACGGTGGCGTCGTCCTCGTCGTCGGGGAGGCCGGCATCGGCAAGTCCCGGCTCGTGCAGGAGGTCGCGGCGCTGGCGCGGGAGCGGGGCATGGCCATGCTGCGCGGGCGCTGCGTGCCGGGCTCGGAGAGCACGGCGTTCAGCCCGCTCGTCGAGGCCTTCGCGGCTGTGCCGACCACGATCGTCGAGAGCGACGACCTGAGGCCGTGGTCACCGGCACTGGCCGGCATCCTGCCGACGGCGGCGCAGTCGGGTGCGCGCGAGCAGGTTGCGCCGCCGGTGCGCGGCGAGGCGGTGATCAGGCTGCTGCGGGCGGCGGTGGCACCGGCGGCCGCGGGGCTGCTGGTGCTCGAGGACCTGCACTGGGCCGACCCCGACACCTTGGCCGTCGTCGAGCACCTGAGCGACCACCTCGGCGACACCCCGTTGCTGTGCCTCGCCACGGCGCGAACCGGCGAGGACGGACCCGCCCGGCAGACACTGCGCCGGGTCGCCGACCGTCGTACCGCCCTGGTGCTCGAGCCTGCGCGCCTCAACGACGCCCAGGTCGCGGCGATGGTGCACAGTTGCACCGGCGGGGGCGACCCCTCGGTCCTGCAGCGGGCGACCGCTCTCGGAGAGGGCGTCCCGTTCCTGGTCGAGGAGCTGCTGGTGTCGCCGGGCCTGCCCGAGTCGTTCGCCGACACGGTCCGAGGACGGCTGGAGGCCCTGTCCGACGACGACCGCCGGGTGCTGGTGACCGCCGCGACCGCCGGACGGTTCTTCGACTGGCGGTTGCTGGCCAGGGCCACCGACCTCGACGACGAGCGGGTCGTCACGGCGCTCGAGCACGGGGTCGCGGCCCAGCTGCTCGCCGTCGACGGCGACGGCTTCCGCTTCCGGCACGCGCTCACCGCCGACGCCGTCCTCGCGTCGGTCGTCCCACCGCGTGTGCGTGAGGCCGCCGCCGGCATGCTGGCGGCCCTCGACTCGACCGGCGACCTGACCGAGCCGCAGTGGACGGTCGCGGCGCGGCTGGCCGAGAGAGCCGGCCGGCCGGAGCGCGCGGGCGGCCTCCACCTGGCGGTGGGCGAGCGGGCGCTGCGCCGCGGCGCGCTGCACTCCGCGGTCGCCTCGCTCGAGATCGCGGCGCTACTGCTCCCGGACGGGCCGGCCCGCTCCGACGCGGTGGAGCGGCTGGTGGAGGCGCTGGTGACGGCGGGACGGTACGACGAGGCCGTGACGAGGCACCGTGACGGCGCCGGCCGCCTGACGCCACCGGCCGCCGCTCGCACGCGGCTCCTGCTCGCAGCCGGCGCGGCCACCGCCTCGCGATGGGAGGAGTGCGCCGGGCACCTGGCCGCTGCACGATCCGTCGTCGACGGCGACGGGCCGCCGGGCCTGCGTTCGGAGCTCGCGCTGCGGTCCGCCGAGCTGGCGCTCGGCACCGACGACCTTGACGAGGCGCGGAGCTCGGCACGGACGGCGCTGGACACCGCCCGCGAGGCACTGTCGGCCGAGCTCGAGTGCGAGGCCCTCCAGCTGCTCGGCCGGTGTGCGCGACGCAGCTCCCTGGACGAGGCGGAGTCCTGGTTCCGGCAGGCGCTCTCGGTCGCGGAGGACCGCGACCTGCCCTTCTGGCGCATGCGCGCGCGGCACGAGCTGGGCACCATCGCGCTGCTGCGGTACTCGGGCGTGGACAACCTGCTCGAGGCGCTGCGACTGGCCGACGAGCTCGGCGCGATGGCGACCGCCGCGATCCTGGAGATCGAGCTCGCCGCGGGGCTCTTCGGGACCGACGACGACGCGGCGACCAACCGGGCGCGGGAGCACGCCGAGCGAGCGGTCCAGCGCGCCACCGCGCTCGGCATGGACCTGGTCGCGGGCTACGGGTGGATGCACCTCGCGGGTGCCGCGTTCCTGGCCGGCGACGCCGAGGCCGGTGCCGCCGCGGCCGCGCGGGCTCGTGCCGCCGTACCCGGCAACCGGGAGGTCGACGGGCTGGTCTGCGCCCTGGAGGCGCTGAGCGCGATGCTGGCCGACGACCTCGACCGGGCCCTGGAGCGGGCCGTCCGGAGCACCGACCTGCTGCGTGGGGTGGAGTCGGCGCCGCCCGCGCAGACGCGGGCCGCGTTGCCGCTGCTGCTCGCCGTGACCGGGGAGCCCGGGGCGTCGGCGGCGATCGCCGAGGCCGAGGAGGCCGGCGTGGGCGTCAACGTCCTCGGCCGGGGCTGGCTCACCGTCGCGCGGGCCATCGTCGCCGGCCGGGAGGACCCGTCCCGGGCCGCCGACCTCGCGCTCCAGGCCGATGCGGAGCTGGCGAGCGTGCCGTCCCGCCTGTGGCAGCACCTGGGGCGCCGCTTCGCCGCCGCCGCCGCGTCGGCGGACGGCTGGCAGGTTCCGGCCGGGTGGGCCGGCGAGGCGGAGCGCTGGTTCCGCCGGCACGGCCACCCCGGTGCCTCGGCCGCGTGCCAGGCGCTCCGCCGTCGCGGAGCCCACTCGGTTCCGGCGGCGTGGGCGCGCCGCGGCATCACCCGGCGCGAGGCGGACGTGCTGACGCTCATCGCGGAAGGCTGCAGCAACCGCGAGATCGCCGACCGGCTCGTGCTCTCGCCCCGCACGGTCGAGAAGCACGTCGAGTCGCTGCTGCGAAGGACGGGCACGCACAGCCGGACCCAGCTCGCCCGCTTCGCCACGTAACCGGACCTCCCGCGCGTTGTTACGTGGTTTCCCCGATGTGCCGCCCCGCTCCGCGCGGCAGGTTGTCGGCATCCAGCCACGCCGTCGATGGCGGAAGAGGAGGACCGACATGGGAACCACCACAGTGCAGGGCGACCTCTGGGGCGCCGCCGCCGAGGAGTGGGCCGAGCTGAACGAGCCGGCCAGCGCACCGATCTACGAGGCGGCGTTCGACGCCGCCGGCGTCGCCCGCGGGACCAGGCTGCTCGACGTGGGCTGCGGGGCGGGCTACGCCCTGCAGCTCGCCGCCGAGCGTGGCGCCGTCGTCACCGGCCTCGACGCTTCGCCCGGGCTGCTCGCGGTCGCCCGCCGACGAGTGCCGGACGCGGACCTGGCGCAGGGTGACCTGGAGTCGCTGCCGTACGACGACGACTCGTTCGACGTCGTGACGGCGTTCAACGCGGTGCAGTACGCCGCCGACCCCACGGCGGCTCTGCGCGAGGTCCGGCGCGTCGCCGTACCGGGAGCACGGGTCGCGGTGGCGACCTGGGGCGGTCCCGAGCGGTGCGACATGCGCGTGCTGCTGGCGGCGATCGGCAGCCTGCTGCCCCCGCCTCCGCCCGGCGCGGCCGGCCCGTTCGCCCTCGCCGCGCCGGGTGCACTCGAGGCGCTGGTGGAGAGCGCGGGTCTGACCGCCGAGCGGGCGATCGCCGTCCCGGTGTCGTTCACGTTCCTCGACCTCGACGCCGCCGTCCGCGGCAGCCTCGCCAGCGGCCCGGCACGCGCTGCCATCGAGCGCGCCGGCGAGGGCGCCGTCCGCGACGCCTCCCGACGCGCCCAGGCGGGGTTCGTCCGGGACGACGGGTCGGTGCGGCTGGACAACGAGTTCCGCGTGGTGATGGCCCGGGCGTGAGGGCCCCCGGGTCGGTCAGGGGCGCGCCGCCGTGATCAGCCACGCGGCGCAGCCCATGGCCACCCCGTCGCCGGTCTCGTGCGCCTGCAGCAGGCCGCGCAGCCTGGCCAGTGACTCGACGCGCTCCGCCGGCTCGACCTCGCGGACCATCCAGGCGAGGAGGTCGCTCACGACCCGGAAGCCCTCCTCGGCGTCCCGCCCGAAGTACATCGGGGCGTCCAGCGGGGTGAGCGCGACCTGCTCGAACCCGCCGGCGGTGAGGATCGAGGTGGTCACGTCGGGGTCGGCGTGCCGGAACGGGCTGGGAGCGTCCGGCGGAGGCGCGATCACGGGCAGGTCCGGGCGCAGCGCGTGGACCAGGGAGGTGAACCACTCGTTCTCGGCCGCGCTGCGCCAGGACACCAGGGCGAGCCGGCCACCCGGGCGCAGCGCACGGGCCACGTTGGTGAACGCGGCTACCTGGTCGGCGAAGAACATGGCGCCGGTGCGGCTGACCGCGACGTCGAACGTGCCGGGCTCGAACGGGTGCACCTGGGCGTCGCCGTGCACGAACCGCACGTTGCCGAGCCCCTCGCGGGCGGCGGTCTCCTCGGCCACGCGCAGCATCGGCCGCGAGAGGTCGATGCCGACGGCCTCGCCGCGGGTCGCCTGTCGCGCGGCGTCGCGCGTGCACTGACCACTGCCGCAGCCGAGGTCGAGCACCCGGTCGTCCGGCGCGACGGCCGCCGCCTCCACCAGGCGCCGGTGCAGGTGGCGGACCGAGCTGTCGAAGAACTCCGGGTGGGCGGCCCAGACGGCGCCCTCGTCGCCATCCCAGGCGGCGAGCTGGTCGTTGTTGCCCGGTGCGACCGAGAGCCGGTCCCTGTCGTCGGTGGTGGTCATGAGCGTCCGCCGTGGATAGTCTCAATGGGACTATTCAGGGATACGCTCGAGGAGACCACGTGTCAACGGTGGACCGGACCGCCTCGCTCACCACCACGTCGTACGCGGTCCTCGGCCTGCTCGCGATCCAGCCGTGGAGCACCTACGAGCTCGCCAAGCAGATGGAGCGCACGCTCTACCGGGTCTGGCCACGTGCCCGGAGCCGCCTGTACGACGAGCCGAAGAAGCTGGTCGCGCACGGGCTGGCGGAGGCCCGGAAGGAGTCCGTGGGCCGCCGGCCGCGCACCGTCTACGCGATCACCGACGCCGGCCGGGAGGCGCTCGCGGCGTGGCTGCGGACGCCGAGCCAGGGGCCGAGCCTGGAGTCCGAGCACCTGGTCAAGCTGTTCTTCGCCGACCTCGGCAGCCGCGGCGACGCGCTCGCGACCCTCGCCGACGCGCGGGCCTGGGCGTCCGAGCAGCTGGAGGCGTTCGTCGAGGCCTCCCGCGCCTACGTCGAAGGGGAGGGGCCCTTCCCGCAGCGGCTGGGCGTCAACGCGATCGGCGCTCGGTTCATGGCGGACTTCTACGACCTGCTGGACCGGTGGGCGGCCTGGGCGACCGGGCAGGTCGAGGACTGGCCCGAGGACCCCGCCGAGGCGGAGCCGACGCTCGAGGTCAACCGCTACATCCTCCGGCTGGCCGAGGAGCGGGCGCGCCGCTGACGCCGTACAGGGGTATGGCGGGGTGGAAGCCAGCGACGCCGGCCCGCTGCCCGGCAGGGCGACGGACCGGCGTCGGCGTGGTGGCGGAGGATGCGGGATTCGAACCCGCGAGGGCTGTTAACCCAACCCGCTTTCCAAGCGAGCGCCATAGGCCACTAGGCGAATCCTCCGCCGGAGAGGGTACCGGTGGCCCGACCCTCCCGAGAAATCCGGGCCGTGCGCAGCCGAGTTGGGTGGCCCGGAGGCCGTCACCTAGACTGCTCCGCAACCCCCCGTGCGGCGGCATCTCGCCCAATCCCCCAGGGCCGGAAGGCAGCAAGGGTCAGTGAGCTCTGTCGGGTGCGCGGGGGGCCTTTCCATGTCCGGGCTCGTGTGCGTTCGCAGGCGTGCCTCACCGGGGCGGGCGCGCCTACCGACTGTCAGGGGCGGCGGTTAGGGTTCACGACGTGGAAGCCCCCCTCGCCCTCTACCGCCGCTACCGGCCGGAGTCCTTCGCCGAGGTCATCGGCCAGGACCACGTCACCGGGCCGCTGCGGGCGGCGCTGACCAACAACCGGGTGCACCACGCCTACCTCTTCTCCGGCCCCCGCGGCTGCGGCAAGACCACGAGTGCGCGCATCCTCGCGCGCTGCCTCAACTGCGAGCAGGGACCGACCGACACCCCGTGCGGCAGCTGCCAGTCGTGCCGCGACCTGGCCCGCGGCGGCCCCGGCTCGATCGACGTCATCGAGATCGACGCGGCCAGCCACGGCGGCGTCGACGACGCCCGCGACCTGCGCGAGAAGGCGTTCTTCGCGCCAGTCAACAGCCGCTACAAGATCTACATCATCGACGAGGCCCACATGGTCTCGCCGGCCGGCTTCAACGCGTTGCTCAAGCTCGTCGAGGAGCCGCCCGACCACATCAAGTTCGTGTTCGCGACGACCGAGCCCGAGAAGGTCATCGGCACGATCCGGTCGCGCACCCACCACTACCCGTTCCGGCTGATCCCGCCGCGCACGCTGTCGGACTACCTCCAGCAGCTCTGCGACCAGGAGGGCGTCAAGGTCGACCCGGCCGCGCTGCCGCTGGTCGTGCGCGCCGGTGGTGGCTCGGCGCGGGACACCCTGTCGATCCTCGACCAGCTCATCGGCGGGTCCGGTCCCGAGGGCGTCACCTACGAGCTGGCCACCGGGCTGCTCGGGTTCACCCCCGAGTCGCTGCTCGACGAGGTCGTCGACGCGTTCGCGGCGGGCGACGGCGGCACGGTCTTCGGCGTCGTCGACAAGGTCATCGAGACCGGCCAGGACCCGCGTCGGTTCACCGAGGACCTGCTGCGCCGGCTGCGCGACCTGGTGATCATCGCGGCCGTGCCGGATGCCCCCGCGACCGGCCTGATCGACGTCCCCGAGGACCAGGCCGAGCGGCTGGTGGCGCAGGCCGCGCGGTTCGGCCGCGCCGACCTGAGCCGGGCCGCCGACATGGTCGCCACCGGGCTCACCGAGCTGAAGGGCGCGACCGCGCCTCGGCTGCTGCTCGAGCTGATCTGCGCGCGCGTGCTGCTGCCCGGCGCCGACCACACCACCGAGGGCGTGATGGCCCGCCTCGACCGCCTCGAGAAGCGGATGTCGATCGGCGTCCCCGCGGCTCCCGCTCCCGCCGCACAGGCCGCGCCGGCTCCGACCACGGCTCCCGCCCAGCAGGCGCCCGCTGCGCCCGCCACGCCGCCGCCCGCGGCCCCGGCTCCCGAGATCGCGCCCGCGGAGGCACCGGCCGCCCCGGTGGCCCAGGCGGCCGCACCCGCGCCGGTCCCCGCCGAGCCTCCTGCGGCGCAGGCCCCCGCACAGCCGCCCGCCCAGCCCACGACTCCCGGCCCGGGGGGCGACGCGGGCGCCGCCGGCGGCCTCACCCTGGTCGACGTACGCCGCCTCTGGCCCGACGTCCTCGAGGCGGTCAAGGCCACGCGCCGCTTCACCTGGATCCTGCTCAGCCAGAACGCCCAGGTCGCGGCCGTCGACGACAAGACGCTGACGATCGCGCTGGTCAACGCCGGGGCGCGGCAGTCGTTCACCAGCGGCGGCAGCGAGGAGATCCTGCGCCAGGCCGCGATCGACGTGATCGGCCACGACTGGCGGATCGAGGCGATCGTCGACCCGACCGCGCAGCCCGGTGCGCACGCCGACACCACGACCATCACCCGCCCGGCCGTGCAGCCCGATTCGACGGACCCGGCGCCGGCTTCGCCGCCTCCTTCGGCCGACACCGACACCGCGCCGCCGGCTCAGGCTGAGCAGTCCCCCCAGGCGGCCCAGGCAACCGCGGCAACCGAGCGCCGACCGGTCGACCCGCAGGCGGTCGCCACAGCCCGCGGCAACATCCAGGCCACCAGGCAGGGTCAGGTCCGCCGGGAGGACAGCTCGCTGGCCGAGGCGGACGCCGACGTCGACCCCGACGACCCCGACGCCGACGACGACCTCGGTGGTGCGCAGCTGCTGCAGCGCGAGCTCGGCGCCCGCGTGATCGAGGAGATCCGGCACGAGTGAGCGCGCCGCGCGTCCGACCGACCCCGTCCACGAGAGAGTGACCCCATGAGCAGCGACACCCCCGAGAACCCGTTCGGCGGCTTCGACATGAACGCCCTGCTGCAGCAGGCCCAGGCGATGCAGCAGCAGATGGTCAGCGCCCAGGAGGAGCTCGCCGAGACGCGGGTCGACGGGACGGTCGGCGACGGTCTGGTCACCGTGACGGTCTCCGGCACCGGCGAGCTGGTGGCCGTGAAGATCAAGAAGGATTCGTTCGACCCGGCTGAGCCGGAGGACCTCGAGGACCTCATCGTCGCGGCGTTCCGCGACGCGCGCGCCAAGGCCGACGCACTCGCCGCCGAGGCGATGGGCCCTCTCGCGGGCGGCCTCGGCGACCTCGGCGGGGGCCTCGGTGGTGGCTCGAGCGACGATGGACCGAGCGGCCCGCCCCTCGGCTTCTGACGGCGCCCGGTCGTCAGCGAGAACCCCTAGCGAGCACACGTGTACGAAGGCATCGTCCAGGACCTGATCGACGAGCTCGGTCGGCTCCCGGGCGTCGGGCCCAAGAGCGCCCAGCGCATCGCGTTCCACATCCTGTCGGCCGACCCCGTCGACGTACGACGCCTGGCGGAGGTGCTGGTCGAGGTCAAGGAGCGGGTCCGGTTCTGCTCGGTCTGCGGCAACGTTTCCGAGGAGGAGACCTGCCGCATCTGCCGCGACCCGCGCCGCGACCCTGCGGTCATCTGCGTGGTCGAGGAGTCCAAGGACGTCGTGGCGATCGAGCGCACCCGGGAGTTCCGCGGCCGCTACCACGTGCTCGGCGGTGCGATCTCCCCGATCGAGGGGATCGGCCCCGACGAGCTGCGCATCCGTGAGCTGATGACACGGCTCGCCGACGGCACCGTCACCGAGGTGATCCTGGCGACCGACCCGAACCTCGAGGGCGAGGCGACCGCGACGTACCTCACGCGCCTGCTGAAGCCGATGGGCTTGCGCGTCACGCGGCTAGCGAGTGGACTGCCCGTAGGCGGTGACCTCGAGTACGCCGACGAGGTCACGCTCGGACGGGCATTCGAAGGGAGACGATCCGTCGATGACTGACAGCGCTGGTGCCGCGCAGCCCAGCAGCGAGCTCGAGGACTTCGCGCAGCAGATCGCGGACCAGGTCGAGTCGTTCCTGCTCGCGCTCAAGGCGATCGCGCGTGGTGACGCCACCGGCGGCCAGGCGATCTCGCTGCTCCTGCTCGAGGTCAGCCAGATCCTGCTCGCGGGCGGCCGGCTCGGCGTGCACACCGACTTCACCCCGGCGGACGAGTACGAACCCGACGCCGGTCCCGACCCCGACCTCGACGCTATGCGGCTGCGTCTCGCCGTACTCCTCGAGGGCGTCGACGCCTACACCGAGGTCTTCGACCCGTACGTCGACCCGCCGGAGCTGGTCAGCTCGCTGCTGTCCGACGACCTGACCAGCATCGCCAGCTCCCTCGCGCACGGCCTGCGGCACTACCGCGCCGGCCGGGTCAGCGAGGCGCTGTGGTGGTGGCAGTTCTCCTACATGTCCTCGTGGGGCACCGAGGCCTCGAGCGTGCTCCGCGCGTTGCAGTCGGTGATCGGTCACGACCGGTTCGACGCCGAGTTCGAGAGCGAGGCCGACCAGGTCGAGGCCGCCGACGAGATGCTGGAGTCCGCCGAGTCCTGACCTGGATCCCGACCTGGATCCCGACCCGCTGTCCGGCATCCGTCGCACGCCCGGGCGGTCCCGAACCCCGTCGTTAGACTCGACGGGTTGGTTCTCGGGTCCGAACGACGTCGAAGGCGTGGAAGCGTGGGCATTGTCGTCCAGAAGTACGGCGGCTCCTCCGTGGCAGATGCGACCGGCATCAAGCGGGTGGCGCAGCGGATCGTCGACGCCAAACGCGCCGGCAACGAGGTCGTCGTGGTCGTCTCGGCGATGGGTGACACCACCGACGAGCTCCTCGACCTCGCCCAGCAGGTGTCGCCGCTGCCCGACGGCCGCGAGCTCGACATGCTGCTCACGGCGGGCGAACGCATCTCGATGGCGCTGCTCGCCATGGCGATCGGCAACCTCGGCCAGAAGGCCCAGTCGTTCACCGGCAGCCAGGCCGGCGTGATCACCGACAGCGCCCACGGCAAGGCCAAGATCATCGACGTCACGCCCGGCCGCATCCAGCGGGCGATCGACGAGGGCGCGGTCGCGATCGTCGCCGGCTTCCAGGGCGTCAGCCAGGACAGCAAGGACATCACCACGCTGGGCCGGGGCGGCTCCGACACGACCGCGGTCGCGCTGGCCGCCGCGCTCGACGCCGACGTGTGCGAGATCTACAGCGACGTCGACGGCGTCTTCACCGCCGACCCGCGGATCGTGCCCACCGCCCGCAAGCGGGACCGGGTCTCCTACGAGGAGATGCTGGAGATGGCGGCGTGCGGTGCGAAGATCCTGCACCTGCGCTGCGTGGAGTACGCCCGCCGCTACGGGCTGCCCATCCACGTGCGCTCGTCGTTCAGCCAGCGCACCGGCACGTGGATCACCGATGAGACCGAGGTGGACTTGATGGAACAGGCGATCATCGCGGGCGTCGCGCACGACCGCAGCGAGGCCAAGATCACCGTGG
>NZ_CAMPGZ010000009.1 GCF_946885725.1 uncultured Nocardioides sp.
ACCCCGCCTCCGCCCACGCCGAGGAGACGCGGCCGTCGAAGCTCGCCAAGGCGCCGGCGGGGGAGGGCGGGATCTAGTGACCGCCGCGGTCGAGACCACAGGCACCGGCACCGCCCGGACCCGGCCGGCGCGCCGGCAGAAGACGCTGTGGTCCCGGGCGCGGTCGCACCTTCCCGGCCTCGTCAGCCTGCTGGTGTTCCTCGGCGCGTGGCAGCTCGCGGTGGTCGTCGCCGACCCGAACCCGATCGTGTTCCCGGGCCCGTGGCTGGTGTGGCAGGCATTCGTCGAGGCGGTCGCGGACGGCTCGGTGTGGGCCGCGATGCAGCAGAGCGCGTTCGCGCTGACCGTGGGCATGGCGCTCTCGATGGTCGCGATCCCGATCGGCCTGGCCATCGGCCTCTCGCCGATCGCCGACCTGATCACCTCGCCGTACCTCTGGGGCTTCTTCGCACTCCCCAACATCGCCTTCGCACCGCTGCTGATCCTGTACTCCGGTTTCGGCACGGCGACGAGCGTCTGGATGGTGTTCCTGTCGGCGTCCGTGCCGCTGTGCCTGTCCTGCAAGGACGGAGTGCAGACCGTCGACGCGTCGCTGGTCCGCGCCGCACGCGCGTTCGGCGGCGGGCGCACGCAGGTGTTCCTCAAGGTCGTCGGCCCGTGCGCGATGCCGTTCATCGCCAGCGGCGTGCGCAACGCCATCTCCCGCGGCTTCGTGGGGCTGCTGTCCGTCGAGCTGATCGTCGGCGCAGCGGGCATCGGCGGCGAGGTCATCAAGTCGGCCCGGGTCTACGACACCGCGCGGATGTTCGCGTTCATCTTCCTGCTCATCGCCATCGCCCTGGTGCTCGTCTCCGCCTCGCGGCGGCTGGAGATCTGGGCGAGCCGCTGGCGCGACGAGGTGGTGCTCTGATGGCCACCACGCTCGAGCCGGCCGCGGGTGGGCGCCGCGGGCTGGTCCCTGGGACGGTACGCCGGGAGCGGCAGCCGCGTCAGCGCGGTCGCAAGCGCGTGTTCACGCGCAAGCAGCGGTGGCTGTTCTCGATCGCCAACCTCGCGACGTTCCTCGTCGTCTGGCAGCTGATCGCGACGTACGGCAACGTGCCGACGCTGTTCATGCCGTCGGTCACGGACGTGTTCCGTGAGCTGAAGGAGATGAGCGACGAGGGCATCCTGTGGCCCAACCTCGGTATCAGCCTGATGATCTACCTCGTCGGCATGGTGATCTCGATGGCGATCGCCATCCCCGCGGGGCTGCTCATCGGCGGCATCCCGATCCTCGACAAGGCACTGAGCACCTATGTCTGGGCGCTCTACACGATGCCGCGCATCGTGCTGATGCCGATCATCATCCTGTGGGTCGGCATCAACGACGCCGCGCGCATCTGGATCATCGTGCTCTCCGCCGTACCCGCGACCCTCGTGGTGATCATGGACGGCATCAAGACCGTCGACGCGAGCCTGCTCCGCGCGGCGAGGTCGTTCGGCGCCAGCCGCTACCAGCTCTTCGTCAAGGTCGTGGTGCCGGCGACGGTGCCGTTCATGGCGACCGGCGTGCGGATGGGCGTCTCCCGCGGCCTGCTGGGTCTGTTCATCGGCGAGCTGTTCACCGCCGACAACGGCATCGGCTACATCATCACGCTCGCCCAGAAGACCTTCAACAGCGCGCAGGTGTACGCGATGTTGCTCGTCTTCGTGCTCTTCTGCGTGGCCATGGTCGGGGCCACCCAGGTCCTCGAGAGGAAGGTGATGGAGGGGCGGCGCCAGCTCGACTGAGCGCCGATGCCGCGGCAGCGGCAGTTCTCGGGGGAGACATCAACCGGGACTCGGGGGTCGAGGTCCACTCGCGTGGGACTCGGCAGGAACTCTTTGGAGGTAGGGATGAAGAAGTCATCCGTGGGGATCGCCCTGGTCGGTGCGCTCTCCCTGATGCTCGCCGGATGCGGCGGTGACAGCGGCGGCGCCACTGGCGACGACGGCAAGTTCACACAGGTCCGGATGTCGTACGACAACGACGACTTCATGAACCAGATGACCTGGATGGTCGCGGACGAGAAGTTCTGGCCGGACCTCGGGTTCACCGAGCCGGCCGAGGTGACCGCGTCCGAGGAGTACATGGCCGGCCTCATCGGCGGCGACGTGTGGGTCGCGCAGGGTGAGTCCGACGTGATCTGGGCGGCGATCGCGGAGGGCAGCGTGCCGCTGACCATCGTCGGCGTCGCGAAGGACACCGAGGCCTGGTGGATGGGCGCGCGCAAGGGCGTGGACCCGGACAACCTCGAAGGCCTGAAGATCAGCGGCGGCCCGGTCGGCGACCGCAACATCACCGTCGCGAAGAACATCCTCGAGGAGATCGGGGTCGACCCCGACTCGATGAAGTTCGTGTCGGTCAAGGGCGGCTCGGACGAGCGACTGCAGGCGATGCTGGCCGGCCAGCTCGACGTCGCGCAGCTGCAGCCCCGCCACCTGGTGCCGCTCGAGGAGTCCGGCGGCACGATGTTCCACCAGGAGTTCCGCGAGATCCCGCAGGAGGTCTGGGTCGTCCGCAGCGAGACCCTGGAGGACCACCGGGACGAGGTGTGCGCCTACGTCAAGGGACGGGTGCAGGCGTTCCAGTTCGCGTCCGAGGGTGAGACGTTCACCGACAACCAGGACGAGATCGTCGAGATGGCCCGCGAGCGCGGCCTCGACCCGAGCGAGGACGAGATCGGCGAGTGGGAGCAGGAGATGGAGACCCAGCTCGCGCTCACCGGTGGCACCAGCGAGGAGTCGTTCGACGAGTGGAACCAGGACATGATCGACAACGGCAACGTGCCCGAGGACTTCGACTGGCGTGACCACGTCGACTTCTCGTGCCTGACCGAGGTCCAGGAGGAGCTCGGCCTGGAGGTCGCCCCCGGCGACATCTGATCGCACGCACGTCGAGCCGGCTCGTCTCGCCCTCCCAGGCATGCCGAGCCGGCTCGTCTTGCCCTCCCAGAGCTGCCGAGTCGGCGCGTCTTGCCCTCGCCGTACGGCGGAGGGCGTGGCGTCAGCGACGCTCGCCGGGGATCCGGACGGGCTGGACGTCGTCGTGCGGCTCGCGGAAGCCGCGGACGAGCTCACGGACGCTGCCGAGCAGGACGCCGGCGATCGTCAGGGCGCCACCGATCTGCAGGACGGCCTCGCCGGGCTGGGCGCGTCCGGTCGTGACGCTGAAGACCGCGAGCATGGCCGCGATGGGCAGGACCGACCAGAAGAGCCAGTCGCGGTGGACCGGGACGTCGAAGCCGTACTCGTTACGGCGGTGTTCACGCTTCGCCATGGGAGAGCAGTACCCGCCACGCCGTTATCGGAACGTGACCTTCGTCGCGCGGCTCAGGTCGGATCGGCGGCGGTCACGCTGTTGCGGCGCCCGGACTCCTTGGCGTCGAAGGCCGCCTCGCTCGCGCGGGACAGGCAGGACACGAGGGCGCCGTTCTCGCTCCAGGCCACGCCGATGGTCACGCTGACATACGGAACGTCGACGTCCCCCCATGCTCGATCCGGAGGTCGGCGACGGCCCGCCGGAACCGCTCGCCCGCCGCGAGCGCGTCCCGGCCGGCGGTGCCCGGCAGCACCACCACGAACTCCTCGCCGCCCTTGCGGAACACGACGTCACCGCCGCGACAGCTCGTGACGAGCGCCTGGCCGACCTCGCGCAGCGTCTCGTCGCCCTTCTGCCGCCCCGCCGGGGCCGTCGACTCCGGACACGCGCTCGAGGCGCTCGTAGAACAGCGCGCGCGTCGCCAGGCCCGTCAGCCAGTCGTAGAGGGCGTGGCGTTCCAGCTCCGCCTCCCGGCGGGGAGCGTCCGTGGCACCACCAGGCCCAGCACGATCACCCCCGCCGTCGGGTCGTCGAGGAGGTTGCGGCCGTGCACGTGCAGGAAGCGGCTCGAGCCGTCGTCGCCTGCTGTCTCGCCGGTGAAGAACATGATCGCGTCGGCCCGCGCCGCCGAGACGCCCTCGAGATAGCTGACCACGCGGGACCGGTCCGCCGGCTGGAAGATGCCGGCGAACCGGCGCCCCCGGCCCCCGCCTCGGTCGAGCAGGTGTCTCGCTCGCTGGTTGAGCGAGCGGATCCTGCCCTTCGTGTCGGTGGTGACGACCGCGATCGGGTTCAGAGCGAGCAAGGTCGTCGAGAAGCCATCCGCCACGTCCTGACCATCGGCAGCCGTTCGGGCCGGATTGAGTCCCCAAATCTGGGCAGGACGCGCCGCCTCGGCGGTCGGGAGAGGGCAGGACGCGCCGGCTCGGCGGTGTTCAGGGGTGGAGCGTGGGGGTGTCGAGCTCGACGAGGTTGGTGGACAGATCGGGGAGGGGGAAGAAGCAGAGCAGCTCGAGCCCAGCGTCCTCGTCGGCGTCATCGGCGTCATCGCCGTCATCGCCGTCATCGGTGGAGGGGTCGGCGACGGTGGCGTGCGGGGCGCCGCGGGGGACGAAGATCGTGTCGCCGGGGCCGATGCGGGTGGCGGTGAAGCGTGCCGCGGAGGAGTCGTCCGTCGGTGAGCTTCCCGAGTCGGCGGGGGCCTCGTAGGCCGTCCCCGTGCCGGCGACGACGTAGGTGACCTCGTCGCTGTGCGGGTGCAGGTGCGGCGTGCGGGGGCCGGGAGGCACGCGCACCAGGCGTACGGCGTACTCCGCACCGAGCCCGGGCGGGACCGGGTCGCCCGACCGGCGGCCGGGCAGGTCGACGAGGGAGACGTCGCTGCGGCGGACGACCGGCACGGCTCAGCCGACCGGTGCGGCCGCGGTGCTGCTCACGACCTCCTCGATCGTCACGGCCTCCCCGTTGCGGGCCGAGGACTCGATCGCGGCACGGACGACGGCGAGCGCGCGGACTGCCTCGTCCGCGCCGACCTCGACCCGCGCCTGGCCTCGCGCGGCGAGGCCGAACTCCTCGAGCTGCTCGCGGAACATGTCGGTGCGCGGCAGCTCGACCGGGTGGCGGACCGACTCGCCGTAGAACTGCGAGCGCAGCGTCGACCAGTCGTCGGCGAGGTGCGACTCGTCCCAGTGGGTGAAGTCGAGGTCGTACATCAGGTTGGCCTTCGTGCCCAGCAGGTTCATCGTGTAGACGCCGGGGGAGGCCCAGCCGGTGCCGATGTAGCCGAGCGCGCCGCTCTCGAACTCCACGACCGCCATGATCGCGTCGGGCACCTCGGCCTTGGTGAACAGCTTGCGCGCATGGGCGCTCACGCTCTTCGCCGGACCGAGCAGGAACTGCAGCGTGTCCGCGTGGTGCACGCCGAGCTGGATGAACGCGCCGCCGGGGGACTTGTCGGCGTACCACCGCCAGGTGTTCGGCGTCAGCTCCAGGCCGCGCTCGTTGGAGAAGTTCGCCTCGGCCAGCGACACCTCACCGAGCCGCCCGTCCTCGATCCAGCGCTTCATCTCGCGGTGCCCGGACAGCCGCCGCGAGCTGTGCCCGACCGCGAACACCGCCCCGGTCTCGGCGACGACGGCGGCGATCGCGTTGGCGTCCTCGAGCGAGTGCGCGATCGGCTTGTCGGTGTAGACGGCCTTGCCCGCGCGGAGCGCCTGGACGATCACGTCCTTGTGCGTGTCGTTGGGCGTCGTGATGATGACGCCCTCGACGGCCTCGTCGGCGAGGAGCTCCTCGTAGGACGACGCCTGGTGAGGTACGGCGAACTCCTCGGCGAACTTCGCCCGCTTCTCGGGGTCGCGGCTGAAGCAGCTGTACAGCTCGACCTTGTCGCTTCGCTGCGCGCCGCGCCCCAGCACCCGCGCCCAGCGGCCGAGCCCGACGGACGCCAGCCGGACCTTGTCGTCACTCATATGGTTCTCCTCTGCCGATCAGCCGTTGTCGGCGGGTACGTCGCCGGCGCGCCTTGATGACCACGTCGATCCCCTCGAGCACGCCGGTGGCGACGACGTCGACGAAGTCCTTGGCGCGGTCGGGGGTGGCCCATTGCGGGTTGCCGTACCAGCCCTCGTCGGCCAGCTCGGTCACGTCGGTGATGAACCCGTAGACCTCGGGGGAGCGGCGCATCTCGTCCATCTCGGCCGCGCCGGCGGGACGCGCGGGCTCGCCCGCCCGGTCGACCTTCACCAGGCTCTCGTCGTGCGCGAGCACGGCGAGCGTCTCGATGCCGCCGCCGTGGGTGAGCTCGCCGCCCTCCTCCTTGTACAGCCGCTGCGCGGTGTAGCAGGCCTGCGCGGCGACGAACGTGACGCCGTGGGCGTTCTGGAGCGCCGTGGCGACCGCGTTCATCGACGGGATGTTGCCCTCGTGCCAGTTGACCAGCACGACCGTCTCGGCGCCGGCCCGGATGAGCTCCGTGCAGACGTCCTCGAGCAACGCCTCGAACGTCTCCCGCCGCAGCGTCACCGAGCCCGGGTGGCCGGCGTGGATCGGCGTGACGCCGTACGGGCAGAACGGCGCGTAGACCGCGTCGAGCCGTGCGGCCACCTCGCGCGCCACCAGCTCGGCGGCCATTGTGTCGGTGCCGTTGGGCAGGTGCGGTCCGTGCTGCTCGATGCTGCCGATCGGCAGCACCACCGTGCGCGACCGGGCCAGCGCGTCCCGCGCCTCGGGGCTGGTCATCCGGGCGAGGTCGTGGGTCACGACGGGCTCCCTTCGCTGGTGGCGCGGGCGGGCTCGACGACAGGGTCCCGCAGGGGCTCCCCGGCGAGGAGCCGGGCGGCCTCCGCGGCGGCCTTCCGCCGCATGTCGAGCTCGGACTCCTCGGTGTACCAGGCCATGTGCGGTGTCAGCAGCACCTTGTCCTCGACGCCTGCGAACAGGTCGGCGTCGGCCGGCTCCTGCGGGAACACGTCGAGCGCCGCCCGCGCCGGCCGTCCGGCGCGCAGGGCCTCGACGAGAGCGGGTACGTCGACCAGCGAGCCGCGCGCGGTGTTGACCAGCACGCTGCCCTCGCGCATCCGGGCGAGCCGGTCGGCGCCGAGCAGCGGCGCGCCGTCGGGGGTGCCGGGTGCGTGCAGCAGCACGACGTCGGCAGCCGCCAGCAGGGTGTCGAGGTCGACGGCCCGGACGCCGGTGTCCGGCGGCACGTCGACGTACTCGTCGTGGGCCACGACCGTGAACCCCAGGCCGAGCAGGTACGACGCCGCCTGCCGCCCGATCCGGCCGAACCCGACGACGCCGGCGGTAAGCGCGCTGGGCACGTGCAGCGGCCGGAGGTCGGCGAACCCCCACCGTCCCTCGCGGAGGACGCGGTCCGCCTCGGGCAGCCGGCGCAGCAGCGCGCACGCCGTCGCCACCGCGTGGAACGCCACCGCCTCGGTGCCGTAGTCGGACACCCGCGCGACCGCCAGGCCGTGCGCGCGGGCGGCGTCCAGGTCGACCGAGTCGGTGCCCACGCCGTAGCGCACGATGCCGCGGCCGCGCAGGCCCGCGATCACGTCGGCGGTGAGCTTCGGCGCCGAACCGGCCAGCACCACGTCGGCGTCGGCGGCCACCGCGAGGATGTCGGCCGGGGTCGCACCCGGGTCCGTCACGAGCCGGGCGCCGAACGGCGCGAGCACCTCCTCCTCGACCGCGAGGTCCCGGAACCTGGTGCCGAGGATCGCGACGAGCGGACCGCTCACGGAGGTTCCTCCTGCCCGGGTTCGGGAGCGCGCGGCAAGGACGCCGGGGCGCTCGCAACGTACTGCCAATCGTTTGCCATGGTCAAGGCGCCACGGCTACGTTGAGCGCGTGGCCAGCCCTCGCCGCACGGTCGACGTGCACGCGCACGCCGTACCGCCGGCCCTGCTTGACGAGCCGTCCGTCGACCTCGAGCGGTGGGGCGTCCGGCGCGAGCGGATCCGGCCCGGGCTGCTCGACGTCGCCGACCGGCTGGCCGCCATGGACCGCACCGGCGTGGACGTGCAGCTGGTCTCGCCGTGGATGGACCTGGCCGCCACGTCGCTGCCGGCCGACCTGCACGACGGTGCCGCCGCGGACTTCGCCCGGCTGTCCAACGACGCGATGGCCGCCCTCGTCGCGCCGCACGGCGACCGGCTGCTCGCGCTGGCGAACCTGCCGCTGCAGTCGCCCGCGGCGGCCGCCGCCGAGCTCCGCCGGGCGGTCGGGGAGCTCGGCATGGTCGGCGCCGAGATCGCCACGCGCCCCGCGGGGCGCGAGCTCGACGACGACGCGTTCGACGCGCTCTGGCACGCCGCCGCCGAGCTGGACGCGATGGTGCTGGTGCACCCGCACGCCTCGCTGGCCGGCCGCGACGTCAGCCGGCACTTCCTCGGCAACCTCGTCGGCAACCCGGCCGAGACGACCATCGCGATCGGGCACCTCGTGTTCGGCGGCGTGGTCGAGCGGTGCCCGGGCGTGCGCTTCTGCTTCGTGCACGGCGGCGGGTTCGCGCCGTACCAGGTCGGCCGCTGGGACCACGCTTTCGAGCACAACGCACGAGGCGCCGCCGAGCGGCTGAGGACGAAGCCGAGCGAGCTGCTCGCCGGGATGTGGTTCGACACCGTCGTGCACAGCCCCACCGCCCTCGCGCACCTTCTCCATGTGGCAGGGGAGCGGCAGGTCGTGCTCGGCAGCGACCACCCTTTCGAGATGGGCGACCCCGACCCGTGCGGCACGGTGCGGGCGGTCCCCGGCATCGTCGACGCGACGGTGGACGCCGTGCTGGCCGGCAACGTGCACGCGCTGCTCGGCTCGCACGTGGCACGGCTGTGAGGGACGGGCGGCGGGTCCGGCAGTTCGCGGTCCTATGCGTGCACACGCTGCTGTTCCAGGCGGTGACGTTCCTGCTCCGCCCGACGGCGTCGTACCGCGCCATCGAGCTCGGCGTCGACGCCGCGTACCTCGGCCTGCTCGCCGCGAGCTTCGCGCTGGTGCCGCTGCTGGTGGCGTTGCCCGCGGGCGACCTCGCCGACCGCTACGGCGAGAACCGGGTGATGCTTGCCGGGTCTCTGCTGGTCGCGGCGTCCGCCGCCCTCTTCGTGCTGTACGCCGACACGTTCCTCCTGCTGCTGGTCGGCACGGTGGTGCTCGGCACCGGCCACCTGCTGTGCGCGGTCGGGCAGCAGTCGATGGTCGCGAACCTGATGCCGCCGGGGCGGTTCGACAGCGCCTTCGGCTACTACACGTTCGCCGGGTCGGTGGGCCAGGCCGCCGGTCCGGGCCTGCTGACGCTGTTCGGACACGGGGCCGCGCTGCCGCGCACCGGCGACGCGTTCCTCGCCGCTACCGTGCTCGCGGGCTGCCTCGTGCTGATCACGGCGTTCGCTCGCCGTACACCGCGCCCGCGGGACCGGGTCACCGACCGGGAGCGCCGCGTGACCAGCCTGGTGCGCACGCCTGGCCTCACCCGGGCTCTCGTGGTCAGCGCGGTCGTGCTCGCCGCCATGGACATCACGCTGGTGTACCTGCCCGCGCTGGGCACCGAGACCGGCCTGTCCGTCGGCGTCGTCGGCGCGCTGCTCACCGCGCGAGCCGTCGCGACGATGGTGTCGCGGCTGTTCACCGGTGCGCTCACCGCATGGCTCGGCCGGCGGCTGCTGCTCGTGGTGTCGATCGGCGTGTCCGGTGCCGCCATGGCGCTGCTCCCGCTGCCCGTCCCGCTCGCGGCGGTGTTCGTCGCCGTCGTGGTGATGGGCTTCGGGCTCGGTGTCTGCCAGCCTGCCACGCTCGCGTGGCTCGCGGAGATCGCGCCGCCCGGGCTGCGGGGGAGGGTGATGTCGCTGCGCCTGGTCGGCAACCGGTTCGGCCAGGTCGTGGTTCCCAGCGCCATCGGCCTGGTGGCCGCAGGCCTCGGCGCGGCCGGCGTGCTGTGGGTGACCGCCGGGATCCTGCTCGCGGCCGGAGCGGCGTCCCGACGGGTCCCGATGGACGGCGGCCGCGGCCAGGCCGCGCCCTAGACTTCCGACGCACAGAAAGCGAGTGGTGAACATGGCGGACACCGACGACGTCGGCACCGCGCCCCGTCGCCGTCCCGCGACCCTGCGCGAGGTCGCCAACGCCGCGCAGCTGGACATCTCCACGGTGTCGCGCGCGCTGCGCCCGGAGACCCGCGGCCGGGTGCGGCCCGAGACGGTCAAGCGCGTGCTGGCGACCGCCGACGCGCTCGGCTACCGCGCCAACCCGTTCGCTCGCGGGCTCAAGGACCAGCGCTCGATGACCATCGGCATGCTGGTGCCCGACCTCGGCAACCCGCTGTTCCCGCCGATCGTGCGCGGCATCGAGGACGGCCTGCGTGAGCGCGGCTACGCGATGATCCTGGCCAACACCGACCAGGACCTCGGCCGCGAGGAGCAGCTGCTCGACGTGTTCATGCAGCGCCGTGTCGACGGGCTCGTGCTCGCTACCGCGCTGCGTTCCTACCCGCTGCTCGACACCGTGGTGGAGACCCGGGTGCCCGTCGTGCTGGTCAACCGGACGATGGACGAGTCCCGGCTCTCGATGGTGTCCGGCGACGACCACCAGGGCATCGGGCTCGCGGTCAAGCACCTCGTCGAGCTCGGCCACCGCAGGATCGCGTTCGTCGGTGCGGCGCTCTCGGCCTCGACGGGCTTCAACCGGCACCAGTACTTCCGCGGCTGGATGCAGTCCCTCGGCGTCCCCGTCGACGACGACCTCGTCGTCTTCGCGCCCTGGTTCACCAAGGACGACGGGGCGAAGGCGACCGAGGAGCTGCTCGGCCGGGGCAAGGACTTCACCGCGGTCGTGGCGTCCAGCGACATGATCGCGCTGGGCTGCTACCGGACGTTCCGCAACCACGGGCTGAAGGTGCCCGACGACGTGTCGGTGGTCGGCTACAACGGGTCGCGCTGGTGCGACGAGTTCAACCCGCCGCTGACCAGCATCCACGTGCCGAAGTACGACATCGGCCGGCAGACCGCCCAGCTGCTGCTCGCGATGCTCGACAACCCGGACGCGCGGCCGGCCAACGTGCTGCTGCCGACCACGCTCCAGCAGCGCAGCTCCACCGCGCCGCCCCGTCGCTGATCGGCCTTCCTTGACACCTGTGTGAGCGGCTCCGTACCGTCGTGTCTTGCCAAACGTTTGGCATGCGGGTAGGCCGTGGTCTCACAGGCTCGACCACCCGACGACCCAGGGAGGCCGGATGGGCAGCCTGCAGTGGCCCTCCGACGAGGTGACCCGGCTGGAGGCCGACGTCCTCGTCGTCGGCGGAGGGGTCGCCGGGTGCCTGGCCGCGATCTCCGCGCGGGACGCCGGCGCCGACGTGCTCATCGCCGACAAGGCCAAGTTCCTCGAGCGCGCCGGCAGCGTGGCCGGCGGCGTCGACCAGTTCATGACCCCGCTCAACGGCGGCGAGGAGTGGGACACCCCGCAGCACCTGATGCTGCATGTCCCGAGCCTCACCGACGGGCTCAGCGACCTGGAGGTGGCCGAGCGCGCGGTCACCGAGCTTCCCGAGGTCTTCCGCCGGCTCTCCGACATCGGCGTCGACTTCACCGACCCGACCACCGGCGAGTACTTCCGCACCCGCGCATTCGGTCTGCCCGGGGAGTACCACCTCAACTTCGACGGCAGCCGGTTCAAGTTCCAGCTCGGGCGCTACACCCGCGGCCACGGCGCCCGCTTCCTGCCCCGCACGATGATGAGCGACCTGCTCACCGACGAGAGCGGACGCCGCGTCGTCGGCGCGGTCGGGTTCAGCTGCCGCACCGGCGAGCGGTACGTCGTACGCGCGAAGGCCGTGGTCGTCTGCACCGGCGACATCAACCGGATCTCGCGCAACGTCTCCGGGCTGCCCTTCGACAGCTGGCACTACCCGTACAACACCGGCGACGGGCACGCGATGGCGTTCCGCACCGGAGCCCGGCTGACCAACATGGAGCTCGTCGAGGCGACGCTGACCCCGCTCGGGTTCTCCACGCAGGGCACGAACTCCTACGCCGGCCAGGGCGCGCACTTCCTCAACCGGCACGGCGAGCGGTTCATGTTCAAGTACGACCCGAGGGGCGAGAAGGCCCGCCGCACCGTGCTCGTCAACGCGGTGATCGAGGAGGTGCTCGCGGGCCACGAGCCGATCTACGTCGACATCCGGCACCTGCCCGACGAGGTCAAGGACGACTTCGTCCGCACCCTGGGCGTGGACCGCTACACGCTGCCGGGCTACTTCCGGCAGCGCGGGATCGACATCCGCCACGAGTTGCTGCCCATCGGGATCTCGGAGATGTCGATCCGCCGCGGCGGCTCCTACTTCCGCGGCAGCGGCCTGGTCGTGAACACCTCCGCGGAGTCCGACGTCGAGGGCCTCTTCGCGGCCGGGGACTGCTCGATGGTCAGCGGCGGCATCTCCGCCGCGGCCGCGATGGGCGCGATCGCCGGCCGCGGGGCGGTCGACCGGGTCCGCGCCACCGACCGCGAGCTCGGCCTCGACGAGGGCTCGCTGGCCGCCGCGCTCGCCCGGCTGGAGGAGCCGCTCGCGATGGGCTCCGGCCACCGGTGGCGCGACCTCGAGGACGCCGTACGCCAGATCGTGACGGACTTCGTCGGGATGCGGCGCACCGAGCGGGGCATGCGCGAGGCGCAGCGCCGGCTGGCCGAGCTCGGCGCCGAGGAGTCATCGCTCGAGGCGACGTCGTTCCACGAGCTGATGCGCACGCTGGAGAGCAAGAACATCCGGCTCGCCGCTTCGGTGATGACCGAGGCCGCGCTGCACCGCACCGAGAGCCGCGGCGGAGCAGCCCACCGCCGGCTCGACCATCCCGACACCGACGACGAGGTGTGGCGCAAGTCGATCGCCGTCAGCAGGGCGGCCGAGGGCGGGCTGCGCATCGAGTACCTCACCGAGCAGGACCGGCCGCTGCCCGCGACCTCCGGAGGTGCGGCATGACCGAGCCGCACAACCCGGTCCTGATCGACCCCGAGACCTGCATCCACTGCATGATCTGCGACTACGTCTGCCCCGGCGACGTGATCCACCAGGAGCCGCGCGCCGACCAGCTGCCGGTCATCGCCTACCCCGACGAGTGCTGGTACTGCGGGCTCTGCGAGCAGGCCTGCCCCTCCGACGCGATCACGATCGTGTTCCCGCAGGAGATGCTCGCGCCGACGACGCCGGTCCAGGCGCTGCTCGGCCGCGACCCCGACTGAGAACCGCACCCACGAGGTCAGAGCGCGGCCGCCTCCATCCGCGCGGCCAGCTCGTCGTCCGGGCGTACGACGTACACGCCGCCGTGCACCCGGTCAGTGACGTAGACGTCGAAGTCCTCGCCCACCCACACGTCGTTGATCTGCACGGCGTCCTGCCCGGAAGGCACCGGGGGCAGCCAGTGCGCGACCTCGACCGGGTGCTCGGCGTCGGCCACGTCGTAGACCCGCAGGCCGGCGTTGAAGTAGGTGACGAACACCAGCTCCGCGCTGCGGTAGCTCCCGGGCCGGTTCTCGTGCGTGTTGTGCGGGCCGAACCGCAGCCCGCGCGTCGCGTAGTCGCCGGGCGGGGGAGGGCAGACCGACACGATCCTCGGGTCGGCCGGGTCGGAGACGTCCACGACCCGCACCAGGTGCTCCTCGGTGGAGGAGTCGACGACCTCGTCGGTCACCACGAGCAGGTCGCGCCCGGGCAGCGGCAGGCAGGTGTGTGTGTCACCGCCGGGTGACCACTGCAGGTTCGCCAGCCGCGTCGGCTTCGCGCGGTCGCTGACGTCCAGCACGACCAGGCCGGCGTCGCCGTAGCCGCAGTAGGCCGTGTCGCCATCGACCAGCGCGTGGTGCGCGGCGAACCGCTTGCCCTCCGGCCAGGTCGGCTCCTCGCCCGCGGCCACGTGCTGCCCCGGCCACCACCACCGACCGGTCGCGCGCGGCGAGCCCGGGTCGGTCATGTCGACGACGACCCAGATCCGGTCGTTGAACCCCTCGGGCGTCGCGGAGACGTAGGCGTGGTCGCCGCCCATCCAGACGATCCGGTGCACGCCCAGCCCGGTCGAGGCGAACCAGCCGACCTGCCGCGGCGCGAACGGGTCGGCCAGGTCGTAGACCGCCATCCCCGCGCTCCACGGCTCGCCGCCGCGGAACCGCTCGTGGTTGACCAGCAGCAGCCCGTCGGCGACCTGGACCTTGTGCGTGTGGCTCCCGTGCGGCGCCATCCACTGCGTCACCAGCCGCAGGTCGGTCGGGTCGGACGCGTCCAGGATCGACGTCCCCGCCCCGCTCACGCCGAAGTGCCCGACGTACAGCGCGTCGCCGTCCTTCTGGACCTGCATCCCGTCGCCGTACCCGCCGAGGTCGGAGTGCCCGATCCCGCGCAGCCCGCGCGCCTCGTCGTCCAGCCCTCGGCCCATCCCGCCTCCCGCGTCCGCGCCTGCAAACGATTGCCCAGCGTAGGACAACGATTCGTCTGCGGTCTACGGGGTGAATCACGGAGGCGGGTCGCAGACGAATCGTTGTGCTGGGGCGTGACCCAGCGCATAACGAGACTCCGCCAGGGGTACGCCGGTTTCGCCACTGTGCTGCCGCCCGGCACAGACGACGAGCGGCACCACCTGTCGCCGGCGACGACGCCGCCGACCTTGTCCCGAAGGAGGCCACGACCGTGGCTGCAGGAGTGGAAACAGGAAGGATCACCACCGACATCCCGGCACGGATGGACCGGTTGCCGTGGGCTCGCTGGCACTGGCTGGTCGTGATCGGGCTCGGCACGGTGTGGATCCTCGACGGCCTCGAGGTCACCATCGTCGGCTCGATGTCGGAGGCGCTGAAGCCCGAGGACACCGGCCTCGGCCTGAGCAGCTCCGACGTGGGCTTCGCCGGCGCGATCTACGTCGCGGGCGCGTGCCTCGGAGCGTTGTTCTTCGGACAGCTCACCGACAAGTTCGGCCGGAAGAAGCTGTTCCTACTGACCCTCGCGGTCTACACCTTCGCCACCGTGATGACGGCGTTCGCGCCGTCGGCCTGGTGGTACTTCGCCGCGCGGTTCCTGACCGGCGCCGGCATCGGCGGTGAGTACGCCGCCATCAACTCGGCCATCGACGAGCTGATCCCGGCCAAGTACCGCGGCCGCGTCGACGTCGCGATCAACGGCTCGTTCTGGGTCGGCGCCGCCGGTGGCGCGCTGCTCACCATCCCGCTGCTCGACCCGACGCTGGTCGACCCGGCCTGGGGCTGGCGTCTCGCGTTCGGTCTCGGCGCGGTCCTCGCCGTCGGCATCCTGCTGGTGCGCCGCAACGTGCCGGAGAGCCCGCGCTGGCTGTTCATCCACGGCCGCGAGGACGAGGGCGAGGCGATCGTCCGCAGCATCGAGGAGACCGTCGTCCGCGAGACCGGCAAGGAGCTGCCGTCGGTCTCGGAGAGCATCACGATCCGGCAGCGCAAGTCGATCGGCATCGGGCTGATCGCCAAGACGGTGTTCACGCTCTACCCGAAGCGCACGATCCTGTGCTTCTCCCTGTTCGTGGGCCAGGCGTTCCTCTACAACGCCTTCTTCTTCACCTACGGCGACACCCTCACGACGTTCCTCGACGTCAAGCAGACCGGCTGGTACCTCGCGATCTTCGCCGCCAGCAACTTCCTCGGGGCGCTGCTGCTGAGCCCGCTGTTCGACACGCTCGGCCGCGTGAAGATGATCGCGGGCACCTACATCCTGTCCGGCACCCTGCTGGCTGTCGCCGGCTTCATGCTCGGCGGCCTGACCGCCACGACGCTCACCCTGTTCGGCGCGGTGATCTTCTTCTTCGCCTCGGCCGGAGCGAGCGCGGCGTACCTCACCGCCAGCGAGATCTTCCCCATGGAGACGCGAGCGCTGTGCATCGCGTTCTTCTACGCCATCGGTACGGCGGCCGGCGGTATCGCCGGACCCCTGCTGTTCGGCCGGCTCATCGAGAACGCCTCGGAGTCCAAGGACATCACCGGCATCGCGATCGGCTACTTCATCGGCGCCGTGCTGATGATCGCCGGCGGCATCGTCGAGGCGTTCCTCGGCGTCAAGGCCGAGGGGCAGTCGCTGGAGAGCATCGCCCAGCCGCTGACCGCCGAGGACGAGCCCGGCACCGACGCCGGTCCGACGAACCCCACGACGGCCACCCAGCCGGTCTGAGAGGAGACCTGCCATGCCCATGCCGCCCCCCAAGTCCTCGACCGAGAGCCCGCGGGACCGCCAGGTCAACCACGAGATCACCCAGATCGTGCGTGCCCTGCACGCGCGAGGGCCGTTGGACGTCGAGACGCTGAAGACGACCGTCGGCGGGGACTACTGGGACGCCCACCGGTTCGACCGGGCGCTCGCCCTGGCCGTCTCCGACGGACTCGTGGTCCGGAACGCCGACGGGAAGCTGCAGACCGTCTAGCCGAGCTGGTCCAGGTCGAACGCCGACCGGCCGGCTTCGTCGAGCAGCTCGACGAGGTCGGCCGGACCGTCGTACACGGCCGCACAGCCGGCCTCACGCAGCTCCGCCTCGCTGAACCCGCCCGAGCGCAGCCCGATGGCGGGGATGCCCGCGGACACGGCCGCGCGAACGTCCCACACCGCGTCGCCGACCATCACCGCGTCGCGCGAGCCGACGCGCTCGAGTGCGGCCTCGACGAGGTCGGGAGCCGGCTTGCTGGCCTCGACGTCGGCGCTGATCACGACCGGCGTCTCGATGTCGTTGATGCCGAGCAGCTCGAGGGCCAGACGCGTGTGCTCCTCGGAGCCGGAGCTCGCGAGCACCACGTTCAGGCCGTGCTTACCCAGGGTCGGCACCAGGTCGTCGGCGCCGGGCAGCGCGCGGACGTGCTGGAAGAGCTCCTCGTAGAACTCCCCGTGCAGTCGGCGTACCTCCTCGCCGAGGGCAGCCTCCACCCGCTCGCCGGCGACGGCGGCGACGAGGCGGTCGCCGCCCATGCCGATCGACCGGTGGATCCGCCAGGACGGTACGTCGGTGCCGATCGCGTGGAACGCGCGGCACCAGGCGTGCACGTGGGTGTAGACGGAGTCGACGAGCGTCCCGTCGATATCGAGCACGACGGTGTCCACGGGCCCCTCCTGCAGGTGTTGATCGGTCGTCGGCGCGGTACCCGGGCGGTCCCCGGGCAAACGCCTGTCGTCCTGGGTTGTCATGGCGGTTGTCATGGCCGCGCGTAGAGCTCGACGAAGCGCTGCAGCAGCCGGGGCGGCTCGACGACCACACCGCCGCGTGCGGTCTCCAGCAGCGCGTCCATCTGCTCGGGCTCGTAGTAGCCGGCGTAGCGGTAGGCCTCGATGCGGAGGCACAGGCCGTGCACGTCCAGCTCGGGGTGGAACTGCGTGGCGTAGACGTTCTGCCCGACGCGGAACGCCTGCACCGGGCAGGCGGGCGACGAGGCCAGGTGCGTGACGTGCGACGGCAGCGTGCGGACCGCCTCCTTGTGGCCCACGAACGCCTGGAACGTCCCGGGCAGTATCGAGAACAGCGGGTCCGTGCGGCCGGCCTCGGTGAGACGGACCTCGATCGGGCCGATCGACTCGGCGTACGTCGTGTCGACCATTGCACCCTGGTGCACGCCGATCGTGCCGACGCCGTAGCAGGCGCCGAACATCGGGAAGTCCTTCGCGACCACGTCGTCGAGCAGCACGGCGAGCTCCCGCTCCACGCGGACCTGCGCGGGCGACTTGGTCTCCGCGGGGTCGCTGGCGTTGAACGGGCCGCCGCCCATCAGCAGCCCGGACCAGTCGGCGAGGTCCAGGTCGCCCAGCGGGACGGACTCGAGCCGGTGCCGCCGCAGCGACCCCTCGTCGAGCCCGGTGAAGCCCAGGAACGCTTCGTACTCGTTGTCCGCGACGGCGTCGTCCGCGCGGGTGGCGAGCAGGAGGAAGGGCTTCACGTGGGCAGGATAAGACGTCGGGCGGTGGGTACCGTGGGGGCGATCTCAGCACCCGACCGATCGATCGGCCCTCCGATCGACCCGCCGATCGCGAACAAGGAGCCGCACGGATGAGCACGCCCGTCGACCCCGATCCCGCCCCCGCGCCCGCACCCGGTGACCGCCAGCTGCTGCGTGAGGTGGGCCAGGTGGTCCGGGCCCTCGAGGCCAACGGCCGCTGCACGGAGGAGGAGCTGGCCGTGCTGGTCGGGGCGCCGTACTGGGAGCGCAACCGCTACCAGCGGGTGCTGGAGTTCATGCGCTCGGACGGGCTGATCCGCGAGGACGAGAACGGCGCGCTCGTCCTCCAGCGGTGACTCAGCGGTAGAAGATCCACCAGGCGCCGACGAGGCTCGGCACGAAGCCGAGCAGCAGCAACGGGCTGACCGGGCGCTTGCCGTGGATGATCATGGCGGCGACCATCGCCACGATCCCGAACGCGGCCCCGATGACGAGCAGGCCGATCTTCTCGTCGAGCCCGTCGGAGAACGCCGCCGCGACGACGAGGCCGATCGCGAGGTGCATGATCGTGGTCGCCGCGAGCGTCGAGAGCACCCACTTCTGGACCGTGCTGAGGCTCATCGGCTCGCGGTTCTGCGGGCGCGGCGCGCCGGGCTGCATCAGGTGCTTGCGGACGGTCGGGCGCCCGCCGGAGGGCGAAACGGTCACATGGCAGACTACCCGGCATGCTCCCGCTGGCCGACCGCATCCACGAGCCGGACCCGTTGGCGGCGCTGGGCTCCACACGCCGGGCGTACGTCGTACCCGAGCTCAGGCTGCTCTACATCTCGCTGGCCAAGAACGCCTGCACGAGCATCAAGTGGCTGATCGCCGAGCTGGCGGGGGAGGACCTCGACAGCCTCGTGCCGGGCATCGGGCCCTACCCGACGCGCGAGGCCGGCATCCACGACCGCTCCGCCTTCCAGCGAACGCCGCGCCTGCACGAGCTGCCCGAGGGCATGCGCGAGACCATCAGCGGCGACAACGGCTGGATGATCTTCACGGTGCTGCGGGACCCGCGCACCCGGCTGTTCTCGGCCTGGGAGAACAAGTACCTCCTGCGCAACCCCGCCTACCGGGGCGTCAAGTTCACCCGGCCCTGGGCACCGCGCGTCCCCACGTCGCCGCAGCACGTCATCGACGACTTCGCGAAGTTCGTCTTCGACATCTACGACAACCCGGACCACGAGGTCTTCCAGAACGACGCGCACTTCCGCTCGCAGACCTTCCTGCTGCGCGAGGACGCCGTCCCCTACACGCACCTCTACGACATCTCCGAGCTGAAGCAGTTCGTGGCCGACCTGACCGCGCACGTGCGCGCGCAGGGCTACACCGGCGAGGTGACGCTCGGAAAGTCCAACGACACCCCGCTGCCGGCCAACCGCGAGGTGTTCGCCGGCGGCGTGCGCGAAGCGATCGAGAAGCTGTACGCCGAGGACTTCGCGCGCTTCCCCGACGCCTGGGACTTCTCGCGCGTCGAGGCACGCGAGATGCAGTGGACGCGGGAGTCGTTCGCCCACGTGCGCTCGATCGTCGACGCCAACGAGCGGATCGGCGACCTGGCCGGCATCGCCCGCCGGCTCAAGGAGCGCAACGAGCGGCTGGAGGCGCGAGTCGCCCGGCTCCGCGAGGCGCAGGGGTCCACGACGCTGCCGTCGCGGGTGCTCCGCAAGATCCGCGGCTGACCCGGCTCCTCGGGCCTCCGGTGCCCCCGGGAGTTCCGGCTCAGGCCAGGTCGGAGATCTTCTCGATCAGCTCCGTGGTCGAGATCGACGGCGTGCGCGGGAGGTAGTGCACCTCGCAGATGTCGCTGAACTCGTCGAACTTGCCGGACCAGTCGTCCCCCATCACGAGGATGTCGGCCTTGTGCTCGAGGATGTAGTCGCGCTTCTGCTCCAGCGACTCCTCGACGAACACCTCGTCGACCGCCTTCAGCGAGGCGACGATCTCGAGGCGCTCGGCCTGGGAGAACACCGGACGACGGCCCTTCTTCTTCTCGTTGAGCGCGTCGGCCGAGACACCGACGACGAGCCGGTCGCCCAGCGCGGCCGCACGCTGGATGACGCGCAGGTGGCCGACGTGGAAGACGTCGAAGGTGCCGAACGTGATGACGGTCTTGCCCATGGCGAAGCATCCTTTCACGCCCTGCGCCGCCGCCGTACGCGGCGCCGGGCGGGTGTGACGAGGGCCGCGTGGCGGCGTACCGTCGGGATTGGTTAGGCTCACCTAAGTTTCGGTGTCCGTCCCCAGGAGAGTCATGTCCCGGTCCTCCCGCACGCGCCGTCCCGCGGCCCTGCTCGCGTCGGCGATCGCCCTGTCCGCGACCCTGTCGGGCTGCGGCTTCCTCGGCATCGGGGGCGAGGACCCGGGCGACATCCAGGTCTACTCGGCACGCCACTACGACCTCGAGGACGCTTTCGTCGAGTTCGAGGAGGAGACCGGTCTGCAGGTCGACTTCATCTTCGGGGACGACGCGGAGCTGCTGGAGCGGCTGAAGTCCGAGGGCGATGAGAGCCCGGCGGACATGTTCGTCACCGTCGACGCCGGCAACCTCTGGAACGCCGCCGAGCAGGGCGTGCTGCGGCCGGTCGACTCGCAGGTGCTGCGGGACTCCATTCCTGCGGAGTACCGCGACCCGAACAACGAGTGGTTCGGCCTCGCGCTGCGCGCCCGCACCGTGGTCTACAACCCCGACAACGTCGACCCGGCCGAGCTCGACACCGAGGACACCTACGCCGGCCTCACCGACCCGAGGTGGAAGGGCCGGTTGTGCATGCGCGACTCGACCGAGGCCTACACGCAGTCGCTGGTCGCCAGCCTCATCGACCTGCACGGTGAGGAGCGCACCCGGGAGATCGTCCAGGGCTGGCTCGACAACGACGTGGACATCATGAGCAACGACATCGAGCTGCTCGAGGCGGTCGACGCCGGGACCTGCGACGTCGCGATCGTCAACCACTACTACTTCGCGCGCGAGCTCGACGAGAAGCCCGACATGAACGTGAAGCTGTTCTGGGCCAGCCAGGACGGCGCCGGCACGCACGTGAACATCTCCGGCGCCGGCATCACGAAGTCCTCCGACGCGCCGAAGAAGGCACAGCGGCTGCTGGAGTGGCTCGCCTCCGACGGCCAGCAGGCGTTCGTCGGCGGCAACCACGAGTACCCCGTCAACCCCGACGTCGCACCCGACGACGTGGTCGCCGAGCTCGGGGAGTTCGAGCCGATGCCGGTCGACGCCAAGGCGTACGGGTCGCTGAACCCGGAGGCCACCGACCTGCTCGCCGAGGTCGGCTACGAATGACGGTCACCGCGGCCCCGGTCCCGGGGTCGCGTCCGCGTGCCCGCAGGGCGGCCGGGACGGGTCGCCCCGCCTGGTCGGCGCTCACCTTCCTGGTCGCGCTCCTCGTCGCGAGCCCGGTGCTCGCGGTCGTGGTCGACGGGCTGGTCAACGGCCGTGACGCCGCGATGCCGCGCGGCCTCGGCGGCATGGTCGTCACCACGCTGCTGCTGATGGCCGGAGTCGGCCTCGGCACCCTCGTCGTCGGCGGCGGGCTCGCCTGGCTGGTCACCGCCTACCGCTTCCCGGGCCGCGACGTGCTCGTCTGGCTGCTGGTGCTCCCGCTCGCGATGCCGGCGTACATCCTCGGCTTCGTCTTCATCTCCACCTTCGACGCCGCCGGCCCGGTTCAGTCGGCGTTGCGCGGGGTCCTCGGCGACGGGCTCGCGTTCTCCGTCCGGACGCTGCCCGGCGCGGTCGCGGTGATGTCGCTGTCGCTGTTCCCCTACGTCTACCTGCTCGCCCGGGCGGCGCTCGTCGAGCAGTCCCCGTCGACGTACGACGCCGCGCGGATCCTCGGCGCGAGCCGGCGCCGGACCTTCTGGCGGGTCGTCGTGCCGCTCGCGCGGCCGTCGCTGGCCGCCGGGCTGGCACTGGTGATGATGGAGGTGCTGACCGACTTCGCGACCGTGCAGTACTTCGGGGTCAGGACCGTTTCCGTCGGCGTCTACCTGGTGTGGAAGGGCTCCTACGACTTCCACGCCGCCACCCAGATCTCGGTGCTGGTGCTGGGTTTCGCGGTCGCGGTACTGGCGGGGGAGCGGCTGATGCGCGGCCGTGCACGGTTCACCCAGCGAGGCGGCCGCGGCGACGGGATGCGGGCGCACCGGCTCGTCGGCTGGCGTGCGTGGGCGGCGACGCTGGCGTGCCTGGCCGCGCTGGCCGCCGGCTTCTTCGTGCCGGTGGCGCGGTTGGTCGGCTGGGCCGTCGCCGAGGCGCGCTCCGACCCGGAGGCGTTCGTCGACGAGCGGTTCGGCCAGTACCTCGCGAACTCCCTCGCTGTCGCCGCCATCGCCGCCGCCGGCTGCGTGCTGCTGTCGCTGGTGATGAGCCACGCGGTCCGCGTCGGCGGCGGCCGGCTCGTGCGGACCGCGGCGTCGGTGACCACGTTCGGCTACGCCGTACCCGGCGCGGTCGTCGGTATCGGCGTGCTGCTCGCGTTTGCCTGGGCCGACCGCGCGCTGGAGGCGGCCGGCGTCCCCAACGGCACCGGCCTGCTGGTGACCGGCTCGGTGCTCGGCATCCTCTACGCCTACCTCGTCCGGTTCCTCGCGCCGTCGTACCAGGCGGTCGACGCCAGCTTCGCCAAGGTCGCGCCATCGATGACCCTGTCCGCAATGAGCCTCGGCGCCGGACCGCTGCGGGTGCTGCGGCGCGTGCACCTGCCGTTGGTGCGCCCCGGCGTGGCCGTGGCGCTCGTGCTCGTGACCGTCGACGCCATCAAGGAGCTGCCGATCGTGCTGCTCCTGCGGCCGTTCGGGTTCACTACGGTGTCCGTGTGGGTGTACCAGCTGGCGGCGGAGAACTTCTGGCGGCAGGCCGCGCTGCCGGCGCTGGTGATCGTGCTGGCCGCGGTCGTGCCGGTCTACGTGCTGTTCCGGCAGATCCGCACCGGGGACCGCGGAGTCGCGCGTGAGCGCTGAGACCCCGGCGCTGCGGCTGGACCACGTCACCAAGAGGTACGGCGCCACGACGGCCGCGGACGACCTGGTGCTGGACGTGGCGGCCGGCGAGCTCGTCACGCTGATCGGGCCGTCCGGCTGCGGCAAGTCGACGACCCTGCGGCTCATCGCGGGCCTGGACCGCCCCGACGAGGGCTGCATCGCGATCGCGGGCGAGAAGGTCGCCGAGGGCCGGCACTGGCAGCCGCCCGAGAAGCGCCGCGTCGGGCTCGTGTTCCAGGACCACGCGCTGTTCCCGCACCTCACCGTCGAGCGCAACGTCGCGTTCGGCATCGAGCGGCTGTCGCGCGACCAGCAGCGCACGCGGGTGGCGGAGATGCTCGAGCTGGTGCGGCTCGGCCACCTGGCTGGGCGCTACCCGCACGAGCTGTCCGGTGGTGAGCAGCAGCGCGTGGCACTGGCCCGGGCTCTGGCGCCCCGGCCGGCGGTGGTGCTGCTCGACGAGCCGTTCTCCAGCCTCGACGAGACGTTGCGCGCGCAGCTGCGGGCCGAGACCGTCGCCGCGCTGCGCGAGACCGGCACGACCGGGCTGTTCGTGACCCACGACCAGACCGAGGCGCTCTCGACCGGTGATCGGGTCGTGGTGATGCGCGAGGGTGTCATCGAGCAGGCCGACACCCCGCAGGCGGTGTTCGAGACGCCGGCCACCCGGTTCGTGGCGTCGTTCATGGGCGACGCGGACTTCCTGCCCGCGCACGTGCACGACGCGCTGCTCACGTGCGAGATCGGCGTGGTCTCGACCGTCCCGGGCTGGGGTCGGTCGGACGTCGACGTCGACGTGGTCCTGCGCCCGCACGAGGTCGCGCTGACGCCGGGCGTCGACGCGACGGCCGAGGTGGTCGCCGTCGAGTACCACGGCGCGTTCGTGCTGCACACCGTGCGCCTCAAGTCCGGTCGCACGCTCCGCTCCTGGCAGACCCACGCCGTGCGCTACCCGGTCGGGTCGCTGGTCCGCGCGTCCGTCGTACCAGGGATCCGGCCGACGCTCCTGATCGGCGACCACGCGGTCACCGAGCCTCCGCGATAGCGCGGCCGGGCGGGAGGGGTCCGGTACGTTCGACGCTGATGTCCGTGCCGATGATCACCGCCAACCCCGAGCTCGACGAGGAGCGCCGCCGGGGTCTCCGTCGCATGCGGACGGTGGCCGTCGGCCTGCTGCTCTTCGCGGCGGCGGTCTACGTCGCGACGCTGGACCAAGGCGGGTTCCTGGGCTACGTCAACGCCGGCGCGGAGGCGTCGATGGTCGGCGCGATGGCCGACTGGTTCGCGGTGACCGCGCTGTTCAAGCACCCGCTGGGGCTGCCGGTGCCGCACACCGCACTGATCCCGAAGCGCAAGGAGATGCTCGGGCGCAGCCTCGAGGAGTTCGTGGGGGAGAACTTCCTGCAGGAGCGCGTCATCCGCGAGCGGCTCGAGGTGGCCGGGCTGAGCCGGCGGGTCGGCGAGTGGCTGACCGAGGAGGCGAACGTACGGCGGGTGGTCGACGAGGCCGCGAGCCTGCTGCACATCGGCCTGACCCGCATCCGGGACGAGGACATGGGCGCGCTGGTCGGCGAGGCGATCCTGCCGAGGCTGCGCGCCGAGCCGATCAGCCCGGTGGCCGGCAGCCTGCTCGAGGAGGTCGTGCGCGACGGCGCCCACCACGGGCTGGTCGATCTAGCCCTCGACGAGGCGTATGGCTGGCTCGACCAGAACGAGGACACCTTCACCGACATCGTCGGCGAGCGCGCGCCCTGGTGGTCGCCGAACTCCGTCAACGAGCGGGTGACCCGGCGCATCCACCTCGAGCTGATGTCCTGGATCGCCGACATCCGCAACGACCCGCGGCACCGCGCCCGGCTGGCGCTCGACAGCATGCTGGCCGACCTGGCGCAGGACCTGCTGCACGACGAGGCGACCCAGGCCCGCGCCGAGCAGCTGAAGCTGCGCGTGCTCGACCACCCGCAGATCCTGGTCACCGCGACCTCGCTGTGGAACGCCTTCCGGTCCGCGCTCCTCGACGCGCTGGCCGACGAGGAGGGGCCGCTGCGGGCGCGGGCCCGGCACGAGCTCCGGCACTTCGGCGAGCGGCTCGTCACCGACGCCGACCTGCGCAAGCGCCTCGACACCTACGCCGCCGACTTCGCGGTGTTCGTCGTCGACCGCTACGGCAGCGAGCTCACCGCGGTCATCACGCACACCATCGACCGCTGGGACGGCGACGAGGCCGCCCGCCGCATCGAGCTGCACGTCGGCCGGGACCTGCAGTTCATCCGGATCAACGGCACGATCGTCGGCGGCCTCGTCGGCGTGCTGATCCACGCGGTCAGCCAGATCGTGTGAGGATTCCGGCCATGACCGTGCGCATCGTGCCCATCCGCGAGCGGACGATCCGGTTGGGTCAGCTGCTCAAGCTCGCCGATCTCGTGGACGCCGGCTCCGATGCCAAGCCGCTGCTCGAGTCCGGCCAGGTCTACGTCAACGGTGAGCTCGAGACCCGCCGCGGCCGGCAGCTCGTACGTGGCGACGTGGTGACCGTCGGTAACGAGTCGGTCCGGCTGGCCTGACCGGGAGCGTTGCGGTTTGGTCCCCAACCGCAAGAACCGGGCGCCGGATCCTGCGGTTCTTGACCAATCGGTGGGTCAGCGCACCCCGACGAGGTCGACCACGAAGATCAGCGTCTCGCCCGGCTTGATGACACCGCCCGCGCCGCGGTCGCCGTACCCGAGGTGCGGCGGGATGACCAGCTGCCGGCGGCCGCCGACCTTCATGCCTTGTACGCCCTGGTCCCAGCCGGAGATCACCTGGCCGACGCCGAGCCGGAACTCCAGCGGCTCGCCGCGGTTGTACGACGCGTCGAACTCCTCGCCGGTCGAGTGCGCGACGCCGACGTAGTGCACCTGCACCTGCTTGCCGGCGACCGCCTCGGCGCCGTCGCCCTCGGTCACGTCGGTGACCACCAGGTCGGACGGTACGTCGGGTCCGGGGAAGTCGATCTCGGGCTTCTCGGTCATGCGGTTCGTGTCTCCTTGGGTTGGCCGGATCCTCCAGCCTAGGCACGCCGCGCCACACCGCCGCCCCCGGGAGCCCCGTAGTCCCGCCGACCCGGCTCGAACCTCCCGCTCGAACCCGCCGACCCGGCCTGAACCGCCCGCTCGAACCCGCCGACCCGGCTCGAACCGCCCTCTGCGCAGGCTCAGGCGCCGTGGACGTAGCTGTCGAGCTGGTCGCGCTCGAACTCCAGCTCGCTCATCCGGTGCTTGACGACGTCGCCGATGCTGACGATCCCGGTCAGCCGCCCGTCCTCGACGACCGGCAGGTGCCGGAACCGGCCCTCGGTCATGACCTTCATCAGGTTGTGGACGCTGTCCTCGACGCTGCAGGTCTGGACGTCGGACGTCATGATCGCGGAGACCGGGAGGTCGACGACACCCTCGTCCTCGTGGAGCCGGCGCACGACGTCGCGCTCGGACACGATGCCGTCCACGCTCGTCCCGTCGCTGCTCACGACGAGCGCACCGATGTTGTGCCTGGCGAGCAGCGCAATGAGCTCGCGCACGGTGGCGTCCGGCTTGATCGTGACGACGTCCTGGCTCGACTTGCCGGAGAGGACCTCATGGATGCGCATCGTGACCTCCGCTTCAGGGCTCGACGGTGGCGTGGCGTGTGCAGCACCACGCTAGTCACATTTCGAACCCGTGGGTAGCAGGCTGCGAGGATGGCGCGATGAAGACGGACCTCGACCGCCTCGGCGCGCCCGCCGGCCTGCTGATGATGGGCTGGCTCAGCGTCGTGCTGTGGCTCGACCGCGCCGACGGTGACGGGTCTCTGTGGCTGCAGCGCGGTCTCGGCGTGCTCACCTGGGTCGTGCTGCTCGTCGCGCTGCGTCGGGTCACGCCGACGGTGCGCGCACAGACGGCCGTGGTCGTGGCGTTCGCGACGATCATCGAGTACACCTTCGCCGCAGGTCTCGAGGTCTACACCTACCGGTTCGACAACGTGCCCGCCTACGTCCCGCCCGGGCACGGCCTCGTCTACCTCTCCGCCTTCGCGATCGGCCACGCCGCTCTGGTCCAACGGCGGCTGCGCGCGGCCGAGCTGCTGGTGCTCGTCGTCGGCGGCGCCTGGGCCGCGCACGGGCTGTTCCTCGCGGACCGCCCGGACGCGCTCGGCGCGTTCTGGTTCGTCTGCCTGGCCGGGTTCCTCGCGTGGGGTCCGTCGAAGCAGGTGTACGTCGGTGCGTTCGTCGCCGTCACCTGGCTCGAGCTGCTCGGCACCGAGCTCGGCACGTGGGTGTGGGGCACGCACGACTTCACCGGCTGGGTCACGATCGGCAACCCGCCGTCGGGGGCGGCCGGCGGCTACGGCTGGTTCGACCTCGCCGGGCTGCTGCTGGCGCCGTACGTCGTCCGCGCGGCCCGCAGGGCAGCCGGCGTCACTCGTCCCCGTTCGGCTCTAGCGGAAGCTGCTCGTCCTGAGCCGGAGGACGCCGCCGCGCGCTGAGCTCGTGCACCGACCCACCCCGGTGATCGGAGGGTTCCTCGTCGTCGCCGCCGACCGAGCCGAGGTACGCCAGCGCGGCGTCGTGCAGCCGCCCGTTGCTCGCTAGCGCGTTGCCCCCGGTGGGCCCAGGCGTCCCCGCGAGCGAGGTGAACTTGCCGCCGGCCTCACGGACGATCACGTCCAGCGCGGCCATGTCGTAGACCTCGAGGTCCGGCTCGGCGGCCAGGTCGACCGCGCCTTCGGCAACGAGCATGTAGGACCAGAAGTCGCCGTACGCCCTTGTCCGCCACGCCCGCCGCGACAGCGCCAGGAAGTCCTCCAGCCGGCCGGCGTGCTCCCAACCGGTGAACGAGGAGTACGACAGCGACGCGTCCTCGAGCCGCGAGACGTCGGAGACCCGGCAGGGCGTCGCGTTGAGGAGCGAGCGGCCCGTCCAGGCGCCGCCGTCCTTGGACGCCCACCAGCGACGGTTGAGCTGGGGAGCCGAGACGCAGCCGACGACCACCTCGCCGTCGACCATCAGCGCGATCAGCGTGGCCCACACCGGCACGCCGCGGACGAAGTTCTTGGTGCCGTCGATCGGGTCGACGACCCACTGGCGCTGGCTGTGCCCGGTCGAGCCCTGCTCCTCGCCCACGACCGCGTCGCGGGGACGGGCTCGGGACAGCGTGCGGCGGATGCCCTCCTCGACGGACTTGTCGGCATCGGTCACCGGCGTCAGGTCGGGCTTGGTGACCACGTGCAGGTCCTGCGCCTTGAACCGGCTCGTCGTCAGCGAGTCCGCGTCGTCAGCCAGGACGTGCGCAAGCCGCAAGTCGTCGGTGTAGTTGATGGGCATGGGCCTCAGGCTAGGGCAAGGCCCGCGGGCGACCGCGGCGCCGTCGCGGGGAGTCCGGGGGAAGTCCCGACGAATCTGTGAAGTCGTGAAGAATCGCGGGTCGGTTCGGACTGTTGCGTCTCGCGCTGGGCTAGGTTGCCGTCATGGAGATCGGCGGTCTGCCTGCGCATCCCCTCATCATCCATGCGGCAGTGGTGCTGACGCCGCTCGCCGGGCTGCTGGTGATCCTGTTCGCCGTACACACGCCGACGCGCTGGCTGACACGCTGGCCGGCGGCGGTCGGTGCGGTCGTCGCGGCGCTCGCCGTCTGGGCCGCCCGGATCAGTGGCCAGTGGTTGCTGGACGACAACCCGGCGCTCGCCCAGCTGGTGCAGACCCATCAGGACCGCGGCACGCTGCTCTCCTGGGTGGTGATCGTGTTCGCGGCGCTCGCGGTGCTCGGCGCCTTCACCCTCGGCGGTCCGACGGGTCTGGCCAGCGGTCGCGGCGAGAAGCCCAGCCGGGGCGGGCTGCTGCAGAAGACGCTGCCGACCCTGCTGGTGCTTGTCTCGCTCGGCGTCATCTTCGGCACCGTCATCACCGGCGACGCCGGAGCCCGCGCGGTCTGGGGAGGCTAGTCGCCCTCGGCGCGCTCGCGGCTGGCGAGCACGCGACGGTACGACTCCACCCGCTCGGCATCGGTGCGCCCCTCGGCCACCGCCTCATCCAGCGCGCACTCGGGCTCGGTCTCGCCGTGCGTGCAGCCCCGCGGGCATCCGTCCGTGAGCGCCTCCAGGTCGGGGAACGCTTTGATCAGGTTCGCCGGCTGCACGTGCGCGAGCCCGAACGACCGGATCCCGGGGGTGTCCACGATCCAGCCGCGGCGGCCCTCGTGCTCGGGCAGCTCGAGCATCACGGCCGAGGTGGACGTGTGCCGGCCGCGCCCGGTGACCGCGTTGACGTGACCGATCGCCCGGTCGGCGCCCGGCACGAGCGCGTTGACCAGCGTGGACTTGCCGACGCCGCTGTGCCCGATCAGCACGGTCATCCGGCCGGCGAGCCGGTCGCGGACCTCGGTGAGGTCGCCGCCGCGGTGGGTGACGACGGCGTCGACGCCGAGAGGGCGATACGCCGCGAGCAGCTCGCTCGGGTCGGCCAGGTCGGACTTGGTGAGGATCAGCAGCGGGTCCATGCCGGCGTCGTACGCCGCCACGAGCGCGCGGTCGATCAGGCGGCGCCGTGGCTCCGGGTCGGCGAGGGCGGCGACGACCGCGAGCTGGTCGGCGTTGGCGACGATGACGCGCTCGACGGGATCGTCGTCGTCCGCCGTACGGCGGAGCACGGTGGTGCGCTCGGCGACCTCGACGATCCGCGCGAGCGTGCCCTCCTCGCCGGAGACGTCGCCGACCAGCCGGACCCGGTCGCCGACCACGACGCCCTTGCGGCCCAGGGGACGCGCCTTCATCGCGAGCACGGTCCGGCCGTCGACGAGCGTGGTCATCCGGCCGCGGTCGACAGTGACGACCACGCCCTCGACGGCGTCGTCGTAGGTGGGCCGGTCCTTGGTGCGCGGCCGGGTGTGGCGACGGGGACGGTCGAAGCGTTCGTGGTCGTACTCGGCGTACCGCTCGTAGTCGCCCTTCGGCACTAGAAGAGCCTCGTCCAGGCGTCGGCGAAGCCGGGGAAAGTCTTCGCGGTCGTCTCGACGTTCTCCACCTTGACGCCCTCGACCTTCAGGCCGAGGACGGCGGCGGCGTGCGCCATGCGGTGGTCGTTGTAGGTGTGGAACGTGCCGCCGTCGAGGTGTGCCGGCCGGATCGTCAGCCCGTCGTCGGTCTCCACGACGTGCCCGCCGAGGCCGTTGAGCTCGGTAGCCAGGGCCGCGAGCCGGTCGGTCTCGTGGCCGCGGATGTGCGCGATGCCGCGCAGGTGGCTGGGCGATGACGCCAGCGCGCAGAGGGCGGCGACGACCGGCGTGAGCTCGCCGACGTCGTGCAGGTCGTAGTCGAGGCCCTTGATGGTGCCGGAACCACGGACGGTGAGGCCGGTGTCGTCGAGCTCGACGTCGGCGCCCATGAGCGTGAGGATCTCGCGCAGCGCGTCACCGGCCTGGGTGGTGCGGGTGGGCCAGTCGCGCACGGTGATGCGGCCGCCGGTGACCAGCGCGCTGGCGAGGAACGGAGCCGCGTTGGACAGGTCGGGCTCGACCGTCACGTCGGCCGCGCGGACCGTGCCGGGGAAGACCCGCCACCGGTTCGCGTCGGAGTCGTCGACCTCCACGCCGCGCAGGCGGAGCTGGTCGACGGTCATCTCGATGTGGGGGAGCGAGGGGACGGGCTTGCCGTCGTGGCGTACGTCGACACCCCGCTCGTAGCGCGGCCCGGCGAGCAGCAGCGCCGAGATGAACTGGCTGGACGCCGATGCGTCGATCGTCACCTCGCCGCCCGGGACCGAGCCGGTGCCGATCACCGTGAACGGGAGCGTGCCGCGGTCCTCGTCGTCGATGGTGACGCCGAGGCCGCGCAGCCCGCGGATCACCTCGTGCATGGGGCGCTTGCGCGCGTGCGGGTCGCCGTCGAAGATCACCGGCCCGTCGGCGAGGGCCGCCACCGGAGGCACGAACCGCATCACGGTGCCGGCCAGGCCGCAGTCGACGTTGGTCCTGCCCCGCCAGGGTCCGGGCGTGACCTTCCAGTCGTCCCCGGTCGTGTCGACCTCGGCCCCCAGCCCGGTGAGGGCGGCGGCCATCAGCTCGGTGTCGCGCGAGCGGAGCGCACGCCGTACCACTCCCGGGCCGTCGGCCACGGCAGCCAGCACGAGGGCACGGTTGGTCAGGGACTTGGACCCGGGCAGGGACACCGTGGTGTCCACCGGACGCGTCGCGCGTGGGGCGGGCCAGAGCGGTGGTCGGGCAGCGTTCATCGCGACGAGCGTATTCCCGCCGTCCAGCGGCGGGGAGCCAGGCTCAGGACTTGACCGACTTGGCGGCCAGCCGGGCCTGCTGCTTGGCCTCGCGACGGAGGTGCCCGGCCTCGCGCTTGGCGTCGCGCATCGCCCGCTTGGCGCGCCAGGCGACGCCCGGCTTGCCGTCGGTGTCGACGGCGGCGATCAGCAGGCCGCCGAGCATGGAGACGTTCTTGGTGAAGTGCAGCTTCTGGCTCGTGCGGGCGGCCGGGTCCGACTCCTCCCAGAACCGGTGGCCTGCGAGCGTCGTCGGCACCAGCGATGCCGCGAGCACGGTCGCGCTCAGCCGCGGCATCCGGCCGGTGGCGAGCCCCAGCCCGGCGACGATCTGGGCGACCCCGTTGGCCTGGACCACGGTCTTGGCGTCGCGGGTGATCGGTACGTCGTTCGGCGTCGCGCTGTCGGCGGCGTGCGTGAGCCGGTCGATCATCGGCTTGGCCTTCTCGGCGAGGGCGTCGGCGTTGCGGATCGCTTGGACACCTCCCATGACGAACATCGACGCGAGCATGGGACGGGCGACGAGTCGGACCATAGTCATGGCACCTTCATACCCGATCGGGCCGCGGTCACGCCGAGGTCGGGTCCAAGCCACTAACGAGCGTGACGATCAACCGTGACGCGCGCCGTGTCGTTGTCGGGATTCGGGTCCACGCGGTCTGGGCTCGCGACCCTGAATGTGAAGTCCGCGGAGACGGTGTCGTTGCCCTGTCGGTCGACGAGCTCGTAGCCGAACACGAGGGTGGTGTCACCCGTCACCGTGCAGCGGTTGCCGCTGGCGCCCGACTCGCAGTCGGACGGCCAGGTGACCTTTATCTTGTCCGGGTCGAAAGAGACATCAAGGGTGGTCGGCAGGCCGGGCTCCGTGTCGACCGTCGCATCGATGAAGCCCTTCCCCGAGTTTCCGGTGGGTCTCGGAACGGCGGTGACCGCAAGATCGGCACGCGGCGCCAGCAGCGTCGTAGAGCGGGTGTTGTCGGCCAGGCGGTCCTCGTTCTCGTCCCAAGCGTCGGGCGCCTCGACCGTGAGGGTCATCGGTGTGTCCTTGCCCGGGGGCGCTTGCAGGACGAGCTCGCGGGGCCCATCGGTGGGCGAGTAGCACATCAGTGTCTTGGCATCCGCCCGCGTGCAGTTGGCGGAGGCATCGAAGTCGGCGGCGGAGTCCAGGCGCAGCAGGACGTAGTCCAAGCCCGTGACTCCGGCCAGCGCCGTCTGGACGTGGAAACGGCCGTCTTTCCATTCGCTGGTCAAGTCGTCCAGGCTGATGTCCGTGACGCCGGCGTACTCGAAGGACGCCGTGGTCTTCTCGAGGCCCACTGCCGACACGGCAACCTCGACCGTGCTGTCCGGGTGGTTCGTCGGCACGACCAGAGGTAGTGCGTCGCTCAGCTCGGTGTCGGTCGCGGCCGACGCGCGAAGCAGCGCGGAGCCCGCCGCCGAGCCGGTTGGGCACGTCGCTGCGGTCGGGGATTCGATGGTGCACGTCGCTCCGGACTGGTCGGCGTCAAACGTGATGCCCGCCGGGGTGGACTCGATCTCGACGGTCACGACCGGCGGCAAGGGCTCACCGCTCAGCGTGAACGCCACCTTGCCGTCCGCGTAGACCAGCGAGCCCTCGAACCTCACCGTCGGCGTGGCCGGCGGAGTCGTCGGGTTCGGAGGCGGGCCGGACGGGCTCGGCTCGGTGGTCACGGGAGGCGGTGGCTCAGTCGTCGGCGCCGGCTCAGACGACGTGGGCGGCGCGGGCGAGGGCTGCACGGGTGTCGTCGCGTCGGTCGGGGACGTCGGCGCGGGCTCCTCGGAAGGCTGGGGCTGCGGTGCGGGCTCCTCGGACGGCTCGGGCTCGGGCGATGGCTCCTCTGCGGGAGCCGGCTCCTCCGCCGGACCGGGCCCGGCGGTGGTGGGGTCGGCACCGGGCAGCACGACGGGTACGGACGCGGCCTCTGGCGTGGTGCTCTCGCTCGGGGACGACGACTCGTCGGTGACCTCGTCGGCCGGCTGCGGCTCGCGCTCCTCGCGCTCCTCGCGCTCCTCGGGCTGCGGCAGCTTGCTGGTGCCCTCGGTCGGGGCCGGGACCGTGCTGGTGACCGGCCGGTCGGCGCCGACGACGCGCTCGGGTGTGTTCGGCAGCAGCATCGCGCCGACGGCGGTCGCCGCGACGACGCTGGCGGCGATGCCACCGACCGTGGCGGCGCCGGCGTTGGCGGCCACGACGTCGCGCACGCGGCCGACCATGGCGGTGAGGCCGAACCCGCCGGCCGCGCCGCCGGCGGCCGAAGCGATGTAGCCGGCCGCGGCGCCGCCGAGGAGCAGCGGCCCGATGATCGCGGCGAGGTTGGAGTTGACCTCGGTGAGCTCGAGGTACATCGCCGTACACCGGCGGCACCCGTCGAGGTGCTTCTGGACCTTGACGCTGTCGCGGTTCGAGAGGCCCTTGCGGACGTACGCTCCGAGGTGCTCGTTGACCCAGCGGCACTCGGTCTCGGAGATGTCGTTGAGGTGCATCGTCAGAAACGCCTGACGCAGCCCCTCACGCGCGCGGTAGGCAAGAGCCGACACCGAGTTGGGGCTCATCCCGAGCAGCGGAGCGATGTCGGCGGGCTTGTTGCCCTCGACCTCCAGGTGCCACAGCACGAGCTGCCAGCGCTCGGGCAGGCTCGCGAACGCGCGGGCGGCCGCCCCGCTCTCGAAGCTCGCGACCGCGGTGTCGTGGAAGGGCACGCCCGGGTCGAAGACCTCCATGTCGTCCGAGGTCTGCACCTTGGCGGCGGCGCGCATCTTGTCGACGTGCAGGCGGCGTACGGCGGTGAGCAGGTACGCCCGGAACGCCACGTCCGGCCCGCCCCCGTTCTGCAGCACCGAGAGCACCTTGGCGAACGCCTCGGAGACGAGGTCGTCCGCGTCGGGTCCCCGCACCAGCTGCCGGGCGAGCCGGTTCGCGGCGTCCTTGTGCCGAGCGAACAGCTCGCCGTAGGCAGCGACGTCCCCGCCGCGCACGCTCGAGATCAGCTCGGCGTCGCTCGGGGTCGCGATGTCGCTCAGCAGGTCGGTCATAGGCCTTTGCAGTGGGACGGCCCGAGAGGTGGGTCATGACGCGGTACGGCGTACGGCGCCGCGACCCGAACAAGGTAAGCCGGAGACAGGTCTCCGCACGCGTGAATCGGCCGGATTGGTCGTCGGGTTGAGCCGTTCGGGTGGACGAGATCGAGCGGTCCCGGACGCGGTACCGGCAGAAATCGGACGAAAAAACTTCTCAGAACCGCGTCATGACCACCGAGACTGACCGTTCCACCACCACAGGAAGCGTCGGATCGCAGCGCATGTGGGAGCGCTCGGTGGCTGGGAGACGGAGGTGGGCAGCCGGATGGCCCTCTTCACGTTCGCCCGCCGCCGGTCCGACGCAGTCCTGGACGCCCAGGCCCGTGGGTTGCCCGAGCACGTCCGGGAGTCACTCCCGATGCGCTTCGAGGCAGTGGGGGAGGCCTTGGCGTGTGGGGGGGACGTCGCCGCGGCCTGCCATGTGGTGGGACGCGACGTAGCCCGTGACGGTGCCGCCCTGGGAGAGGCACTGTCCGGGCTACGTACGACGTACACGCTCGTCCGCGGCACCGACCCTGACTTCGGGGCCACGGAGGCGCTGGCGGTGGCGTGGAGCGAGGCGACGCTGGAGTACCTCCACGACCTCTCGTGCGAGGACCCGCTCACCGGTCTCACCAGCCTGGCCCACGTGCGGACGCGCCTGGCGGAGGTCTATCGGGACGCCGAGCTGTCCGACGCACCGGTCAAGCTCAGCCACGCGCTCGTCGTCGTCGAGGTCCGCATCCATGGACGCGCTCTCCTGGACGAGCACCAGTTCACCCGCGCGCTTCGCCTGGTACAGGTCGCCGAGGCGATGCGCGCGGTGTTCTCCGGTGGGGAGACCATCGGGCGGCTCGGCCTCAACCGCGCGGTGGCGGTGGTGGGCCGGCACGTCGACCTCGGTACGTCGGTCGGGCTGCTGCGCGAGTTCCTCGGCGAGCTCGACCTCGGGGACGCCGACGTGCGCGTGTGGATCGAGGGGCTGCCCGGCAGCGCCGACTCCGCCACCCGGCTGCTGGACGAGCTCGCCCGGGTCTAGCGGAGCCGGGCGAGCACCTCGCCGAGGTCCTCGACGGCTGCGGACTCCTCCGGGGTCAGCTCGGCCAGCGACGTCCGGGACAGCCGCGTGTAGACCGCGGCCATCCCCTCGAACAGCTCCGGGCTCGCGCCGGCCGTCGCCTGCGTCGCCGCGACCTGCTCCATCTCGGCGACGAACCGGCCGCTCTTGCTCGTCGCGTTCGCGACCAGCCGTGCGGCGCGTGCCACCGTCTCCGGGAACGTCTCGCGCAGGTCGTCCAGCACCGGCCCCAGCACGCCGTAGTGGTCGGCGGTCTGGAGCGCCTGCGCCCACAGCGCGGTCGTGCCCTTGTAGACCGAGCCGGTGCACATCTTCACCGCCGACGCGACCCCGGGCCGGTCGCCGACTACCCGGGTGCGCAGACCGTCCGCATCGAGCGCGAGGAGGTCGGCGCGTGCGCCCGCGAGGTACAGCATCGTGTCCCCGCCCGGCTGCGGCGGCGGGCCGCTCACCGCGCCGTCGACGAGGTCGACCCCGGCCTCGCCGGCCCGAGCCGCGAGCTCCTCGACCGTCATCGGGGACAGCGCATTGAGGTCGGCGAGCACCGGCCGGCTGTCCGCGCGGCGGGCGGCGGCGAGCAGCCCGTCCAGCAGATCCCGTGCGACTGCCGGCGGGCAGATGCTGACCACCACGTCGGAGGCGGCGACCACGGCGTCGAGGTCGGGCAGGTCGGTCAGGCCCGCGGCGAGCTGACGGGTGCGCTCGCTGCGCCCGGCCAGCGTGGTCACGACGGTGGCGCCCGCGGACGCCCACGCCCGGCCGAGTGCCGAGCCCATCGCGCCCGGGGAGACGATGCCGATCGTGGGTGCGCTCATGACTCCGGATTCAACCACCGGCGCGGAGGGCGGGGCTGACTACGCTGGCCCGCATGTGCGGTCGCTACGCGTCGAGCCGGAAGCCCGAGGACCTCGTCGAGGAGTTCGAGATCGACAAGGTCGAGGTCAAGGAGGCCCTCGCCCCGGACTTCAACGTCGCGCCGACCAAGCCGGTCTACGCCGTGCTGCAGCGGCCGCCCCGCGACGAGGAGGGCGACACACACGCCGAGCGCCAGCTGCGCACGGTGACCTGGGGCCTGGTGCCGTTCTGGGCCAAGGACCCGGCCATCGGCAACAAGATGATCAACGCCCGCATGGAGACCGTCCACGAGAAGCCGGCGTTCCGTCAGGCGTTCGCCAAGCGCCGGTGCCTGCTCCCGGCCGACGGCTACTACGAGTGGTACCCGACCCAGCAGAAGACCAAGTCCGGCAAGCCGCTCAAGCAGCCGTTCTTCATCCACCCCGCCGACGGGTCGGTGATGGCGATGGCCGGGCTCTACGAGATCTGGCGCGACCCGACCCGCGACGACGACGATCCCCAGCGGTTCAAGTGGACGTGCACGGTACTGACCACGACGGCCGAGGACGCCGTCGGCCACATCCACGACCGAATGCCGCTGCTCGTCGAGAGGGACCGGTACGACGAGTGGCTCGACCCGACCAACAGCAGCGGGCCCGACGACCTGCGCAAGCTGCTCGTGCCGGCGGCGCCGGGACGCCTGGAGGCCTACCCCGTCTCGACCCGGGTCAACAACGTGCGCAACAACGGCCCCGACCTGGTGGAGCCGATCCCGGCCGAGGAGGTCCCCGAGGAGGTTCGACCGTGACCACGGAGGTCACCTCGGTCGCGACGCCGCACGGTGAGGCGCGGCTGCACCGCAACCGGTCCCGGCACCCGGTGGCGACGCTGGTGCTCGGGCACGGCGCGGGCGGCGGCGTCGAGTCCCGCGACCTCGAGGCGCTGGCCCGGGAGCTGCCGCGGCAGGGGATCACCGTCGTACGCGTCGAGCAGCCGTGGCGGGTCGCGGGCAAGCGGCTCGCCCCGCGGCCGCAGGTGCTCGACGAGTGCTTCGTCGCCGCGACCGACCGGCTGCGCGTGCGGACTCCGCTGGTAGTCGGCGGGCGCAGCGCCGGCGCACGCTCGGCGGCCCGCTGCGCGCGGCGGATGGGCGCGTCGGCGTACCTCGCCCTCGCCTTCCCCCTGCACCCGCCCGGCAAGCCGGAGAAGTCGCGGCTCGACGAGCTCGAGGGCGTGGGGGTGCCGACCCTGATCATCCAGGGTGAGCGCGACACGTTCGGGACGCCGGAGGAGTTCCCTGAGCGGTTCGACATGACCGTCGTCCCCGGCGCCGACCACGGGTTCAAGGTGCCCAAGAGCGGCCCGGTCAGCCAGGACGACGCCCTGATGATCATCGTGGAGGCGACGCTCGAGTGGGTGGTCCGCGAGGTGGTCGGGAATCAGGTCGACGCCTGACGTGTTGGGGAAGTGATCGACAGGACCACTTTCACCCACCGAGCACAGCAAGGGAGCCGCACGTGCCAGGCACGCTCACCCTTCCGCACGGAGGATCCTGCTGCCCGCAGCGTCCCGCCGCCCGCGCGAGCGGGGAGTCCTATCCGGTCCTGCCGGTAGGGTGGACGGCGATGACAGATCAAAACCCCACCCCGGCGGAGCCGGGCGCACCCGACTCTGCCGAGGCGGTCGAGGAGATCGACGTCGCGGCCGAGACCGACGCCGAGCGCGCGGAGCGCTTCGAGCGGGACGCGATGCAGTACCTCGACCAGCTGTACTCCGCCGCGATGCGCATGACCCGCAACCCGCAGGACGCCGAGGACCTGGTGCAGGAGACGTTCGCCAAGGCGTACGCCGCGTTCCACCAGTTCAAGCCCGGCACCAACTTGAAGGCGTGGCTGTACCGCATCCTCACCAACACCTTCATCAACTCGTACCGCAAGAAGCAGCGCGAACCCCAGCAGTCGATGAGTGAGGACGTCGAGGACTGGCAGCTCGCGCGCGCCGAGTCGCACACCTCCTCCGGCCTGAAGTCGGCCGAGATGGAGGCACTCGAGCGCCTCCCCGACAGCGACGTGAAGGACGCGCTGGCCCAGCTCCCGGAGGACTTCCGGCTGGCGGTCTACCTCGCCGACGTCGAGGGGTTCCCGTACAAGGAGATCGCCGAGATCATGGACACCCCCATCGGCACCGTGATGTCCCGGCTCCACCGGGGCCGCCGGCAGCTGCGTGAGCTGCTCTCCGAATACGCCCGCGACCGCGGCCTCTCCGCCGCGAGCGCCGGCCGCTCGGGAGGTGCCTCGTGAGCCCCATCGGCGACATGGGCATGGGCGCGGGAAGTCCCTGCGGTAGCCCCGACGACAAGGACTGTGCCGAGGTCCTCGGTCGCGTCTTCGACTTCATCGACAACGAGCTGGACACCGCCGACCGGTCCGAGATCCAGCACCACCTCGACGAGTGCCTGCCGTGCCTGCAGAAGTACGACCTCGAGCGCACCGTCAAGGCGCTGGTCGCGCGGTCGTGCAGCGAGCACGCTCCCGAGACGCTGCGGGACAAGGTGCTGACCCGGATCCGCACCGTCCAGGTCGAGATCCACGAGACCCGCGTCGAGTTCGAGTAGCAGCCCTCAGACATACGAAGACCCCGTGCCCTGCTGGGCGACGGGGTCTTCTGCTTCTCAGCGCGTGGCGCGCAAGAAGGCCTGGACTCAGGCGTTGGGGCGCTTCCCGTGGTTGGCGCCCTTCTTCTTGCGGGCGCGACGCTTGCGGCCGGTCTTGCCCATGGTGTCCTCCTCGACGCGAGTGCGCCCCGACCGCGACGGTCGAGGCTCCTGCCCATTGTCGCA
>NZ_CAMPGZ010000010.1 GCF_946885725.1 uncultured Nocardioides sp.
AGCTCGGCGAGCTCGGCGTCGCTCACCCCGTGCACGAACCGCACGGAGTCGGCGATGCCGAGGCGGTCGACGAGCCGCTCGGTGGGGCCGCCGGGCTTGGGGCGGGCGACGAGGTGAAGCTCGACGTCGCGCTCGGTGCGCAGCTTGGCCACCGCCTCGAGCAGGGTCGCGATCCCCTTCATCGGAGTGTCGGCGCTGGCCATGGCGACGATCCGGCCGGCCACCCGTGGCACGTCGTGCGGCCGGAACACCTCGTCGACGCCGAGCGGGACGACCTGGATCCGGCCCGGGTCCACGCCGAAGTCGGTGGCGATGTCGCGCGCCGAGCTCGACGACACGGTGAGGATCCGCGGCATCGCGCGGGCGACCTTGCCCTGCATGCGCAGGAACCCGTACCAGCGCCGCAGCGCGAGGCGACGGCGCCAGCTCGTCGCGGCGGCGAGGTCGACCCGCCGGTCGAAGGTGATGGGGTGGTGGATGGTCGTGACCAGCGGTACCCCCGTGCGCTGGAGGGCAAGCATCCCGGAGCCCAGCGTCTGGTTGTCGTGCACGACGTCGAAGTCGTCGAGCCGGTCCTTGAGCAGGCGCGCGACCCGCAGGCTGAACGTGCGCGGCTCCGGGAAGCCGGCGGTCCACATCGTCGCGACCTCCAGCAGGTCGATCGCGTCGCGGTACTCCCCCGGCTTCGGCGTACGGAACGGGTCCGGCTCGCGGTACAGGTCGAGGCTCGGCACCTTCGTCAGACGCACGCCGGGGTCGAGCTCGGGATACGGCTGTCCGGAGAACACCTCGACGTCGTGGCCGAGGCCGACGAGCTCGCGGCTGAGGTGGCGCACGTAGACGCCCTGGCCGCCGCAGTGCGGCTTGCTGCGGTAGGACAGCAGGGCAACCCGCACTCCGACCTCCTCCGTGAGTCCTCGACCGACAAGCGCCCGATCGTCCGGTCGTCCGAGGCCGGGGTGGCCCTGCTCGGACTGAAACGTGTTCCTATGATCGCATCACGTGTTGCTAGCGTACGGACGGCCCGCCAGTCGGACCGACCTGGAGAGGACCACCCCGTGAACAGCCCGTCGCCCGGCGTCAGCTCGCTGACCCACGACGACCTCGGCTCCAAGGCACAGCGCGACCGCCACCAGCGCATCCTCGACGCGACCATCGCGCTCGCCTCGCAGGGCGGCTTCGACGCCGTCCAGATGCGCGCCGTGGCCGACCGGGCCGAGGTGGCCCTCGGGACGCTGTACCGCTACTTCCCGTCGAAGGTCCACCTGCTGGTCTCGGCGCTGGCCCGCGAGTTCGAGCAGGCCAACGAGAGCTTCGCGCGCAAGCCCCTGCTCGGCGAGACCCGCGCGGAGCGGCTGGTCGCCGTGCTGCACAGCGCGACCAAGTCGCTGCAGCGCGACCCGCACCTCACCGAAGCGCTGACGCGGGCGTTCATGTTCGCCGACGCCTCGGTGGGCGACGAGAGCCGCGCGGTCGCCCACCAGGTCACGCGGCTGCTGATGCGCGCCCTCGCCGAGCCCGGCCAGGAGATCGACGACCCGACCGACGAGCAGCTCGCGATCGCCAAGGTGGTCAGCGACGTCTGGCTCGCCGGCGTCGTGCAGTGGGTGACCGGCCGGGCCACGGCCGAGGAGGTCACCACCTCGCTCGACACCACCGTCCGACTCCTGCTCCGCCCGTGACCGAGACCATGACCGGGTTGCGCGCCCGGCTCGACGAGCTCGCCGACGCCCTCATCGCGCGCGGCGGACCGGCCGTCCGTGACGGTGGGCCCGTCGTGTCGGTGTGGCTCGGCGACCTCGACGGTCGCGTGATCGTCGAGCGCGACGCCGACGTGCCGCACTACGCCGCGAGCACGATGAAGCTGCCACTGCTCGTGGCCGCGCTCCGGCGGCACGAGAGCGGGGAGCTCGACCTCGACCATCCGGTGCCGGTGCACAACCGGTTCGCGTCGGCGGCCGACGGCTCGGCCTTCTCGCTCGACCGGGCGGACGACCAGGACGACGAGACCTGGGCGGCCCTGGGCGAGCAGCGGACGCTCCGTACGCTCGCCGAGCACATGACCGTGAAGTCCGGGAACCTCGCCACCAACCTCGTCCTGGAGCACGTCGGCGCGGGCGCGGTCGCCGAGGTGCTCTCCGACGCCGGCGCCTCGCCGACCACGGTGCTGACCCGGGGCATCGAGGACGCCGTCGCGCGCGAGGCGGGGCTGGACAACCTGGTCACCGCCGAGGACCTCGGCCGCGTCCTGTGCCGGGTCCGCCCGAGCGTCGAGGAGGTGCTGGCCCGGCAGGAGCACCGGGACGGGATCCCGGCCGGGCTGCCGGAGGGGACGTACGTCGCCAACAAGACCGGCTGGGTCGACGGCGTGACGCACGACGTGGCGCTGGTGCGGCCCGACGGCCGTCCGGCGTACGTCCTCGTCGTGCTGACGACCGTGGACGTGTCCGAGGACGACGCGCACCGGTGCATCGCCGGCATCAGCCGCGCGGTGTGGGACTGCTGGACGGAGATGCACGCATGAGCAAGGTCGTCGAGATCGCCACACAGCGGGTCAGCGTGCCGCTGCACACGCCGTTCGTCACCGCGCTCCGCCGGACCGAGACGACCGACACCGTGCTGGTGCGGGTCACCGACTCCGACGGCGTGACCGGCTGGGGCGAGGCGCCACAGGTGTGGCAGGTGACGGGCGAGTCGCTCGCCGGCGCCGAGGCCTGCATCGCCGGACCGCTCGCCGCCGCGGTCGAGGGCACCGACGCCGACGACCTGGCGGCGACCTGTCGCGCTGTCGCGGGGGCGGTCGCCGGCAACCACGGCGCCAAGGGCGCGGTCGACGTCGCGCTGCACGACCTGACCGCCCGGCGCCGGGGCGTCAGCCTGCCGGTCCTGCTCGGCTCGACCACGCTGCGGGTCGCGACCGACGTGACGCTCGCGGCCGGAGACGCCGACGCGCTCGCCGAGACCGCGCGCAAGCGGGTAGGCGAAGGGTTCTCGGTCCTGAAGATGAAGGTCGGCACCGACGCGGCCACCGACGCCGCCCGGGTGGCCGCCGTGCGCGACGCGGTCGGCCCCGAGGTCGGCATCCGCCTCGACGCCAACCAGGGCTGGACCCCGCGCGACGCCGTGCGCGTCATCAGCACCCTCGAGGACCTCGGGCTCGAGGTGGAGCTCGTCGAGCAGCCCGTCGCCGCGGCCGACCTCGAGGGGCTCGCCTGGGTCACCGCCCGCGTGGGGACGCCGGTCATGGCCGACGAGTCGGTCTACGGCCTGCGCGACCTCGTCGAGGTGATCCGGCGCCGCGCCGCCGACCTGGTCAACGTCAAGCTCGCCAAGTGCGGCGGGCTGACCACCGGACGCACCCTGCTCGAGCTGGCCCGCGCCCACGGCATGGGCACGGCGATCGGCTCGATGATGGAGACCCACGTCGGCCTCGGCGCTGCCGCGTCACTGGCCGCCGCCTGCGGCACGACCGTGGTCGCGGACCTCGACGCCGCGTGGTGGTCCCGCGAGTCGCCGTACGTCGGCGGCATGACGTACGACGGCGCGACCGTCGTGCTCCCGGACGCGCCGGGGCTCGGGATCGGGGGCCTGGCGTGAGCGACCTGCGCGAGGTGAGCGTCCCCGTCGCCACCGTCTGGACGCGTCCCGGCGCGCCGCGTGACCTCGACGAGGCCGCCGTCCGCGACCTGCCCGACATGGCGGCCTGGGTGGAGGTGCTCGACGCCGAGGGCAACGCCGACCGTCGGCTCGGGCTGCACGGCCGGACGCTCACCCAGCTGCTGGTCGGCGAGCCCGTCGAGGTGCTGGAGGAGCGGGACGGCTGGGCCCGGGTCGTCGCACCGTGGCAGGACTCCTCGGGCGACGAGCGCGGCTACCCCGGCTGGGTGCGCAGCGCTCACCTGGGCAACCCGGCCGCGCCCGGCACGGGCGCGGACGTCCGGGTCACCGTGCCGGCGGCCACCGCGGTCCGTGACGACGGTGTCGAGCTCGCCCTGTCCTGCGGCACCCGGCTGGCGCGGGTCGGGGGCGAGGAGGACGACGTGTGCGTCGCGCTGCCCGGCGGGCACACCGCGCGGCTACGACGCGACGACGTCGCGCTCGACGACGCGCAGGACCGGCCCGCCTGGACGCCTGAGGCGCTGCTCGCGACCGCCCGCCAGTTCCTCGGCGTGAAGTACCTCTGGGGCGGCACCAGCGGCTGGGGCCTCGACTGCTCCGGGCTCGTGCACCTCACCCTGCGGGCGCACTCGACGGGGCTCCCCCGCGACGCCTTCGACCAGGTGGCCTCGCGACGGGTGCGGCCGGTCGCCCTCGACGACGTCGAGCCGGGCGACCTGTACTTCTTCGCCCGGCCGGGCGAGCGGGTCTACCACGTCGGGTTCGTCACGCGACCTGTCGCCGACGACGGCACCCGGTGGATGCTGCACGCACCCGAGGGCGGGGCGGCCGCCATCGAGGACGCGCCGCTGGCACCCCACCGGGCCGAGACTCTCGTCGCGGCCGGACGGGTGGAGTGCCCGCGCTGACCCGCGAGTGACCCGGGGGCGGGTCAGTCGTCGTCGAGAAGACCCTCCTTTTCCGCCCGCTTCACGATCTCGCGGACGTTCTCGACCCGGCCGCAGTCGCTGTCGAGCTGCTCGTTGCGCGCCGTCGCGAACGCCGCCCCGAGCCGCTCCCGCACGCCCGGGTCGACCTCCTCGCGGGCGGGGTTGAGGATCGTCAGCTCCTCCTCGGTGAGGTGGTGGTTCACCGCGGTCGCCAGCTCCTCGACCAGGTCGTCGAACTCCTCACCCTCGAGGTCCTCGGCCTCCAGCACCTTGAGCAGCGCCTCGTGCCCCTCGGCGTGCTCCTCCTCGCCGTGCTCGGCCTCGTGGTCGGAGATCGCGTCCTTCTTGCGCAGCGTCGGATAGACCTCGGCCTCCTCGGCCTCGGCGTGGGCGACGTGCAGCGCGCTGAACGCACGGCGTACGGCGTCCCGGTCGCTGCTCTTGTCGCGCAGGTCGCGCAGCAGCGCCTCGAAGAGGCGGTGGTCGTCGAGGATCAGGTCGATCACGTCGCCGGATGTCGGCCGGCCCAGGTCGAGGTTGTCGGTCATGGCCGTGACCTACCCGCGGGCGCCGCCCGTCATGCTCACGTCGTGCGGGACGCCTGGTCCGCCGGCTCGGTGTCGTCGGCTCTGCCCGACGCGGCAGCGGGCTCCTTCCCACGGCGCTTCGAGACGAGCAGGCTGGCCACCGTGGTGACGGCCAGGATCACGATGATCACGCCCAGCGACAGCAGGGTCGGGATCTCCGGCGCCCACTCGATGTGCTGGCCGCCGTTGATGAACGGCAGCTCGTTCTCGTGCATCGCGTGGAAGACCAGCTTGACGCCGATGTAGCCGAGCAGCACCGACAGGCCGTAGCCGAGGAAGATCAGCCGCTGCAGCAGGCCGCCGATGAGGAAGTACAGCTGGCGCAGACCCATCAGCGCGAAGATGTTCGCGGTCAGCACGAGGTACGGCTCGCGGGTCAGGCCGTAGATCGCCGGGATCGAGTCGAGGGCGAACAGCAGGTCGGTCATGCCGAGCGCGAGCATCACGATGAACATCGGGGTGACCAGGCGCTTGCCGTTCTCCTTCACCCAGATCTTGGCGCCGTGGTAGTCCTTCGTCGCCGGCAGGTTGCGCTCCGCCCAGCGGACGATCCGCGGCTCCTCGTAGTCGCCGTCCTCGTCGTCCTCGCGGGCCTCCTTGAAGAGCTTGACCGCGGTGTAGATCAGGAACGCACCGAACAGGTAGAAGACCCAGCTGAACTGGTTGATCGCAGCGGCGCCGACCGCGATGAACACCGCGCGCAGCACCAGCGCGAGCACGATGCCGACCATCAGTGCGGTCTGCTGGTAGTCCTTCGGGACCGCGAACTTCGACAGGATGATGATGAAGATGAACAGGTTGTCGACGGACAGGGAGTACTCCGTCAGCCAGCCGGCGAAGAACTCCGTGCCGTACTGCGCGCCCGTGAAGACCCACACGCCGATGCCGAACAGGATCGCCAGCCCGACGTACACCGCCAGGTAGCTCGAGACCTCCTTCATCGACGGCTCGTGCGGTCGACGGCCGATGATCACGACGTCGAAGATCAGGATCGCCATCGTCACGACGATGGTGGTCCACCAGACCCAGGTGGGAACGTCCACGAACTAACTCCTCCGGACAGCGGTTGCGCGACGGACGACCCACACGGGAAGCCGCCAGGGACAGCGACAATCCGGAGGTCTCTTCCGCCCCTTGGCTTTACCCAGATGGGGGCCGACGATGCCGGGAGCGGCCGGTCGGTGTGGACCGGTGTCCGTGATGACGACGCCGTCGCGAAGGAATACTCCCCTCCGCGGGTCAGTCTCTCAGACCGATGGTGAGACGCGCGAGTCGACCGGCGGGCGAGACGGACCGGCGGGTCCTGCGCCCTAGGATTCCTCGCGTGAGCACGCCTGTTCCCTGGCACGACTTCTCGTCCGACCCGCGACGGCCCGACAGCGCGCAGCTGCGCGCTGCCGACCGGGACCGCGCGGTCGTGCTGAGCGTGCTGGGCGACGCGTACGCCGACGGGCGGCTGACCAAGGAGGAGTACGACGAGCGCGCGACTGCCGCGACCCAGGCGCGCACCCTCGGGGAGCTGCCGCCGCTGATCGCCGACCTGGTGCCGATGAACCCGGGCACCACCGCCGCCGCGCTCGACCGCAGCACCGCCGAGGCGCTCCGGGTCGAGGCGGTCCGGCACTGGGAGCGCCAGCGCCGCGAGGCCGTCAACGGGCTGCTGTTCATCGCGGTCGTCACCGGTGTGATCTGGCTGGTCACCAGCGGCCCCGGCAGCTTCCCGTGGCCGATCTTCCCCATCCTCTTCGTCGGGATGCGGCTGCTCCAGGTCCAGGTCAACAAGCGCGACATGATCGACAGCCAGCGCGAGAAGCTCGAGCGCAAGCAGCTGAAGCAGCTCGAGAAGCGGCGCCACGAGCACGGCGACGACGAGTCAGACCCGCACTGACAGATCGCCGAGTCGGCGCACGGGAGGGCAGGCACGCCGACTCGCGGGTTGGGGCTAGTCGCTCGAGCAGAGCCGGCGCATCTCGACCATGTACGACTTCAGCGACGGCAGACCGGCTTCCTTGCGGCGCTGCTCGACGCCGGCTGCGTCGGCGATCGAGGTGGCCGGGACCGGCTTCTTGCCGTTGCAGCGGATCTGGGTGCCGTAGGTCTGGTCCTCGCCGCGGGCGACGGCGACACGGTCGGTGAGGTAGGCGAGGTCGCCGGGGGACGCGTTGCCGTCCGCGACGGCCTCTTCCAGCAGGCCGAGGGCGCGGGCCTGGAGCTCCGGGTCGAGGTCGGCGTGCTGGGCGATCACCCACGCCGCGGTGGAGCCCTTCTTGCCGACCAGGTCCCAGCCGGGCCAGCCGTGCTCGTCCAGGATTTCTGCCAGCCGGGCCTGGCGCTCGTCGAGCGTGGTCGTGGAGTCCGCGCCCTGCCCGGTCATCTCGGCTTGGTCGTCGGCCTGCATCTTCACCAGCTCGTCGTGCAGGGCTTGGTCGAAGACGGCCGAGGAACTGGTGCTGGGACTTTCAGCGCTGGTGGAGCGGTCGGCATCCGGCTCGCCCGCCGCGTCGTCGCTGCTGCACGCGGACAGCCCGGTGAGCACGGTGAGCGCGAGGGCGAGCCCGGCCACCCGGATGACGGCGAGAACCCTGGTGCGCATCGCCCGCTCCCCCTGAGTCAGTCGAGGTCGAACTCGTTGCCCTCAGGATCGCGCATCGTGATGAATCCCGCCTCCTGGTGCGCGGGGTCGGGCTCGAAGCGCTTGACGCGCTCGGCGCCGAGCGCGACCAGCGCCTCCGCCTTGGCCTCCAGCGCCGCCATCCGCTCGTCGCCGGACAGCCCGGGCGCGGCGCGGACGTCGAGGTGGACGCGGTTCTTCGCGCTCTTCCCCTCGGGCACCTTCTGGAAGAACAGCCGCGGCCCCCTGCCATCGGGGTCGAGGGCGGCGGAGCGGTCGTTGCGACGCTCGGGCGGCACGCCCCACGCGTCGAGCGCCGCGTCCCAGCTGTCGAACCCGGGCGGAGGCGGCTGCAGCTCGTAGCCGAGCACCTCGCACCAGAACTGCGCCTGGGCGCCGGGGTCGGCGCAGTCGAACGTCACCTGGACCTCGAGGCTCATCGGCCATCCCCTCCCGGTCGGAGCTTCTTGGGCAGCTTGGCGACGACGAGCTCGTAGGAGACGTCGACCGCCTCGAGCAGCTCGTCGTCGGGGATCGCGCCGCCGAGTCGCAGGGTGTTCCACCCGCCGCGGCCGATGTAGGCCATCACGGACGCGTCGTCGGGGTAGCGGTCGAGCCACTCGTCGGCCGCGCCCTCGCGGCCGGGGCCGCACTTCACGCCCACGGTGTCGGTGCCGAGGAACGCGAAGATCTTGCCGCGCTCCCCCGGGCCGACCTTGGCGACGCGGTCGTTCTCCCAGGGCGAGTCGGGCCAGGCGCCGGGCTTGGCCAGGGCGTACGACGCGATCTCGTCGGGACTCACGACGCGCACACCCGAGGACTCATCGGGCTCCGGCCTCCACCATCTGCCGCAATTCGCGCTTGAGGTCCTGGATCTCGTCGCGCAGGCGGGCCGCCAGCTCGAACTGCAGCTCCGCGGCCGCGGCGTGCATCTGCTCGGTGAGCTGCTGGACCAGGTCGGCGAGCTCGGCGCTGGGCAGGCCGGCCAGCTCGGCGGCGTGCTTGCCGGACTCGCGGCCGAGGCCCGGGACCGGCTGGCCCTTCTTGGCGGCCTTGGGGTCGACGTTCTGCCAGGTCTTGAGCAGCTCCTCGGTGCTCTCGTCCTCGCGGGCGAGCATCTCGGTGATGTCGGCGATCTTCTTGCGCAACGGCTGCGGGTCGACGCCGTGGGCCTTGTTGTAGGCGACCTGCTTCTCGCGGCGGCGGTTGGTCTCCTCGATGGCCGCCTCCATCGAGGGCGTCACCTTGTCGGCGTACATCACGACCTGGCCGGACACGTTGCGGGCCGCGCGGCCGATGGTCTGGATGAGCGACTTGTCGGAGCGCAGGAAGCCCTCCTTGTCGGCGTCGAGGATCGCCACCAGCGACACCTCGGGCAGGTCGAGGCCCTCGCGGAGCAGGTTGATGCCGACGAGCACGTCGTACTGCCCCAGCCGCAGGTCGCGCAGCAGCTCGATCCGCTTGAGCGTGTCGACCTCGCTGTGGAGGTAGCGGGTGCGGATGCCGGACTCGAGGAGGTAGTCGGTGAGGTCCTCCGACATCTTCTTGGTCAGCGTGGTGACCAGCACGCGCTCGTTGCGCTCGGTGCGGATCTTGATCTCGTGGATCAGGTCGTCGATCTGGCCCTTGGTCGGCTTGACGATGACCTCGGGGTCGACCAGACCGGTCGGCCGGATGATCTGCTCCACGACGTTGCCGCGGCCGCCGACCTTGGCCAGCTCGTAGTCGCCCGGGGTCGCCGAGAGGTAGATCGTCTGTCCGATCCGCTCGAGGAACTCCTCCCAGCGCAGCGGCCGGTTGTCCATCGCGCTCGGCAGCCGGAAGCCGTGGTCGACGAGGTTGCGCTTGCGGGACATGTCGCCTTCGTACATGCCGCCGATCTGCGGAACGGCGACGTGCGACTCGTCGACGACGAGGAGGAAGTCCTCGGGGAAGTAGTCGAGCAGACAGTTGGGCGCCGAGCCGCGGCTGCGGCCGTCGATGTGCATCGAGTAGTTCTCGATGCCCGAGCAGGAGCCGACCTGGCGCATCATCTCGATGTCGTACGTCGTGCGCATCCGCAGCCGCTGCGCCTCGAGCATCTTGCCCTGCTTCTCGAAGAACCGGAGCTGGTCCTCGAGCTCGAGCTCGATGCCGCGGATCGCCCGCTCCATGCGCTCGGGGCCGGCGACGTAGTGGGTCGCCGGGAAGATGTGCAGCTCCTCGTCCTCGGTGACGACCTCGCCGGTGACCGGGTGCAGCGTCATCAGCCGCTCGACCTCGTCGCCGAAGAACTCGACCCGGATCGCGAGCTCCTCGTAGACCGGGAACACCTCGAGGGTGTCGCCGCGCACCCGGAACGTGCCGCGGGTGAACGACATGTCGTTGCGGGTGTACTGGATCTCGACGAGCCGGCGGAGCAGCTTGTCGCGGTCCCACTCCTGGCCGACGCGCAGCTGGACCATGCGGTCGACGTACTCCTGGGGCGTGCCCAGGCCGTAGATGCAGGACACGGTCGACACCACGATGACGTCGCGGCGGGTCAGCAGCGAGTTGGTCGCGGAGTGCCGCAGCCGCTCGACCTCCTCGTTGATCGAGGAGTCCTTCTCGATGTAGGTGTCCGTCTGCGGGACGTAGGCCTCGGGCTGGTAGTAGTCGTAGTAGGAGACGAAGTACTCGACGGCGTTGTTGGGCATCAGCTGCCGCAGCTCGTTGGCGAACTGCGCGGCCAGCGTCTTGTTGGGCTGCATCACCAGGGTCGGCCGCTGCAGCCGCTCGACCGCCCACGCGATCGTCGCGGTCTTGCCGGTGCCGGTCGCGCCCAGCAGGACGACGTCCTTCTCGCCCGCCTTGATCCGTCGCTCGATGTCCTCGATCGCCGCGGGCTGGTCGCCCGACGGCTCGTAGTCGGACACCACCTTGAACGGCGCGACACGACGCTGCAGGTCGGTGACGGGTCTCATGCTTAGCAGCGTACGTCCCGCCTCCGACAGTCCCCTGTCCGATTCTTGGGCCGGATTCTTGGCAAGATGTCCCCCGTGGAGCAGCGGGGCGCCAACATGGGACGGATGTGGGCGTTCCTGCGCGGCCCCGTGCGCCGAGCCCTGCTCATGGTCTTCGGCCTGCAGCTGCTCGTCGCGCTCGCCCTGACGCTGGTGGACTCCTACCGTCGCCGCGGCAAGAAGCCCTCGCCGTTCCCGGTGACCGAGCCGGTCCCGGTGAAGATCGGCGACGGCGAGGTGACGACGTACACCTTCGGCCGGGACCTGTACGACGACATGCTCGACGCGATCGAGAAGGCCGAGCGGCGGATCCTCTTCGAGACCTACATCTGGAAGGGCGACGAGGTCGGCCAGCGGTTCAAGGACGCCCTGCAGGCCGCGGCGGGCCGCGGCGTCGAGGTCTACGCGATCTACGACACCTTCGCCAACGCCGTGGTCAGGCCGCAGTTCAAGCGCTTCGGGCCGCGGATGCGAGTGCTCGCCTACCCCGTCTACAACGCCGGCTGGCGGTTCTTCGACCTGCGCCGCTACGGCCGCGACCACCGCAAGATCATGGTGGTCGACGACCAGGTCGCGTTCGTCGGCGGCTACAACGTCGGTACGGCGTACGCCACGGAGTGGCGCGACACGCACGTCCGGATCACCGGCCCGGCCGTCTTCGATTTGTCCCGCGCCTTCGCGGACTTCTGGAACCTGCACCGCCGCCCGCGCCACGGCATGCAACCGCTGCTGCTGGAGGCAACGCCCGACTGGGAGCCGCGCATCCGGGTGCACCGCAACGTCCCGCGGCTGTGGATGTTCCCGATCCGCGGGATGTACCTCGAGGCGATCAACCGCGCCGTCACCAACATCTGGATGACGCACGCCTACTTCATCCCCGACGACGACTTCGTCGAGGAGCTCGTCTCGGCGGCCCAGCGGGGCGTCGACGTCCGGATCCTCGTGCCGCGCACCTCCAACCACGTCATCGCCGACTGGCTGTCGCGCGGCTTCTACGGCGAGCTGCTCGCGGCGGGCGTGCGGATCTTCCGCTACGAGGGCGCGATGGTGCACGCCAAGACCGCGACCGTCGACGGCCGCTGGTCGACCGTCGGCACGGCGAACATCGACCGGCTGTCGCTGACCGGCAACTACGAGATCAACGTCGAGTTCATCGATCCCGACCTGGCCGCGGAGATGGAGCGGATCTTCCTCAGCGACCTGTCCAACGCGACCGAGCTGACCACCGAGGAGTGGGCGTCGCGCGGCGTGCACAAGCGGTTCACCGAGCTCGTGCTGCGGCCCTTCCGTCCCCTGCTCTGACCCCGGCCCCGCGGCGGCGACGCATGTTCGCCGCGCCCCTGGGAACTCTTGGACGAGACCTGGGGAGGGAATGACCGTGCAGATCGACAAGGACACCGTCACCACCGCGCTGCGCGAGCGTGGCGACCACGACCGGGCCGTGCAGGCCGAGTGCGTGCTGCCGCGCAGCGTGGACACCGAGCGCGACGCCGGGCTCCTGATCCAGCTCGACGTCAACGCCGACGCCCTGGAGGCGACGCCGGAGGACTGACCGCCCGAGCACTCAGAGCATCCGGCGTAGCAGCCGGTCGCGGTCCACAAGCGTGTGCTTGAGCACGAGCCCGAGGTGCAGCGCGAGAGCCACGTAGAACGTCACGTGGCTGGCGATGTGCACCGGCAGCAGGCCGTCGTCGACCAGCAGCACCCCGATGCCGGACAACGGCATCACCACGAGCGTGAAGTAGAGGACCTGCTCGGTGCGGTGCGCCAGCTTGCGCTCGCTCTCGGACAGGGTCTCGGCCCACGGCGGCAGGGGTACGACGCGCCTCCGCACGAGCCGGACCACGGCGAGGAGCAGCAGGATGAGGCCGAACGCGACGTGCGTGGTCAGCACCGGCTGGTCGCCGCTGGTCACCTCGTCGACCGTCGTGCCGAGGTCCGGGTCGCCGGCACGCTCCTTGGCAGCGTCCGCGAGCTCCTCGAGCCGCTCCTCCTCGGCCTCGGTGGTCGCCCGGTCGGCGCGCGCGTCCAGCGCGTCCTCGACGCGGTCCTGGGGGTCCTCGACGTCGAGGGAGTAGCCCACGACGAGCTGCGTCGCGAGCACCAGGACCGTCAGCCAGTGCAGCACCTTGGTGGCCAGGGGGTAGCCGGTCACGACCTGGGTCTCGGTCATGCGTACCTCACCGGCAGGTGCCGGCGAGGCGCCATCCGTGGACCCCGCCGGGGACGGCCCAGCCCACCGAGCTCGACCAGCCGCTGCACCCGGTACCGGTGCGGGCGGTAGGGCTCCAGCAGCTCGGCCAGCCCGTCGTCGTCGACGGCCTCGCCCGTCAGCGCGTAGCCGACGTTCTTCGCGATGTGGTAGTCACCGAAGCTCACCGCGTCGGCGTCGCCGTGCGCGCGGAACCGGGTCTCGGCCGAGGTCCACACCCCGATGCCCGGCAGGCTGCGCAGCCGGCGGTCCACCTCGTCGGACGGGAGCCCCACGGTGCGCTCCAGCGAGGACGCGACCCGGGCCGCCGTGACGACGGCCCGTGAGCGCGCCGGGTCGACGTGCATGCGCAGCCACTCCCACGACGGGATCGTGCGGAGCCGCTCGGGCGTCGGCGGGACCCACAGCAGCCGCTCCGCGCCGGGGCCGGGCGCCCTCTCGCCGTACCGGCGGACGAGCATGCGGAACCCGGCGAACGCCTCCTGTCCGGTCACCTTCTGCTCGATGATCGCCGGCACCAGCGACTCCATGACCAGGCCGGTGCGGGTGATCCGCCAGTGCCCGAAGCGGCGGTGCAGGTCGGCCACCACGTCGTGGTGCGGCTCGAACGCGCTCGGGTCGTCCTCGGCGCCGAGCATCGCCGGGACCGAGTCGAGCACCCACGCCGCGCCGCTCCCCCACGCTGTCGCGTGCACCCGGCCGTCGAGCGACTGCTGCAGCCGGAGCGTGGTCGGCCCCTCCGGGGTAAGGATGCCGCGCCAGACCGTGCCGTCGGGATCGGTGCGGAACGTCGGGTCGCCGCCGCCGTGCCGCAGGATCGACAGCACCTGGCGCATCGGCAGCGGCCAGGCGGGCTGCCAGACGCGCTCGAGCTCGGTGGGTGCGGGCACGTCGTCACCCTAAGGCGTCGGTGCGACAGGGCAGGATGACCGCATGCTGCTCGCCGACCTCGTCGCCGCCCACGCGGCCGTGCGCGCCACCCGCTCCCGCAAGGCCAAAGTCGCCGCCCTGGCGGACGTGCTGGCGCGCGCCGCCGCCGAGGGCGACGAGGTGCTGTCCGTGGTCGTGCACTACCTCGGCGGGTCGCTCCGGCAGCGGCGCACCGGGCTCGGTTGGCGCGGGCTGATGGCACTGCCGGAGCCGGCGGAGAGCCCGTCGCTCGACGCGGTCGAGGTCGACGCGGCCTTCGAGCGGCTCGGCGAGGTCGCCGGAGCCGGCTCCAAGGCGGTCCGCGAGGAGCAGGTGCGCGACCTGTTCGGCCGGGCCACGGCCGACGAGCAGGCCTACCTGCGCGGGCTCGTCACCGGCGAGCTCCGTCAGGGCGCTCTCGACGCGCTGGTGCTCGACGCGGTGGCCGCGGCCGCGGAGGTGGCACCGGACGGTGTTCGGCGGGCGGCGATGTTCGCGGGGGCGACCGCGCCAGTAGCGGTGGCCGCGCTGCGCGACGGCGAGGAGGCGCTGGGCGCGTTCCGCCTCGAGGTCATGCGCCCGGTGCGACCCATGCTCGCGTCGAGCGCGCCGGACCTCGACGCGGCGTTCGAGGGTTTCGACGGCGAGGTCGCCGTGGACACCAAGCTCGACGGCATCCGCGTGCAAGTGCACAAGCACGGCGACGACGTCCGGGTCTGGACCCGCAGCCTCGACGAGATCACCGTCCGGGTGCCCGAGGTGGTCGAGCTGGTGCGCGACCTGCCCTACGGGCGGCTCGTCCTCGACGGCGAGGCGATCGCGCTCGACGACGCCGGCCGGGCGCGTCCGTTCCAGGAGACCGGCGCGCGCACGGCGAGCCGCAGCGACATCGAGACGCTGCGTCGCGAGGTCCCGCTGACGTCGTACTTCTTCGACCTGCTGCTCGTCGACGACGAGGACCTCGTCGACACCCCCGCGCGCGAGCGGCTGACCCGGCTGGCCGAGGTGGTGCCGGAGCACGCGCTGGTGCCGCGGGTGCTGACCGCCGACCCGGCCGAGGCCCGCGGCCTGTTCGCCACGGTCGTCGCCGACGGTCACGAGGGCGTGGTGGTCAAGGCGCTCGACGCGCCCTACGCCGCCGGACGCCGCGGCGCGGCCTGGGTCAAGGTCAAGCCGCGGCACACGCTCGACCTGGTGGTGCTGGCCGTCGAGTGGGGCTCCGGCCGCCGGCAGGGCTGGCTGTCCAACGTCCACCTCGGCGCCCGCGACCCGGAGACGGGCGACTTCGTGATGCTCGGCAAGACGTTCAAGGGCATGACCGACGAGATGCTGGCCTGGCAGACCGAGCGGTTCCTCGAGCTCGAGACCTCGCGCGAGCGGCACGTCGTGCGTGTCCGGCCCGAGCAGGTCGTCGAGATCGCGTTCGACGGGCTGCAGCGCTCCACCCGCTACCCCGGCGGGCTGGCGCTGCGCTTCGCCCGGGTGCTGCGCTACCGCGACGACAAGACCGCCGACGAGGCCGACACCATCGAGACGGTGCGGACGCTCGGCAAGGTGTACGACGCGTGACACGACCTGTCACACCGGTTGCCGACCGCACGTAGCATGACGGCGTGACCAGCGCCGACACCACCGCGCGGGCGGAGGAAGCCGACCCCAGCACGCCCGAGTCAGCCACCGACGGGCGCCGCAGCGCAGCCGCCGCCCGGCGCCGCCGCCGCGAGGCCGAGATCCTGACCGCCACGCGCCACCTCTTCGACGCCCGAGGCGTGCGCGACGCGCAGATCGAGGACATCGCCCGCGCCGTCGGGATCAACCGGGCGATCATCTACCGGCACTTCACCGGCAAGGAGGAGCTGTTCGCGCTCACCCTCGTCGGCTACCTCGACGAGCTCGACCAGCGGCTCGCCGCCGCGGACGACCCGAGCGCCGACGCCGTGCGACGGCTGCGCGCGATCACCGAGGCGTTCATCGACTACGGCCTCGCCTACCCGGCGTTCGTCGACTGCGCCCTGACGCTGATGCGCCGCCCCGGCCCCGAGCTGCTCGAGGAGATCAGCGAGGGCGCGATGTTCCGCCTCGGCCGGTCGATCAGCACCTGCCTGGCGCGCGTCGCCGCGGCGATCCAGGCCGGCGTCGACGAGGGCAGCTTCCACACCGACGACGTGCACCTGCTCGCCAACACGCTCTACGCCGCCGGCCTCGGCGGCATGCAGCTCGCCCGGGTCGGCATGCTCGTCAAGCAGGCCGCGCCCGGCATCCCGACCGTGGCGTCGCTGTCACCCGAGCAGGTCAAGGAGCACCTGGTCGCCAGCAGCATCGCGATGGCCGTCGGGGCCCCCCGCAGCTGACCTACCGCTCGAGGATCGCCGTCACGCCCTGGCCGCCCGCGGCGCAGATCGAGATCACGCCGCGGCCGGAGCCCTTCTCGGCCAGCAGCTTCGCCAGCGTGGCCACGATGCGGCCTCCGGTCGCCGCGAACGGGTGCCCCGCCGCCAGCGACGAGCCGGCCACGTTGAGCTTCGACCGGTCGATCGAGCCCAGCGGCTCGTCGAGACCGAGACGCTCCTTGCAGAACACCGGGTCCTCCCACACCTTCAGCGTGGCGAGCACCTGCGACGCGAACGCCTCGTGGATCTCGTAGAAGTCGAAGTCCTGCAGGGACAGACCGGCGCGGGCCAGCATCCGCGGCATCGCGTACGCCGGCGCCATCAGCAGCCCCTCGCCACCGTGCACGTAGTCGACGGCGGCGGTCTCGTGGAACGTCAGGAACGCCAGCGGCTCCCAGCCCCGCGCCTCGGCGTACTCCTCCGAGCACAGCAGCACGACCGACGAGCCGTCGGTGAGCGGGGTGGAGTTGCCCGCGGTCATCGTCGCCGCCTCGCCCTTGCCGAACACCGGCTTGAGCTTGGCGAGCTTCTCGACGCTCGAGTCGGGGCGGAGGTTCTGGTCGCGCTCCAGCCCCTGGTACGGCGTGACCAGGTCGTCGAGGAAGCCGCGGTCGTACGCCGCCGCAAGATTGTGGTGCGACGCGGCCGCGAGCTCGTCCTGCTCCTCGCGACCGATGCCCCACTCGAGCGCGGTCAGCGCGGCGGACTCGCCCATCGACAGGCCGGTGCGCGGCTCGCTGTTCTGCGGGATCGACGGGACGAGGTGGCCCGGACGCACCTTGGCCAGCGCAGCCAGCCGGCCCTGCACCGTCTTCGCCCGGTTGGCCTCCAGCAGGATCTTGCGCAGCCGCTCGTTGACCGCGATCGGCGCGTCCGAGGTGGTGTCGGTGCCACCGGCGATGCCGACATCGATGGCGCCGAGCGCGATCTTGTTCGCGACCGCGATCGTCGCCTGCAGACCGGTGTCGCAGGCCTGCTGGATGTCGTAGGCCGGCGTCTCCGGGGCGAGCCGGCTCCCGAGCACGGACTCCCGGGTGAGGTTGAAGTCGCGGCTGTGCTTGAGCACGGCACCGGCCACCACCTCGCCGACCCGCTCGCCCTCGAGGCCGAACCGCGCGGCGAGGCCGTCGATGGCCGCGGTCAGCATGTCCTGGTTGGACGCGTGCGCGTAGACGGAGTTCGAGCGCGCGAACGGGATGCGGTTGCCGCCGACGACGGCGACGCGGCGGACGGACGGGCCGGTGCTGCTCGTGCTCGTGGTCATGGGGACATACTCTCCGGTAACAACGGGTAGGCCAACTCGATGAGGGCCACGTCACGAAATGTGGACACCGAGTTACACCGCTCGTTACAACTGGAGGACTGCCCACCTCAGGAGGACCCGCCGCGATGAGCGACCGCTACTCGACCCTGATCCGCACCCCGGTCGGACAGCTGCTGGCCAAGAACCTCGGCCTGCCCAACCCGGTCCCCCTCGAGCGCTGGACCGAGGGCGCCCCGCTGGTCGACGGCACCGTCGTGCTCGGCGGCGCCGGCCGCCTCGAGAAGTCGCTGGTCGCCGCGCTGGACGACCTCGGCGTCGCGCACCTCACCGGCGCCGGCCCCGTCGCCGAGGGCGAGCAGAAGTACAAGGGTCTGGTCTTCGACGCCACCGGCATCACCGCCAGCGACCAGCTCGTCACGCTGCAGGAGTTCTTCACTCCGGTGATGCGCAGCCTCGGCACGTGCCCGCGCGTGGTGGTGATCGGCACCCCGCCCGAGACGGTGCACGGCGCGGAGCGCGTCGCGCAGCGGGCCCTCGAGGGCTTCACCCGCTCGCTGGGCAAGGAGATCGGCCGCGGCGGCACCGTCCAGCTCGTGTACGTCGCCCCTGAGTCGCACGACCACCCGGCCGCGATCGCGTCCACGCTGGCCTTCCTGCTCTCCCCCAAGTCGGCGTACGTCTCGGGCCAGGTCGTCCGCATCGGCTGCCACGGCGCGACCGACGCGGCCGCGGAGGTCGACTGGGCCACGCCGCTCACCGGCAAGCTCGCCTTGGTCACCGGCGCGAGCCGCGGCATCGGCGAGCAGATCGCCCGGGTGCTGCACCGCGACGGAGCGACGGTGCTCGGCATCGACGTACCGCAGGCGGCCAGCGAGCTGCAGGCGGTGATGCGCGAGATCGACGGCGACCACCTGCTCCTCGACATCACCAGCAAGGACGCGCCGCAGCGGATCGCCCGCCACGTCAAGGAGAAGCACGGCAAGGTCGACGTGGTCGTGCACAACGCCGGCATCACCCGCGACAAGAAGCTCGCGAACATGAAGCGCGACGGTTTCTCCTCCGTCATCGCGGTCAACCTGACCGCGCCCGAGCGGATCACCACCGAGCTGCTCCGGCAGAAGCTGGTCGCGAGCAACGGCCGTATCGTCGGCGTCGCCTCGATCGCGGGCATCGCCGGGAACGTCGGCCAGACCAACTACGCCGCCTCCAAGGCCGGTGTGATCGGGCTCGTGGACAGCCTCGCCGACGACCTCGAGGACGGCATCACGATCAACGCCGTGGCGCCGGGCTTCATCGAGACCAAGATGACCGCGGCCGTGCCCTTCGCGACGCGCGAGGTCGGCCGCCGGCTCAACGCGATGTCGCAGGGCGGCCAGCCGGTCGACGTCGCCGAGGCGATCGCCTGGTACGCCAACCCCGCCTCCACCGCCGTCAACGGCAACGTGGTGCGGGTCTGCGGCCAGATGATGCTGGGGGCCTGAGCCGATGGCGGTCCCGACCATGCTCAAGGCGGCGCTGCCGTCGATCCCGGTCGTCAACCAGCTCCCGGGCATCCGCAAGACCGGGACCGGCATGCCCGAGCTCGTCGAGACGCGGTACGACGTGCCGGTCGACCGCGACCACGTGGCGGCGTACAGCGAGGTCTGCGGGTTCCCGCTCAAGGACCACCTGCCGCTGACCTACCCGCACGTGCTGGCGTTCCCGCTGCACATGGCGATCATGACCGACCGGTCGTTCCCGTTCCCGGCGATCGGCACCGTCCACCTCGAGAACGCGATCACCCAGCACCGCGCGATCTCCCCCGACGAGCGGCTGCAGCTCACCGCCCGCACCGGCGAGCTGCGTCCGCACCCGAAGGGCCGCGCGTTCGACCTCTCGGTCGACGTGCACAGCGCCGGCGAGCTGGTGTGGCAGTCGCGCTCGACGTACCTACGCCTCGGCGGCGGCGACCCCTCCGCGGCGTCGGAAGAGGCGACCTTCGAGGACGTGCCGGCGAGCGGCGTGCAGTGGCGGCTCGGCGGCGACCTCGGCCGGCGCTACGCCGCGGTCTCCGGCGACCACAACCCGATCCACCTGTACGGCGTCACCGCGAAGGCGTTCGGCTTCCCCCGCCAGATCGCCCACGGCATGTGGAGCAAGGCCCGCTGCATCGCCGCGCTCGACGGCCGCCTCCCCGACGCGGTCACCGTCGAGGTCGCCTTCAAGAAACCCGTGCTGCTCCCCGGCAAGGTCGCGTTCGGGTCGGAGAAGGTCGGCGACGGCTACGCGTTCGCCCTGCGCGACCCGAAGAGCGACAAGCCCCACCTGCTCGGGCGCGCGACAACGATTCGTCTGTGATCTACGGGGTGATTCACACGGGCCGGTCGCAGACGAATCGTTGTCAGCGCTTCGGCCAGGCCCAGCGCCACAGCCCGAACAGCCCGGGCAGGAACAGGACAAGCATCACCAGTCCGCCCACGTGGTCGCCGACGTCGCTGCCGAAGAGGAGCAGCATGCTGCCCATGAACACGAAGGGCGACGTGCAGAACGCGACGATGCCGAAGACGACCTTGCGCCAGCGCGCGGCCGGCCGCGCGACGGGGTAGCCGCCGAGGCCGGCCAGCAGGTCGTCCAGCTCTCCGTGCGTGCGCGCGCCGAGCACCCTCCCGGTGCGGTCCTCGAGCTCGGTGGCGGACAGCCGGCCGACCGAGAAGGCGTCGGCGAGCACGCGTACGGCGGCGTCGCGGTCGGCGTCCGATGCGAGCAGGGCGTCGCGCTCGGCCTCGGCGGCCGCCGCCCGCTCGCGCATCTGCTCGGCGACGCTCGCGACCGTCGACCCGACAGTGGACCCGACCGCCGACCCGACCTGGCGGGCGACTCTCTCGACGTCCTCCTCGTCGACGAGAGGTCGCCGCTCACGGACTTCGCCCTCGTCATCGGGCCTGGTGCTGGTCACGACAGCAGGCTAGATCGGGAATCGCGGACAGACCGCCGAAACCGGGTGAATCGCCCGTCACGCACGATTCGTCTGCGGTCGGCCCGTGTGATTCACCCCGTAAACCGCAGACGAATCGTTGTTCGGTCCCGGAATCGCGGATTCACCGAGTCGCCGAGTCCCCGGTTGCCTCGGAGATGACCCGCTGCTGGCGGTTACCCAGAGCGTCTCGTTTTTGGAGGATGAGAAGGCCCGCCCGGCGACTGGAGGTGGATCGTGACCGACGTTCTCGACAGCCAGACCCAGACCGACAAGGCCGACGAGGGTGTGGTGCACATCCTCTGGATGAACGGGGGGCTCAGCTGCGACGGGGACTCCGTCGCACTGACCGCGGCGACGCAGCCGAGCATCGAGGAGATCGTGCTGGGGGCGCTGCCCGGGTTGCCGAAGATCGCGGTGCACTGGCCGCTGATCGACTTCGAGTGCGGCCCGGAGCAAGGTGCGGACAACTTCATCGAGTGGTGGCACAAGGCCGACCGCGGCGAGCTGGAGCCGTTCGTGCTCGTGGTCGAGGGGTCGATCCCCAACGAGGCGATCAAGCCCGAGGGCTACTGGTGCGGGTTCGGCAACAACCCGATGACCGGGCAGCCGATGACCACCTCGGAGTGGCTGGACCGGCTCGCCCCGAAGGCGACCGCGGTGATCGCGGTCGGGACCTGCGCGACGTACGGCGGGATCCACGCGATGTCGGGCAACCCGACCGGCGCGATGGGGGTGCCCGACTACCTCGGCTGGGACTGGAAGTCCAAGGCCGGGCTGCCGATCGTGTGCGTCCCCGGCTGCCCGATCCACCCGGACAACCTGTCCGAGACGATCACCTACCTGCTGTACCAGGTGGCCGGCCAGGCGCCGATGATCCCGCTCGACGAGGCGCTGCGGCCACGCTGGCTGTTCGGCATGACGGTGCACGAGGGCTGCGACCGCGCCGGCTACTACGAGCAGGGGGACTTCGCCACCGAGTACGGCTCCCCCAAGTGCATCGTCAAGCTCGGCTGCTGGGGACCGGTCGTGAAGTGCAACGTGCCGAAGCGCGGCTGGATCAACGGGGTCGGCGGCTGCCCCAACGTCGGCGGCATCTGCATCGGGTGCACGATGCCGGGCTTCCCGGACAAGTTCATGCCGTTCATGGACGAGCCGCCCGGCGCCAAGATGTCGACCCGCGGCAGCACCATCTACGGCAAGGCGGTGAAGCGTCTGCGCGGCGTGACGCTCAAGACCCTCGACAAGGAACCCCGCTGGCGCACCAGGGGGACCACCCTCAAGACCGGTTTCACGAAGACCTGGTGAGCGGAGCGACCATGACCATCACCGAACCGAAGCGGACAGAGAAGCGCGGCACCGACGTCGTCGAGATGTCGTGGGACCCGGTCACCCGGATCGTGGGCAGCCTCGGCATCTACGCCAGCGTCGACTTCAAGCAGAAGAAGGTCCTCGAGTGCCACAGCACGTCGTCGATCTTCCGCGGCTACAGCCTGTTCATGAAGGGCAAGGACCCGCGCGACGCGCACTTCATCACCAGCCGGATCTGCGGGATCTGCGGCGACAACCACGCGACCTGCTCGGTCTACAACCAGAACATGGCCTACGGCGTGCGCCCGCCGCACCTCGGCGAGTGGATCATCAACCTCGGCGAGGCCGCCGAGTACATGTTCGACCACAACATCTTCCAGGAGAACCTGGTCGGGGTGGACTACTGCGAGCGGATGGTCAAGGAGACCAACCCGGGCGTGCTCGAGCGGGCCAACACCACCGAGGCACCGAACGCCGGCATCCACGGCTACCGCACGATCGGCGACATCATGCGCGCGCTCAACCCGCTCGAGGGCGAGTTCTACCGCGAGGCGCTGCACGTCAGCCGCTACACGCGCGAGATGTTCTGCCTGATGGAGGGCCGGCACGTCCACCCCTCGACGCTGTACCCGGGCGGCGTCGGCACGACGGCGACCGTGCAGCTGTTCACCGACTACCTGACGCGGCTCATGCGGTACGTCGAGTTCATGAAGAAGGTCGTGCCGCTGCACGACGACCTCTTCGACTTCTTCTACGAGGCACTGCCCGGCTACGAGCACGTCGGCGAGCGCCGGATCCTGCTGGGCTGCTGGGGCAGCCTGAACGACCCGGCGTACTGCGACTTCCGCTACGAGACGATGAGCGACTGGGGCCGCAAGATGTTCGTCACGCCGGGCGTGATCGTCGACGGCAAGCTCGTCACCAACGACCTCGTCGAGATCAACCTCGGGATCCGGATCCTGCTCGGCCACTCCTACTACGAGGACTGGGTGAAGTCCGGCCGCGAGGTCTTCGTGACCCGCGACCCGCTCGGCAACCCGGTCGACGAGCGGCACCCCTGGAACCAGCACACGATCCCCAAGCCGGCCAAGCGCGACTGGGACAACGCCTACTCGTGGACGATGTCGCCGCGCTGGTTCGACGGCAAGGACCACCTCGCGCTCGACACCGGCGGCGGCCCGATCGCCCGCCTGTGGTCGACCGCGCTGAGCGGCCTGGTCGACTGCGGCTTCGTGAAGGCGACCGGCAACAGCGTGGTCATCAACCTGCCCCGTACGGCGCTCAAGCCCGAGGTCACCTTCGAGTGGAAGATCCCGAAGTGGAGCAACGCCCTCGAGCGCAACCGGGCGCGCACCTACTTCCAGGCCTACTCCGCGGCACTGGCGCTGCACTTCACCGAGAAGGCGCTGGAGGAGGTCCGCGCCGGCCGCACCGACACCTGGACGAGGTTCGAGGTGCCCGACGAGGCAATCTCCGTCGGCTTCACCGAGGCCGTGCGCGGCGTGCTCAGCCACCACATGGTGATCCGGGACGGGAAGATCGCGAACTACCACCCCTACCCGCCGACGCCGTGGAACGGCAGCGTCCGCGACACCTACGGCACGCCCGGCCCCTACGAGGACGCCGTGCAGAACACGCCGATCTTCGAGGAGAACCCGCCGGAGAGCTTCAAGGGCATCGACGTGATGCGCGCGGTCCGGTCGTTCGACCCGTGCCTGCCGTGCGGTGTGCACATGTTCACCGGACGGGGTCGGGTGGTCGAGCACCTGCACACGCCCAGCGTCCCGGTGAAGCCCTACTAGGTACGGCGGGGGACGCCGTGCACGAGCTCGCGATCACGGAGAGCCTCGTGGACCTGGTGGTCGAGCGCACCGCCGGGCGCCGCGTGGTCGCCGTCAACGTGCGCGTCGGCGACCGGTCCGGCGTCGTACCCGACGCGATGTCGTTCTGCTTCGACGTTGTCGCCGCGGAGACGCCGCTGGCCGGCGCCGCGCTGGTCATCGAGGAGTGTCCGGGCGAGGACCTCGCGCTGGTCTCGGTCGAGCTCGTGCGGGAGCCGTCGTGTGCCTGACCTGCGGGTGCGGCGAAGCGCCCGGCGTGACCACCGAGACGACTGAGACGCTCGACGTCGAGGAGCGGCTGCTCGCGAAGAACGACGAGCTCGCCGCGCACGTGCGCGCGTCGCTGGCCGAGCGGCACGTCACCGCGCTCAACCTGATGAGCTCGCCCGGGGCAGGCAAGACCAGCCTGCTCGAGCGAACCGTCGCCGAGCTGGGGACGCGGCACGCCGTGTGCGTCATCGAGGGCGACCAGGAGACGTCGTTCGACGCAGACCGGATCCGGCGCGCCGGCGCACGGGCCGTCCAGGTCAACACCGGCGCCGGCTGCCACCTCGACGCCGCGATGGTCCACCGGGCGCTGCACGAGCTGGACCCGCCCACGGGGTCGCTGCTGTTCGTCGAGAACGTCGGCAACCTGGTCTGCCCGGCGCTGTTCGACCTCGGCGAGGCGGCCAAGGTCGTGGTCGTGTCGGTGACCGAGGGCGACGACAAGCCGCTGAAGTACCCGCACATGTTCGGCGTCGCCGACCTCGTGGTCGTGAACAAGACCGACCTGCTCCCGTACGTCGACTTCGACCTGCCGCGGTTCCGGTCCCAGGCCCGGGGGCTGAGCCCCGGGGTCGAGGTGCTGCCGCTGTCGGTGCGCACCGGCGAGAACGTCGGCGACTGGTACGCGTTCCTGGAGGACGCGGTCTCTCAAGCAGCTGATCGAGGAGGTGCGGCGCATGGAGCCCGTGTCGGTACGTGAGGCCAGCGAGCGCATCGAGACCCTGCTCGACGACCTCGGCCAGAGCAGTTCGCCCGCGGTCGTCGAGCGCGTCGAGGAGCTGCTGCACGCGGTGATGAGCCTGTACGGCGCCGGCCTGGCCCGGCTCGTCGAGGCCGTCCCGCCCGACGTGCTGCGCCGCCTCGCGGACGACGAGGTCGTCGGCAACCTCCTGGTCCTGCACGACCTGCACCCCGACGACGTCGACACCCGCGTGCAGCGGGCCCTGGAGCAGGTCCGCCCCTACCTCGGCTCGCACGCCGGCGGGGTGAGCCTGTCCGGCGTCGACGCGGACGGTGTCGTGCACCTCCGGCTGGAGGGCAGCTGCGACGGCTGCCCGTCGTCGGCGCTCACGGTGAAGTCGGCGATCGAGGACGCGATCCTCGTCGCCGCCCCGGACGTCGTCGCCGTCGAGGCCGAGGGCATGGTCGACGCCGGCCCCGCACTGCTGCAGATCCCGCCGTTCAGCCCGCACGACGCCGCCCCGGCGAGCGCCTCCGGCGGGTGGACGCGTCTCGACCTCGACGTACCGCCGCGCACCGTCCGCCGTGTCGACGTCGCCGGCGAGGCGGTCCTCGTGGTGAACCTCGACGGCAGCCTGCTCGCCTACCTCGACCGGTGCCCGGCCTGCTTGATGTCCCCCGCCGACGGGACGCTCGTCGCTGAGCGGCTGCGCTGCCCGTGCGGCCGGGAGTACGACGTACGCCTGGCCGGGCGCGCGGTCGACCCCGACGGCACCCCGCTCACGCCCGTCCCGCTGCTGCCCGAGCGGGGCGCCTGGAAGATGGCCCTCCCACACCGGGAGCCGGCATGAACACCCCAGGAAGCCGCTCGCTGCGCTCGCGCCTCCCCGGGGACCCCGGATGAGCGGTCTGCGCTCCCTGCGGCGGATCGCCGAGCCGAAGCCTCAGAGGCCAGAGGCGCCGGCCGAGGAGCGCTGCGAGTTCTGCGGCGTGGACATCGGTGACCGGCACGGGCACGTCGCCGACGTTGCCCAGCACCGGCTGCTGTGCGTCTGCAGGCCGTGCTACCTGCTGTTCGCGCCGCAGGGCGCCGGCGGGGGCCGCTACCGCGGCGTCGGCGAGGACGTGCGCCGCGTGGCCGACCTCCGCGTCACCGCGAGCCAGTGGGACGGCCTCAAGATCCCCGTAGACCTCGTGTTCTTCTTCCGGCAGACCGGCGTCGACCACCTGCTGGCGTTCTACCCCGGCCCGGGCGGGGCGACCGAGTCCCTGCTGGACCTCGACGCCTGGGGCGACCTGGTCACCGACAACCCCGTGCTGGACAGCACCGACGAGGACGTCGAGGCGGTGCTGCTGCGGCGGCTCGGCGACGAGTTCCGGTGCTACCTGGTGCCGATCGACGTCTGCTACGAGCTCGTCGGCGTCGTGCGCACGAGCTGGACCGGGCTCGGTGGCGGCGCCGAGGTGTGGCGGCGCATCGACGGCTGGTTCGAGGCCCTGGACGACCGCGCGCGCAGCGTCCCGCGGACGGGTGCGGCATGACCGACGCGGCCCTGCCCGGCCCCTCCGTCGACCTCGACTTCGCGTGCGACGAGGTCGTCGCCGATCACTACGCCGCCGCCCCGACGGTGCTGCTGCGCATGCGGGCACGCGATGCCTCCGGCCTGCGCGTGCACGCCCTCGCGCTGCGTTGCCAGGTCCGGATCGAGCCGGTCCGGCGGTCCTACTCCGACGCCGAGGCCGCCAAGGTCGTCGACCTGTTCGGCGACCGGCCGCGCTGGGGCAGCACGATGCAGCCGCTCCAGCTGGCGTTCCTCTCCCACGTGCTGCCCGGCTTCACCGGCGAGTGCGCCTTCGAGCTGACCCTGCCGCTCAGCTACGACGTGGACGTCGCGGCCCACAAGTACCTCGCGGCGCTCGAGGACGGCGACGTACCCCTGCTCCTGCTGTTCAGCGGCCAGGTGTTCACCGGCACGGCCGGCGCGATCGCCGTGCAACCGGTGCCCTGGCACAAGGAGACCGCGGTGCGCCTTCCGGTCGCGGTGTGGCGCGAGGCGGTCGACGTGCACTTCCCCGGCCAGGCCTGGCTCCGGGTACGGCGCGAGACGTTCGACCGGCTCTCGGTCTATCGCGGACGGCACGGGATGACGTCGATGGACGAGGCGCTCGACCGGCTCCTGGGTGAGGCGGAGCGATGACGACGCCCGTCGAGGAGGCCCGCAGGGTGGCCGACACCGTGCTCTACGAGGGCTACGTGCTCTACCCCTACCGGGCCGGCGCCGGGAAGAACCAGGTGCGCTGGCAGTGGGGCGTGCTGATGCCGCACGACGTGGTGGCGTTCGACGCCTCCGAGCGCGCCGCCAACCGGACCGACCTCGTCGTCGACGGCGACCCGACCGCGCTGCGCGCGACGGTGCGGTTCCTCCAGGTGCAGCATCGACGCGTCGAGGACGCCACCGGGAGGCCGGTCGAGCGGCTCGACGCCGGCGACACCGTTCACGTCCCCTGGGACGAGGCCGTCGAGCAGGAGGTGAGCGTCCACCTGCCGCTCGAGGGCGACGGCGAGGTGACCGTCGACATCGAGGGCGGCACCGACGAAGAGCTCGTGCCTGGCGGCCGGCTGGTGCGGGTCCGGCAGCCGGTGACCGTCCGCGTGTCCGCCCGCGCGCACCGGCCGGTCTCGCCGTACACCGTGACGCTGCTGACCATCGAGGTCGAGAACGCGACCCGTTCCGGCGCGACCGGCGCCCGCCGACCCGAGTGGCTCCGCCGCGCCCTGGTCGCCTGCCACCTGCTCGTCGAGGCCGACGGCGCGTCGTTCGTCTCCCAGCTCGACCCGCCGCAGTGGGCGTCGGGCTTCGTCGCGGGCTGCGTGAACGACGGCGTGTTCCCCGTGCTGGCCGGGCCGGACGACCAGGCGTCCGTCGTGCTGAGCTCGCCGATCATCCTCTACGACCACCCGCGGCTCGCCCCGCAGAGCGAGTCGGCGTTCTTCGACGCCCTCGAGATCGACGAGCTGCTCAGCCTGCGCACCGCGACGCTCTCCGAGGAGGAGAAGCGCGAGGTGCGCGGGACGGACCCGCGCGCCGCCGCCCTGCTGGCCGAGGTCGAGCACATGCCGCCGGACCTCTGGGAGCGGCTGCACGGCACGGTCCGGTACGTCGACGCGATGACCACCTCGCTCGCGCCGCCGCCCGAGCCGGCGGGTCCGCCCGACGTGCCCTGGTGGGACCCGGGCGCCGACGCGTCTGTCGACCCCGACCACGACGGCATCGAGATCCGCGGCGTGCTGCTGCGGCCGGGCACCCGCCGGGCCGACGCCTACGACCTGTTCCTCGCCGGACGGGAGGCGACCGTCGCCGCGGTACTGCACGACGTCGACGGCCACGAGCACCTCGCGGTGTCCGTCGACGACGACCCGGGCGCGGACCTGAAGGTGGCCCACGGCCGGTACCTCTACTTCTCCCCCGACGAGGTCGACCCGCTGCGCGAGGACGGTGCGTGATGGCCCGGGTGCTCGTGGCCTGCGTGGGCAACATCTTCCTGTCCGACGACGGGTTCGGCGTGGAGGTCGCGGCCGCCCTCGAGCGCGACCCGCTCCCGCCCGAGGCCAAGCTCGTCGACTTCGGCATCCGCTCGGTGCACCTGGTCTACGAGCTCATGGACGGGTACGACGTGCTCGTGGTCGTCGACACGGTGGCGCAGCAGGACGGGCCGCCCGGCTCGCTGTTCGTCGTGGAGCCCGACGTACCCGCGCGCGGGACGGACGAAGGGGAGCTGCCCGAGGCGCTGCTCGACCCGCACGACCTGTCCCCCGGCGGGGTCATGGAGCTGCTGCCCACGCTGGGTGGCGTGGTCGACCGCATCCTGGTGGTCGGCTGCAAGCCCGAGACCCTCGACGAGGGCATCGGCCTGTCGGACACCGCCCAGGCTTCCGTCGCCCCGGCGGCCGCGCTCGTGCGCGAGGTCGTCGACCGCGAGCTCGCCCGTCTGCACGCGGAGGCCCGCGTGCCCCGATCACCTGCCTGACAGAGGTTGGGCCCAAGAGTCTGGATGGAGGTGAACGAGTGAAGAAGCTCCTGTTCCTGCTCGCCGTCGTGGCCGCGGTCGTCGCGGCCGGTGCCAAGGACGACATCAAGCGCTACCTCGACATGCGCCGCATGTAACCCCCTGTGTCAGGGCATGGGCCCGAGGATCGGCGGGACTCCGCTCGGTTGAGGCTCGCGTGGCTCGAGCGGTGCCGGGCTCCGGGGATCCCGTCGCTCCACCGCGTCGCGAGCCGGCGGCAGGCCCGGCCAGCTCCGCGAGTCCGGCTCCCAGCTGCCCGGGTCGTCGGTGAGCCCGACGAGCCACGTCAGCGAGCAGTCCAGCGCCCGCGCGATCTCGGGCAGCTTGCACACGTCGAGCCCGGCACCGTGCTCCAGGCTGCTCAGCGCCTTGTTGGTCGTGACCACGCCGATCCGGCGGAGCCGCGCGACCACCTCCTTCTGCGTGAGCCCGAGCTCGCGGCGGCGCTGGCGCAGCCGCTCGCTGATCAGCAGGTGCCGGTGCACGCCCAGCTCGTCGTACGTCAAGGGTCGCGTCATCTCAGACGTCATCGGGGCCCCTGTTCATGTCGGCTGCCATGTCGGCGAGCGGCCTGATGTCGTAGCGCGCGAAGTTGAACACCGGCGCCATCGCGAGGAGCCGCTCGAACTCCTCGTGGCTGGCCACGTCGTACAGCCACGCACCGCCGTGCGCGCCGACCACGTGGTAGCGCATCAGCACCCTGCCCTGCTCCTCGAGCCGCCGGCCGTACTCCGGCATCCGGGCGATCGCCCGCACCATGGCGTCGGAGAGCAGCGACTGCTCCAGGCTCCACAGCACCAGGAACTTCATGGCGTCAGCAGATCCGCGGCAGCTGCTCGCCGAGCGGCAGGTCCACCACGCGCGACGCACCGAACCCCGTCGTGGCCGCCACCATCCCGGGGTGCTCCTCGACGCACTCGCCGATGACCACCGCCGCCTTGCCCGCGGGGTCCGCCCGCATCGCCGCCAGCACCTCCTCGGCATGCTCGCGGTCGACGAACGCAAGCAGCTTGCCCTCGTTGGCCACCTGCAGCGGGTCCAGGCCGAGGAACGCGCAGGCGTTGGCGACGACCTCGGGGACCGGCAGCGCGCGCTCGTCGAGCTCGACCCCCACGCCGGACGCGCGAGCGATCTCGTTGAGCGCGGTGGCGACGCCACCCCGCGTCGGGTCGCGCAGCACGTGCAGGTCGCGAGTGACCTCGAGCATCGCGGCCACCAGGCCGTTCAGCGGCTGGCAGTCGGACTCCACCGCGGCGCCGAACTCCAGGCCCTCGCGCACGCTCATGATCGCCACGCCGTGCACGCCGATTTCACCGCTGATGATGACGACGTCACCCGGCCGGGCGCGGTCGGGTCGCAGGTGGACGCCCTCGGGCACGACGCCGACGCCGGCCGTGTTGACGTAGACGCCGTCGCCGTGGCCGGACTCCACGACCTTGGTGTCGCCGGTGACCACGCGGACCCCGGCCCGTTCGGCCGCCGCACCGAGCCGCTGCGCGACGGCGCCGACCTTGGTGACGTCGACACCCTCCTCGAGGATGAACGCCGCCGAGAGGAACAGCGGCTGCGCGCCGCTCATCGCGAGGTCGTTGACGGTGCCGTTCACGGCGAGGTCGCCGATGCTGCCGCCCGGGAAGAACAGCGGGCGTACGACGAACGAGTCGGTCGAGAACGCCACCCGGCCGCCGAGCAGCGGCAGCACCGCCGAGTCGCCCAGCTTGGCCAGGTCGTCGTCGGCGAACGCCGGCAGGAACACGTGCTCCACCAGCTCGCCCGACATCGCCCCGCCACCGCCATGGCCCATCACGATCGTCGGGCTGTCGCGGAGCGGCAGCGGGCAGGTCCAGCCCTCGAAGCTCAGCGGCTCGGGAGGTGGAGTGATCGTGATCGGCTCAGCCAACGGAGCTCACCTCCCGCGCTGAACCGCTGCCGGTGTCGGCCGGGCCGGGCTGCGCGGGCACCTGCATGCGCCGGTAGAGGTAGTACGCCGCGCACGCGCCCTCACTGGACACCATCGTCGCGCCGAGCGGGTTGCGCGGGGTGCAGAGCGTGCCGAACGCCGAGCACTCGTGCGGCTTGATCAGGCCCTGCAGCACCTCGCCGCTGCGGCACACCGTCGACTCCTGGGTGTGGATGTCGCCGACCTCGAAGCGGTGCTCGGCGTCGTACTCCCGATACGCGTCGGAGAGCCGCCAGCCGCTCTGCGGGATCATGCCGATGCCGCGCCAGGACCGGTCGACGACCTCGAACACGTCCTCGAGCATGCGGATCGCGACCGGGTTGCCCTCCGGCAGCACGACGCGCTTGTACGCGTTCTCGACCTCGGCGCGGCCGTCCTCGAGCTGGTGGACCGCCCGACGGATGCCCTCGAGGATGTCGAGCGGCTCGAAGCCGGTGACCACGATCGGCACGTGGAACCGTTCCGCGAGCGGCGGGTACTCCGCCGTACCCATCACCGTGCACACGTGGCCCGCGGCGAGGAACGCCTGCACTCGGCAGTCGGGCGCGGTCATGATCGCCTCGATCGCGGGTGGGACCCGCACGTGGCTGACGAGCAGGCTGAAGTTCTCGATGCCGAGCTTCTTGGCCTGGTAGACCGTCATCGCGTTGGGCGGGGCGGTCGTCTCGAAGCCGATGCCGAAGAACACCACCTGCTTGTCCGGGTTGGCCTTGGCCAGCTCGAGCGCGTCGAGCGGGGAGTAGACGACGCGTACGTCGCTGCCGGCGCTCTTCACGCGGAACAGGTCCTTGTCGCTGCCCGGCACCCGGAGCATGTCGCCGAACGAGCAGAAGACGACGTCGGGTCGCGCCGCGATCTCCAGCGCCTTGTCGATGACCTCGAGCGGCGTCACGCAGACGGGACAGCCGGGGCCGTGGATCAGCTCGATGCCGTCGGGCAGCAGCTGGTCGAGCCCGTGCCGGATGATCGAGTGGGTCTGCCCTCCGCAGACCTCCATCATCGCCCAGGGCTGCGTGGCCGTGGCGTGGATGTCGTCGAGCAGGCGCTTGGCCAGCTCGGGGTCCTGGAACTCGTCGAGGTACTTCACCGGTCCCCTGCCTCTCCGCCCGGAGCCCCCGGGCCGTCGACGGTCTGCATCTCGGGCGCCAGGTCGGGGCGCGGCAGGCCGGCCTGCTCGGCCGCGCGGCCCCACTGGTCGCCGAACTCGGCCTCGAGCTCGCCCATCTGGCGGAACAGCTCGAGGGTCTCCAGCGCCGACTGCTCGTCGAGGCGCTGGAGGGCGAAGCCGACGTGCACGATCGTGTACTCGCCCACCTCCAGGTCGGGGACGTACTCGAGGCACACCTCCTTGGTCACCCCGCCGAAGTCGACCTGCGCGATCCGGGTCCCGTCACGCTCGCCGATCTCAAGAACCCGACCGGGTACGGCTAGGCACATGGCTGCTCCTCTCTGGTCGTGCTTCGTCTCGTGAGGCGCGGGCCCGGTGCGCGAGCACCGCGACCTGGCCCAGGGCGATGCCGGCGTCGCTGGCCGGCACCTTGCGGTGGCGCAGCACCTCGAACCCCCGTGCGGCGAGGGCGGCGGCGCAGGCCGACGTCAGGAAGGCGTTGAGGAAGACCCCGCCGCTGAGGGTCACGGTGCGGAGCCCGGTCTCGTCGCGCAGCCGGGTGCAGGCCTCGACGACCAGGTCGACGACCGCTCCCTGGAAGCGCGCGGCGACCACCTCCGGCGTGGCACCGGTGCGGACGTCCTCGGCGGCAGCGGCGACGACGGGTGCGGCGTCCAGCACCCCGTCGTGCACGGCGAACGCGTAGCCGGGCCGGGCGCCGGCCTCGCGTGCCCGCGCCTCCAGCTCCATCGCGGCCTGCGCGTCGTAGCCGACGCGGTGGCAGATGCCGGCGATCGAGGCGACGGCGTCGAAGAGCCGCCCCATGCTCGAGGTGGGTGCGCAACCCATCCCGGTCTCCAGCTGCCGGTCGAGCAGCCGGAGCTCGTCCTCGCGGCAGGCCTGAACGCAGGGCAGCCTCTCGTCCCAGTCGACTCCGGCGCTGCGCAGGTGTGAGAGGGCCATCCGGCAGGGGTTGCGCACCCCCGCGTCACCTCCGGGGAGCGCGACGTACCCCAGGTGCGCGGCGCGGGCGAAGTCGCCGTACCCGGCCAGCAGGACCTCGCCGCCCCACACGGCGCCGTCGTCGCCGAAGCCGGTGCCGTCGAACGCGACTCCGATGACCCGCCGGCCCGGCGCGACGCCGTGCTCGGCCATCGTCGAGGCGACGTGGGCGTGGTGGTGCTGCACGCCGTCGACCGGGCGGCCGTCGGCGTGGTCGAGGGCCCAGCGGCGTGAGCGGTAGCCCGGGTGCCGGTCCGTCGCGATCGCGACCGGCGCGACCCCGGTGAGCATCTCGAGGTGGGCCTCGGCGGTGGTGAACGCGGCGAGCGTGGCGAGGTCGTCCATGTCGCCGACGTGGGCGGACATCCAGGCGAGGCGGCCCTCCGCCAGGCAGAAGGTGTTCTTGAGGTCCCCGCCGACGCCGAGCAGCGGCGGGCTGTCGAACGAGAGCGCGACCGGGAGCGGCGCCTGGCCGCGCGACCTCCGGACCGGTGCTTCCACCCCGTCCACGGCGCGGGTGACGGTGTCGTCGCAGGGCACGTGGATCGGGCGGTCGCCGTACAGCCACGCGTCGGCGAGCCCGGCCAGCCGGGTGCGCGCCTCGGCGTCGTCGGTGACGATCGGCTCTCCGGTCAGGTTGGCGCTGGTCATCACCAGCACGGGCGACGGGTCGTCGCGGGGCAGGCCCAGCAGCAGGTGGTGGAGGGGCGTGTAGGCGAGCACGACGCCGAGGTCGCCGTTGCCTGGCGCGACCGCGTCGGCGACCGGGGCGCCGGTACGTCGTCGGGCCAGCACGACGGGCCGGCTCCGTCGGCCGAGCAGGGCGCGCTCGGCGTGGTCGAGATGGACGAGGTCGTCGGCGGCAGCAAGGTCGGTGACCATCACGGCGAACGGCTTGTCGCCGCGCCGCTTCCGCTTGCGCAGCGTCTGGACCGCGTCGGGCGAGGTCGCGTCGCACGCGAGGTGGTAGCCGCCGAGCCCCTTGACCGCGACGACCGCACCGTCGCGGAGCAGGCTGCGGGCCTCGCTCAGCGCCGCCTCGTCGAGGCTGGTCGGGCGGTCCGCCCTGACGAGGTGCAGCCGTGGGCCGCAGTCGCGGCAGCAGACGGTCTGGGCGTGGAAGCGACGGTCGGCCGGTTCGGCGTACTCCCGGGCGCACGCCTCGCACAGGTCGAACCCCGCCATCGTGGTGTGCTCGCGGTCGTACGGCAGGCCCGTCGTCACCGTGAACCTGGGTCCGCAGTTGGTGCAGGTGATGAACGGGTGCCGGTACCGCCGGTTCGTCGGGTCGCCCAGCTCGGCCAGGCAGTCGTCGCAGATGCTGACGTCGGGGCTGACGAACGTGCGGCCAGGGCCCTCGGCGGACGGCTGGATCGTGAAGGTGGTGCCGCCTCGCGGGGGTACGTCGGTCGCGGTGACGTCGACGACCAGCGCGAGCGGCGGGGCGTCGGTGCGCACCCGCACGACGAACGCGGCGACCGAACCCGGGTCACCCTCCACCTCGACGACGACCCCGTCGCCGGTGTTGCGCACCTCGCCCGCGAGGTCGAGGCTCCGCGCCAGCGCGTAGACGAACGGCCGGAAGCCCACCCCCTGCACGACGCCGCGCACCACCACCCGGCGACGGATCCGTGCGTCGGGCAGGACGGCCACGTGCATCACTCCCACGCGACAGCCGGCCGGGCCGGCTCGGGTGGTCGAGACTCAGGCTGTCGTCACGGGGCAGGCGCGCGGCAGTCGTAGCTGCTCATCGAGCGTTGCGGATGTCGGTCAATCTACGACTCGGGGTGTCGCGGCGCTACCGACCCGAATTGGCTATGCCGACCGTCCATCTGGGGCGCACGACAACGATTCGTCTGCGGTTTACGGGGTGAGTTACGCAGGCCGATCGCAGACGAATCGTTGTGGTCAGCGGGCCCGGCCGAACTTCCGGGTCGTGACGGTGGCGGTGCCGCGGCCGGCGGGCGGCGTCACGCGCTGGTAGAACACGCCCTCCGACGGGCGCCACACGCCGATGTCGGAGATGCCGTCGCCGTTCCAGTCGCCGGCAACGGGCAGGTCGCCGGGGACGCCGAACGGCACGGCGCTGAGCACCGGCACCCCGTCCGGGCCGACCGTGCGGAGCACGAACGTGGCGGTGGCGCTGTCGAAGACGCCGACGTCGGTGATCCGGTCGCCGTTCCAGTCGCCGGTCACCGGCAGGTCGTCGACGTCGCCGATCGGGACCCTGACCTTGGTGCCGTCGGGGTTGCGCAGCAGGAACCGGGCGCGCTTCGCCCGCCAGACGCCGAGCTCGGTGGTGCCGTCGCCGTTCCAGTCACCGGCGACGGGCAGGTCGGGCTTCGCGCCGAACTTGACCACCTGCTCGGTGCCGTCGGCGTTGCGCAGCCAGAACCGGTTGCCGCGCTGCCGGCGCACGCCGAGGTCGGCCGTGCCGTTGCCGTCCCAGTCGCCGATGACGGGCTGGTCGGTCGGCAGGCCGTAGCTGACGACCACCGCGGGCGCGCCGGTCTGCGCGAAGCGGAACTTCGAGGCCGCCTTGCGGCGGAAGACCGCGAGCTCGTCGACGCCGTCGCCGTTCCAGTCGCCGGCGACGGGTACGTCGGAGCAGTTCTGCGACGCCTGGGTGCGCGGCATCTTGAACTCGACACCGTGGAAGAAGGGCCGCTGCACCTTGCCGTTGAGCCGCTCCTCGAAGTGCAGGTGCGGACCGGACGAGCCGCCGCTGGTGCCGACCAGGCCGATCACGTGGCCCTGGTCGACCCGCTGGCCCGGGACCGCCCAGAGCTTGTCGAGGTGGGCGTAGAGCGTGGTGTCCCCGCCGCCGTGGTCGATCACGACGTACCGGCCGTAGCTGCGCCGGCCCAGGTCGGCGACGGTGGTGACGACGCCCGGCGCCGCGGCGAGCGCGGGCTCGCCGAGGTCGGGGTCGCGGTTGAAGTCCGCGGAGTAGGCGCTCGGGCTGTGGTACGAGCGGGTGCTGCCGGTCCACTCCTGGCCGCACGAGAACGGCATCTCGTAGTCGGGCACCGGTACGGCGTTCGCGGGCGCGGCGACGGCGAGCCCGGCCGCGGTCGTGAGGAGCAGGATGCCGCCCCGTCGTAGGGCGGTCGCTACCCGTTCACGCATGTCCCACTACTTCCCTCGAGTCACAGAAACGCTCAGATGCAACCAGAACATCGGCGTGTCGGTGCAGGGAATTGAGAGATTTGTGTGTTACAGCGCTGTCATTCAGCGGGTCCGGATCAGCCTCTGGGACGGATCAGGCCCTCCTGGGCGACCGTCGCGACCAGCGTGCCGTCCTCGCGGAACACCCGGCCGATGCCGAGGCCGCGCGCGCCCGAGGCGGACGGCGAGGCCTGGTCGTAGAGCAGCCACTCGTCGGCGCGGAACGGCCGGTGGAACCAGATCGTGTGGTCGAGCGAGGCGCTCTGCACCCTGGGGCTGCCGACGTCGACGCCGTGCGGCACCAGCGCCGAGCCGAGCAGGGTCAGGTCGCTGAGGTAGGTGAACGCCGCCTGGTGCACGACCGGGTCGTCGTCGAGCTTCCCGTTGGTGCGCACCCAGAGCCGCACCTGCGCGGGCTGCTCGTCGGACTTGGGGAGGCCGCCCTGGCGCGAGTCGCCGATCCAGCGGAGCTCGAGGCTGGCCCACTCCTCCAGCCACGCGGTCGCCTGCTCGCCGCGCACCTGGCGCAGCAGGGCGCCGAGCTCGGGCGCCTCCTGTGGCGTGGGAACGTCGGGCATCCGGTCCTGGTGCTCGAACCCGTCCTCGGGCACCTGCGACGAGAGCGTCATGTAGAAGATCTCCCGGCCGTGCTGGCGCGCCACGACCCGACGCGTCGAGAACGACCGGCCGTCGCGGATCCGCTCGACGTCGTACACGATCGGTACGGCGGGGTCGCCGGGGCGCAGGAAGTAGCTGTGCAGCGAGTGCACGACGCGGGGGGCCTCGACAGTGCGCGCGCCGGCGACCAGGGCCTGCGCGGCGACCTGCCCGCCGAACACGCGCTGCAGCATCGTGTCGGGCTGGATGCCGCGGAACAGGTTGACGTCGATCGTCTCGAGGTCGAGGAGCTGGAGGAGCTCCTCGGCGGAGCTGGGCACGCGGGGCGTCTCCTACTTGGTCGGTGGGTGCGAAGCGGCTGCGGAGGAGACTACTCGTCGTCGCGCCGGTCGAGACCGGCCAGGAAGCGCTCGAACTCCGCGCCCAGCTCCTCACCGGTCGGCAGGTCGCGCTCCTCGGCGAGCGGCAGCGGGGAGCCGGCGCCCTCGGCGCTCTCCGGGCGGTGGAAGCTGTCGTACTGCTGCTCGAGCCCGGCGACCACGTCGGCCACCTCGGCCGAGTCCGCGATCTGCGCGCCGATCTCGGCGAGCCGCTCGGCGCCGGCGGCCTCGAGCGCGGTCAGGTCCCACTCCAGGCCGGTCACGACCTCGACGGACTCGAGCATCGTCGCGGCGGCTGCCGGGTAGTCGAGCTGCGCGACGTAGTGCGGGATGTGGGCGACGAAGCCCATCGCCTTGTGCCCCCACTCCCCCAGCCGCAGCTCGAGCAGCGCCTGCGCGCTGGACGGGATCCGGATGGTGCCGGCCCAGACGTTCTCCTGGATCAGCAGGTCGGGCGAGGTGCCGTGGTTGGTCAGCATCACGGGGCGGGTGTGCGGCACCGCCATCGGCACCGAGCCGAGGCCCACCGTCAGCCGGACGCCGAAGTGCTCGATGACCTCGCGCACGGCGCTCGCGAAGCCCTCCCAGCGCGTGTCGGGCTCCGGCCCGTGCAGCAGCAGGAACGGCGTGCCGAGCGAGTCGCGCACCAGCCGCACGACCAGGCGCGGCGCCGCGTAGTCCTGGTAGTGGTCCTCGACGAACGTCATCGGCGGGCGGCGCGCGCGGTAGTCGTAGAACGAGTCGACGTCGAAGCTCGCGACCACCCGGCCCGCGTCATGGGAGAGCAGGTGGGCGACGGCCAGCGCGCCCGCGTTGCCGGCGTCGAGGAAGCCGTCGAGCGCGTGGATGAGCACGGGACCGCCGGCGTCGGAGAGCTCGTCGAGCTCAGGCACGTCGTCGACGATGTGCACGCTGCTCATGTCACCCTCCCTCTCCTCGCGGCGCCGCTGCTGCTGCGGTCAGGCGGAGCGGCTGCACCTCCCCCAACACCACTACCGTGCTCACTATGCCCGATCTGGCCGAGGAGCTTCGTCGCAGGATCGCCGAGGCAGGGGACCCGGGACGGGCCCCGCAGATGCAGGCGTACATGAAGTCGTCGATGCCGTACGCCGGCGTCCCGTCCGGCCCGCTGCGCACCATCCTGCGCGAGGTGATCCCCGCGCACCCGCTGCCCGACCGGTCCTCGTGGGAGGCCGCCGTGCGCGGGATCTGGATGGAGGCGGTGTTCCGCGAGGAGTGGTACGCCGCGCTGGGCGTCGCGCGGCACCGGCTCTACCGCGACCACCAGGACGTCAAGACGCTGGAGCTCTACCGCGAGCTCATCGTGGACGGCGCCTGGTGGGACGTCGTCGACGACATCGCGAGCCACCTGGTCGGCGACATCCTCGCCGCACACCGGGACGAGGTCACGCCGGTGATGCGCACGTGGGCGGTCGAGGACGACCTCTGGCTACGCCGTACCGCGATCATCTGCCAGCTCGGCCACAAGCACGACACCGACCTGGACCTGCTGCGCTTCGCGCTCGAGAGCAACCTCGAGGACTCACTGCACGGCAAGTCGTTCTGGATCCGCAAGGCCGTCGGCTGGGCGCTGCGCCAGCACGCCCGCACCGACCCCGACTGGGTGCGCACGTTCGTCGCCGACCACGACGCCCGCCTCTCCGGACTGTCCCGCCGCGAGGCGCTCAAGCACCTCTAGTCGAGGCTGGCCACGACCCGCCGTACGGCGTCGAGGCTCGTCTCGACGTCG
>NZ_CAMPGZ010000011.1 GCF_946885725.1 uncultured Nocardioides sp.
ACGCTGTCGTGGTTCGAGACCAAGCCGCTGTTCGGCTGGCGGGTCCTGGTGCCCCGCACCAAGGAGCAGGCCGGCTCGGTGTCCACGCGGCTGCGCGGCTTCGGCGCGGTGCCCGAGGAGGTGCCGACGATCTCCGTCGAGCCCCCCCGCAACCCGCAGCAGATGGACAAGGCCATTCGCGGCCTGGTCGAGGGCCGCTACGAGTGGATCGCGTTCACCTCGGTCAATGCCGTCCGTGCGGTCCGCGAGAAGTTCGACGAGTACGGCCTCGACGCCCGCGCTTTCTCCGGCCTCAAGATCGCCGCGGTCGGCGACAAGACCGCCGCCGCGATCGAGGCGTGGGGCCTGCGTGCGGACCTCGTGCCGTCCGGCGAGCAGTCCGCCCGCGGCCTGCTCGAGGACTGGCCGCCGTACGACGAGGTCCTCGACCCGATCAACCGCGTCTTCCTGCCGCGCGCCGACATCGCCACCGAGACGCTGGTGGCCGGCCTGCTCGAGCTGGGCTGGGAGGTCGACGACGTCACGGCCTACCGCACCGTCCGGGCCACGCCGCCGCCGGCACCGACCCGCGAGGCGATCAAGACCGGCAAGTTCGACGCGGTGGTCTTCACCTCGTCCTCGACCGTGCGCAACCTCGTCGGCATCGCCGGTAAGCCGCACGCGTCGACGGTCATCGCGGTGATCGGTCCCGCCACCGCCAAGACCGCGGAGGAGCACGGCCTGCGGGTCGACGTCCTCGCGCCGGAGCCGTCGGTCGAGGTGCTGGTCGACGCGCTCGCCGACTTCGGCGCCGCTCGCCGGGCCGCGATGCTCGAGGCCGGCCAGCCGGTGACCAAGCCGTCCGAGCGCCGTCCGTCCGCGCGCCGCAAGGCGACCTGAGTCGGCCATGACCGAGGCCGGCTTCCCCGCCACCCGGATGCGGCGTCTCCGCCGCACCGGCGCGCTGCGCGACCTGGTCGCGGAGACCTCGCTGTCCCCGCGGCAGCTGGTGCTGCCGGCGTTCGTCCGTGAGGGCGCCTCGGAACCGGCGGCGATCACGAGCATGCCGGGCGTCGTGCAGCACACGCGCGAGTCGCTGCGGAAGGCCGCCGCCGAGGCGGCCGACCTCGGGCTCGGCGGGATCATGTTGTTCGGCGTCCCCGAGACCAAGGACGCCCGCGGCAGCGGGGCCGTCGACCCCCACGGCATCCTCAACGTCGCGATCGCCGACGTGGTCGCCGAGGTCGGTGACGCGCTGCCGGTGATGGCCGACCTGTGCCTCGACGAGTTCACCGACCACGGCCACTGCGGCGTGCTCACCCCGAGCGGCGAGGTCGACAACGACGCGACGCTCGAGCTGTACGCCGAGATGGCGCTCGCGCAGGCCCAGGCCGGCGTCCACGTCGTGGGGCCGAGCGGGATGATGGACGGCCAGGTGCGTGTCATCCGCAGTGCCCTCGACAGCGCCGGCAGGCAGGACGTCGCGATCCTCGCCTACTCCGCGAAGTACGCCTCCGCCTTCTACGGTCCCTTCCGTGAGGCGGTCGCATCGTCGCTGCAGGGCGACCGGCGCACCTACCAGCAGGACGGCCGCAACGTGCGCGAGAGCGTGCGCGAGGTGCTGCTCGACGTCGCCGAGGGCGCCGACCTGGTGATGGTGAAGCCGGCGCTGGCCTACCTCGACGTGATCCGCGCCGTGCGTGAGGCTGTCGACCTGCCCGTGGCGGCGTACAACATCTCCGGCGAGTACTCCATGGTCGAGGCTGCCGCCGCGAACGGCTGGATCGACCGCGAGCCGGCGATCCTCGAGACGCTCACGTCGATCCGCCGCGCGGGCGCCGACGTGGTCCTCACCTACTGGGCGGCCGAGGCCGCGCGGCTACTGCGCCGCTGACCGCTCCCGATCGGTCCGGGGCCGAACTCAGCCGAGCAGGCCGCCGCCACCGCCGCCGAGGCCCGGCAGGCTGGGCAGCCCCAGCCAGCTGAGCACCGCGGCGAGCGTGTTGGGGATCAGCGCCGCCGCCTCGTCGACGCTCTTGCCGACCACGCGCTGCGCGCACTGGTTGATGACCGTGCTGTCGCTGGTGATCCCGGCGAGCTCGTTGGCGCAGAAGGTGGTCGCCTCGGCGATCGTGTCGAGGGTCTCGACCGCGGGCTGGGCCGGCGGCGGAACCGCCGGGGTCGGCGCGGCGGTCGGCAGGCCGCCACCGGTGCCGCCTCCACCGCCGGTGCTGCCGCCACCGCCTCCGGTGCCACCGCCACCGCCGCCGCTCGGGGGCGGTGCTGCGGGCGTCGGGGTGGGCGTCGGGGTGCCGGCACCGCCGCCACCGCCGCCCTTGCCGCCCTTGTCGCCGCCTCCGCTGTTACCGCCGTTGCCGCCGGGGCCGGCGGCACTGCCGCCGCCGTTGCCGCGCGGGCCGCGGGGCCCCTTGGCCGGAGCGTCGCCGCCCTTGGGTGAGAACACCGCGGGGGAGGCGCTGCCGTTGGGCACCGACGAGAAGTCGCCGCTGGCGTAGGCCCGCATGATCGCGAGCACGAGGTCGACGTAGCGCTGGCTGTGGTTGTAGCGGTAGACCGCCGCGCGCTGCCCGCCGGTCGTGGAGAGGTCCTCGTCGCCGGAGCAGAGGTAGACCGCGGTGGCGAGCGCGGCGTCGTCGATGTCCTGCGGGTTGCGCACGCCGTCGCCGTCACCGTCCACGCCGACCACCGACCAGGTGGACGGGATGAACTGCATGGGGCCGACCGCGCGGTCGAAGACCGGGTCGTCGTCGATCTGCCCGGCGTCGGTGTCGTCGATCTTGGTGGTGCCGCTGCTGCCGTCGAGCGGGATGCCGAAGATGCCCGGCTTGCTGACGCCGGAGTCGGTCAGGGTGTTGTTGCCGTAGCGGCCGTGGTCGGACTCGACGCGCCCGATGGCCGCGATCAGCGTCCAGTCGAGGCGGCAGCTCGCGTCGGCGGCCCCGATGACCTGGGCGGCGCGCTGGTAGGCGCTCAGCGCCGCCGCCGGGATGCCGTTGGCGGACGCCTGCGAGACCACCGCCTTCGCGGATCCCTTGGGGACGCCGGGCGCGAGGATGTCGGGGCGGGTGACGCTCGCCGGGGCCTCGACGGCCTCACGCGGGAGCTCGGTCCCGTCGGGCAGCCGGCCGTCATTGGCGCTGGCCGACGCGGTCGTCGGCGAGGCCAGGCTGGCGGTCCAGCCGGCGGACAGCAGCGCGAGCGGCACCAGCGCGGTCGCCCGCTGCCACGTCATCAGGCCCTTCGAGTCCTGCGACACGTTTCCCCTCCCAGTGTCGAGGTCGGCTCCCGTCATACCCCAGCCGACCCGTTACGACACCTTCAACGACGCACACCCGGCTCAGGTTACGCGCGGGTAGCAGCGGTGAGTAGAGGGGTGCGGCGAGAGCAAGATGCCGGCGGTGGTCAGCCTCACACGGTCCCGGTTCGATCGGCTCGGCACGCTCGGACAGAATGAACCGGTGACCCCCGACGAGACCCGGCCCGAGACCACGCAGTCCGCGAAGCTTTTCGCGCGCGCTCTCGCAGTGACGCCGGGCGGGGTGAACTCGCCGGTCCGAGCGTTCAACGCGGTGGGCGGCACCCCGCGGTTCATCGAGCGGGCCGCGGGCCCGTTCCTGTACGACGCCGATGGCCGCGAGTACGTCGACCTGATCTGCAGCTGGGGGCCGATGCTGCTCGGTCACGCCCACCCCGACGTGCAGGCGGCCGTGCAGGAGGCCGTCGGCCGCGGTACGTCGTACGGAACGCCGACGATCCCCGAGGTCGAGCTGGCCGAGGAGATCGTCTCCCGGACGCCGGTCGACAAGGTCCGGTTCGTGTCGTCGGGCACCGAGGCGACGATGTCGGCGATCCGGCTCGCCCGCGGCTTCACCGGTCGCGAGCTCGTGGTGAAGTTCGCCGGCTGCTACCACGGCCACGTCGACGCGCTGCTCGCCGCGTCCGGGTCCGGCCTGGCCACGCTGTCCGTGCCGGGGACCCCCGGCGTCCCGGTGGCCTCCACCGCGGCCACGCTCGTGCTGCCCTACAACGACCCCGCCGCCGTGGAGCGCGCGTTCGCCGAGCACGGCGACGACATCGCCTGCGTCATCACCGAGGCCTCGCCCGGCAACATGGGCGTCGTCCCGCCGCTGCCGGGGTTCAACCGGATGCTGGCCGAGACGTGCGCGCGGCACGGGGCGCTGTTCGTCAGCGACGAGGTGATGACCGGCTTCCGGGTCAGCCGCTCCGGCCAGTGGGGGCTCGACGGCGCCCGCGAGGGCTGGACGCCCGACCTGGTCACGTTCGGCAAGGTGATGGGCGGCGGATTTCCGGCCGCGGCGTTCGGCGGCCGTGCCGACGTGATGGCGATGCTCTCGCCCGAGGGGCCCGTCTACCAGGCCGGCACGCTGTCCGGGAACCCCGTCGCGACCACCGCCGGCCTGGCCACGCTGCGGCTGGCCACCGACGAGGTCTACGCCGGTATCGACCGTGCCGCGGGCCTGCTCGCCGACGAGGTCGCCAAGGCGCTCACCGAGGCCGGCGTGCCCCACGTCGTGCAGGCTGGCGGCAGCATGTTCAGCGCGTTCCTCTTCGACGACGTGCCGGCGGCGGAAGCGGTGCGCGACTTCGACGCCGCGTCCTCGCAGAACGTCGGCCGCTACAAGGCGTTCTTCCACGCGATGCTCGACCAGGGCGTGTACCTCCCGCCCAGCGCCTTCGAGGCGTGGTTCCTGTCCTCGGCCCATGACGACGGCGTGCTCGACCGGGTCGTCAGCGCGCTGCCGGCGGCGGCCCGGGCGGCGGCCGCCGTACCGTCGGTGGTGCCATCGACGGTCAAGGAGGGCGAGGCGTGAGCGGCACCGTGACGACCGTCCACCTGCTGCGGCACGGGGAGGTGCACAACCCCAACGGCGTGCTGTACGGGCAGATGGACGGCTACCACCTCTCCGACCGCGGCCGGCAGATGGCCCAGCGCGTCGCCGACGCCCTCAAGGACCACGACGTCGCCTACGTGGTCGCCTCGCCGCTGGAGCGTGCCCAGGAGACGGCCGCCCCCGTCGCCCGGTCCCACGGGCTCGAGGTGCGCGAGGACTCACGCGTCGTCGAGTCCACCAACGTCTTCCAGGGCAAGCGGTTCGGCATGGGCGACCACGTGCTGTGGAAGCCGAACGCGTGGCGGCACCTGTGGAACCCCTTCCGCCCGTCGTGGGGCGAGCCCTACGTCCAGGTCGTCGCCCGGATGAAGGCCGCGGTGGCGGATGCCCGCGACATCGCCTTCGGCCGCGAGGCGGTCGTCGTGTCGCACCAGCTGCCGATCTGGGTGACCCGGCTGCACGCCGAGGGGCGGCCCTACATCCACCTGCCCACCAAGCGGCAGTGCACGCTGTGCAGCCTGACCTCGCTGACGTTCGAGGACGACCGGCTCGTGACCGTGCGCTACTCGGAGCCCGCCGCCGACCTGATCCCGGCCAAGGACCGCGCCCGCCCGTTCTCGGCGGGCGGCCGGCCCGGCGAGACGGACGAGCCGACCTCCTGACGATGCGCTGTGCCCGCCGTACCGCTGCGACCCTGCTCGCCCTGAGCGTGCTGGGCAGCACGGGTGCCTGCTCCGACGAGGTCGGCAGCTCCGGCGACCAGGGCTTCGTGTCCGGCAAGGGGATCATCACCGCCGTCGCGCCCGCCGACCGGGAGAAGCCCGGCGAGGTGGCGGGGGAGACCCTGGACGGCGAGTCCGTGTCGCTCGAGCAGTACGCCGGCAAGGTCGTCGTGCTGAACGTCTGGGGGTCGTGGTGCGGGCCGTGCCGCAAGGAGGCCCCGATGCTGGCCGACGCCGCGCGGGAGTGGGCCGAGAAGGACGTGGTGTTCCTCGGCATCAACACCCGCGACCAGAGCAAGGCGGCCGCGCAGGCGTTCGTGCGGCGCTTCGACATCCCCTACGACAGCCTCTACGACCCGCAGGGCCGCACGCTGCTGTCGTTCCGCGACTCCCTGGCGATGAGCGCGATCCCGAGCACCGTCGTGGTCGACGCCGAGGGCCGGGCCGCCGGGCGGGTGCTCGGTGAGCTGAGCCGCGGCACCCTCGACGGCCTGGTCGAGGAGGCGCAGCAGCGTGGCTGACTGGTTCGAGGGGACGGTGCTGTCGGGGTCGCTGCTGCTGGCGCTGCCGGTGGCAGCGTTCGCCGGCCTGGTGTCGTTCTTCTCGCCGTGCGTGGTGCCGCTGCTGCCCGGCTACCTCTCTTACGCGACGGGCCTGTCCGGCGCCGACCTCGAGGACGGCCGCCGCGGCCGGATGGTGCTCGGCAGCACGCTGTTCGTGCTCGGGTTCACGTTCGTCTTCGTCGCGCTCGGCACCCTGTCCGGCGCCCTGGGCGACCTGCTCTGGGAGTACATGACGCCGATCAGCCGCGTCCTCGGCGTCGTCACGATTCTGGTCGGCCTGGCCTTCATCGGCCTCGTGCCGTGGCTGCAGCGTGACGTGCGCGTGCACCGGGTGCCGGCCGTCGGGCTGGCCGCGGCGCCCTTGCTGGGCGTGCTGTTCGGCCTCGGCTGGACGCCGTGCATCGGCCCGACGCTCGCCGCGGTGCAGACCCTGGCGCTGACCGAGGGCACAGCGGCGCGCGGCGCGCTGCTGAGCGTGGCCTACTCGCTCGGCCTCGGCCTGCCGTTCGTCATTGCGGGACTCGCGTTCCGCCGCATGCTCGGCGCGGTGGCCTGGGTCCGCCGTCACCAGGTCTGGGTCACCCGGGCCGGCGGCGCGATGCTCGTGCTCGTCGGGGTCCTGCTCGTCACCGGGGTCTGGGATCTCTGGGTCGGCGAGCTGCGCAACTGGGTCGGTGGCTTCGAGGTGGCCGTATGACCACGCCCCGCCTCGACCCTGGCACGGACTCCGGCCCCGACAACTCGACCGTCGGCGGTGCGACCGCGGGTCCGCCTCCACCGCCGCAGCCGCCCGCGCTGTCGCCCGTCGAGCTCGCCCGCTGGACCTGGCGCCAGCTCACGTCCATGCGCACCGCGCTGGTGCTGCTGTTCCTGCTCGCTCTGGCGGCGGTGCCCGGCTCGGTCGTGCCGCAACGCGACATCGACCAGATCGCCGTCTCCGAGTGGGAGCGGGACCACCCGACGCTGGCGCAGGCGTACGACGCCCTCGGGCTGTTCTCGGTCTATGACTCGGTGTGGTTCTCGGCGATCTACATCCTGCTGATGGTCTCGCTCGTCGGCTGCGTCGTGCCGCGGCTGCGGATCTACTGGCGCGGCATGCGCGCCCGGCCGCCGCGCGCCCCGCGCAACCTCGGGCGGCTCCCCGAGTCGCGCCGCTGGGTCGTGGACGCTCCGGCGGACGCCGTACTCCAGGAGGCGGCGGGGGTCCTGCGCAAGGGCCGCTACCGGGTCGACACCGCGGAGGACGCGGTCGCGGCCGAGCGCGGCTACCTCCGCGAGGCCGGCAACCTGCTCTTCCACGCGTCGATCCTGCTTGTGCTGGTCGCGTTCGCGGTGGGCCAGCTGTTCGGCTACAAGGGCGGCGTCGTCACCGTGGTGGGGCAGGGGTTCTCCAACGCGCTGAGCCAGTACGACGACTTCTCGCCCGGCTCGATGTTCTCGCCCGACGACCTGGCGCCGCTGAGCTTCAGCGTCGACGACTTCGACGTCTCGTTCCTGACCTCCGGGCCCAACATGGGCCAGCCGGAGGACTTCTCGGCGACGATCAGCTACGCCGAGAAGCCGGGTGACGAACCGAGGAAGTACGACCTGAAGGTCAACCACCCGCTCACGCTCGACGGCGTCAACGTCTTCCTCGTCGGGCACGGCTACGCGCCGGTGGTGACCGTGCGCGACGGAAACGGCGACGTCGCCTACGAGGGTCCGGTGGTCTTCCTGCCGCAGGACGCGTCGTTCGCGTCGTTCGGCGTGCTGAAGGTGCCGGACGCGGCGCCCGAGCAGCTCGGTTTCGAGGGGCTGTTCCTGCCGACGTACGGCTTCACCATGGCGCGCGGCCCGTTCTCGCAGTTCCCCGACGCGCTCGACCCGGTGCTGTCGCTGGTGCCGTACCGGGGCGACCTCGGTCTCGACGACGGCCGGCCGCAGTCGGTCTACCAGCTCGACAAGGACGAGCTGCGGACGTTCGAGAGCAGTGACGCGTCCCTTGGGGAGGCCGCGCGGCTGAAGCTGTCGCCCGGCGACACCGTGAAGCTGCCCGCCGGGGCCGGGTCGATCACGTTCGAGCGTGTCGACCGGTGGGTGAAGCTGCAGGTGTCCGACACCCCGGGCAAGGGCCTCGCGCTGCTCGGCGTGCTGCTCGGGATCCTCGGCCTGATGGGGTCGCTGTTCGTGCGGCCGCGCCGGGTGTGGGTGCGGGCGTCGCGGGACCCGGAGGACGAACGTCGTACCGTGGTCGAGCTGGCCGGGCTCGACCGGAGCTCGGGCGGGGACCTGGCCGGTGAGATCGACGAGCTGGAGCGCAGGCTCCGGCCGAAGGAGGACCGATGAGCACCGCCGACTTCGCGGCGTTCTCCAACAACGCCGTCATGTTCGCCTCGATCGTCTACGTGCTGGCGTTCGTCGCGCACGTGGCCGAGTGGGCGATCGGGCGCTCCGTCCGGGTCTCCGAGCCCGCGGCGGTCATGGCTGGTGGCGCTCCCGAGGAGCCTTCGACTGCTGGGAAACCGGCGGCGGACGCCGAGGAGCGGGTCGACCGGTGGGGCCGGCTCGGTCTCGCGCTGACGGCCGTCGCCGTACTGCTGCACTTCGCCGCGCTCGTGACTCGTGGCCTCGGAGCCGACCCGGTGCGCGTGCCCTGGGGCAACATGTACGAGTTCACGCTGGCCGGCTCGTTCGGCGTCGGCCTGATGTACCTGCTGCTCGGCCGCCGCTACGACCTGCGCTGGATGGGCCTGCCGGTCACGGCGTTCGAGGTCGTCGTGCTGATGCTGGCCGGGCTGCTGCTCTACGTGCCCGCCGGGCCGCTGGTGCCGGCGCTGCACTCCTACTGGCTGGTGATCCACGTGGCCGCCGCCGTCATCGCCTCGGGCGCGTTCGCCGTCGGCGCGATCGCCGCCATCCTGTACCTGGTCAAGGACCGCGCCCTGCGCCGGGGATCGCTGCGCGCCGGCGGCTACCTCGACCGGCTGCCCGACCTCGCCGGCCTCGACCGGCTGTCGTACCGCTTGCACGCCTTCGGCTTCCCGATCTGGACCTTCGCGGCGCTCGTGGCCGGCCCGATCTGGGCGGAGTACGCCTGGGGCCGCTACTGGAACTGGGACCCCAAGGAGGTCTGGGCGTTCATCACCTGGGTCGTCTACGCGGCCTACCTGCACGCCCGCGCGACCGCCGGCTGGCGCGGCAAGGCCGCCGCGATCATCGCGATCGTGGGCTTCCTGACGCTGCTGTTCAACTTCGTCGGGATCAACTTCTTCTTCGGCGGCGGCAGCCTGCACAGCTACGCCGGCTGACCCGGCTCGTACCTCCGCCTCAACCCCGTCGACCCGGCTCGAACCTCCGCCTCAACCCCGGCGAGTCGGCGCGTCTTGCCCTCTCGAGCGCGGCGGGTTCGCGCGTCTTGCCGCTGGGGATGAACGGCTGGCCACGTCGTCGATTGGTCAAGAACTGCACGTCCCGCAGCCTGGATGCTGCGGTTGGGGACCAAACCGCAAGGACCTGCAGCACATCGGCATCCCGGCAGCTCATGCCGTCACCGATTGGTCACAAACCGCAGGATCTGCCGCCGGATTCTTGCGGTTGGGGACCAAACCGCAAACGCCCCGGCACGCGACAACGGCCGCCCGTCGGCGACGGTCAGCCGTCGGCGTCGGGCCGTTTCTCGTCGTCGGGATGCGCCTTCTCGTGGCGACGGCGCTTGCGCTCGAGGTCGCGCAGGAAGTCGGGGTCGTCGTCGGGCGCGATGACACGACGGGGCGGTGGCGGCGGGAACTGTGACGACCCGCGAGCGCGGGTGGCGCGGCGACGCTCCCAGAGTCGCAGCAGGCCGTAGATGACGAGTGCGAGGAGCGCGATGACGATGATCGCCTTGCCCATGCCCCCAATGTAGGCCGGGCCGCCAACTCCGTCACTGTGAACCACAACTACCCTGGCGGGGTGAAGGAGTTCGCCGTCTACACGCTGTCCCGCATCGGGCTCTTCGTGGGGTCGTACGCCGTGATCGCGGGCGTCTACCTGGCGGTGACGGGCGGCGACAGGCTGCCGCTGCTGTGGCCGCTGCTGCTCGCGGCGATCGTGTCGGCGGTGGCGTCGTACTACCTGCTCCGCGGCCAGCGGGACCGGTTCGCCGCCAGGGTTCAGGAGCGCGCCGAGCGCGCGTCGGCGCGCTTCGAGGAGATGCGCAGCCGCGAGGACCAGGACCAGCAGGACGGCACGTCATAGTGCAGATCAGGGCCGGCCGCGACGACCGCGCCTGGGTGCACGAGGCGATCCGCCGGGTCGAGGCCGACGCCAACCGCTCCGCGGACACCCACCTCCACGTCTTCCCGCTCCCGGAGCCGGTCCGCGACGCGGGCATCGACCTGTACCTCAAGGACGAGTCTGTCCACCCGACCGGCTCGCTGAAGCACCGCCTCGCCCGCTCGCTGTTCCTGTACGGCCTCTGCAACGGCTGGATCCGCGAGGGCACCACGCTCACCGAGGCGTCCTCGGGCTCGACGGCGGTGTCGGAGGCCTACTTCGCGAGCCTGCTCGGCCTCCCGTTCGTCGCGGTCATGCCGCGCTCGACGTCCCGGGAGAAGATCGAGCTGATCGAGTTCCAGGGCGGCCGCTGCCACCTCGTCGACGACCCGTCGGCGGTGTACGACGAGGCGCGCCGGATCGCCGACGAGACCGGCGGCCACTACCTCGACCAGTTCACCTACGCCGAGCGGGCCACCGACTGGCGCGGCAACAACAACATCGCCGAGTCGGTCTTCCTCCAGCTCGCCCAGGAGCGGCACCCTGTGCCCGAGTGGGTGGTCGTCGGCGCCGGCACCGGCGGCACGTCGGCCACGCTGGGTCGCTACGTCCGCTACCGGCGGCACCACACCCGCGTGTGCGTGGTCGACCCGGAGAACTCCGCGTTCCTCCCCGCCTGGTCCGGTGCCGAGCCCGAGTGCACCCGGGAGGGTGGCTCCCGCATCGAGGGCATCGGCCGGCCGCGCGTCGAGCCGTCGTTCGTCCCGACCATCGTCGACGCGATGATCGGCGTACCCGACGCCGCCTCCATCGCCACCGCCCGCTGGTGCAGCGCGGTCACGGGGCGGAAGGTCGGCGGCTCCACCGGTACGGCGTTGTGGGGAGCGCTGCAGCTCGTCACCGCCATGCGCGAGGAGGGCCGCGCGGGCTCCGTGGTGACGCTGCTGTGCGACGGCGGCGAGCGCTACGTGCACACCTACTACGACGACGGCTGGCTGGCCGAGCGCGGCATCGACGTCACGCCGTACGCCGCCGCGTTGGAGGAGTTCTCGCGCACCGGCGACTTCGTCACGCCGTGACGAGCGCCGAGAAGATGCCCGCAGCGTAGACGAGCTCGGCGACGCCGACGGCCTGCAGCACCGGGATCAGGTCGCGCCCGCCGGCGCCACGCAGCACGGCGCGCACCGCCGGCACGACCGGGATCAGGAACGCGAACGCCACCAGCGCCCACGCCGTCGTCTCGAGGACGAGGCCGAGCAGCAGGATCGCCGCGACGACGACCAGGAACGCGAAGAAGTAGCGGGTCTGCTCGTCGCCCAGCACCACCGCCAGCGTGCGCTTCCCGTGCTCGCGGTCGGTGGGCACGTCGCGCAGGTTGTTCGCGACGAGGATCGCGCAGGCGAGCGCGCCGACACCCGCACCGGCGTACCACGCGGCCAGCGGGAGCGTCTCCGTCTGCACGAACGTGGTGCCGACACCGGCGACCAGCCCGAAGAACACGAACACCATGACCTCGCCGAGCGCGTTGTAGCCGTACGGTCGCCGGCCGCCGGTGTAGAACCACGCGGCCGCGACGCACAGCACGCCCACGACCAGCAGCCAGACCGACGTCGTGAGCGCCAGCACCAGTCCCGCGAGGCAGCCGATGCCCAGGCTCAGGAACGCCGCTCGCTTCACCTCCGTCGGCGTCGCCGCGCCGGACCCGACGAGCCGCATGGGGCCGACACGGTCGGCGTCCGTGCCGCGCACCCCGTCGCTGTAGTCGTTGGCGTAGTTGACGCCCACCTGCAGCGCGCACGCCACGACCAGCGCCAGCAGCGCCTTCCACCAGACGCTCGCGTCGAGGTACGCCGCGACGCCGGTCCCGGCCAGCACGGGCGAGACCGCGGCGGGAAGCGTGCGCGGGCGGGCGCCGGCCAGCCACTGCTCAGGGGTAGCCACGAGCGGGGATTCTCGCAGCACCTACATTGACGCCGTGAGCAGCCTCCGTCCCGTGTCCGGCAACGCCGCCGAGATCCTCGCGCTGCTCCGCGACTTCGACGACGCTGAGAACCCCGATCCGCTCGTGGTCGAGACATCCGGCTCGACCGGCGAGCCCAAGCGCGTCGCGCTCTCGCGCAAGGCGCTCCGGGCCTCCGCCGAGGCGACCGCGGCGCGACTCGGCGGGTCCGGGCAGTGGCTGCTCAACCTGCCTCCGTCGTACGTCGCCGGGCTGCAGGTGCTGTTCCGCTCGGTGCGCGCCGGCGCGGAGCCGGTCGTGCAAAACGGCTCGTTCGCGGACGCCGCGGCTGCGATGACGGGGGAGCGGCGCTACGTCTCGCTGGTCCCGACCCAGCTGCACCGGATGCTCGACGACCCGGACGACGTCGACGCGCTGCGCACGTTCACGACTGTGCTGGTGGGCGGCGCCAACGTGCCCCAGTCCCTGCGCGACCAAGCAGCGGCCGCGGGCGTGAGCGTGGTGGCGACGTACGGCATGAGCGAGACCTGCGGCGGTTGTGTCTACGACGGCATGCCCCTCGACGGCGTCGCCGTCGCGCTCAGCGCCGAGGGACGCATCCGGCTCGCCGGTCCGGTGCTCTTCGACGGCTACGAAGGACGCCCGGACCTGACCGCCGAGGTCCTCCGCGACGGCTGGTTCGTCACCAGCGACGTGGGCCGGCTCGACGAGGACGGCCGGCTTCAGGTGCTCGGCCGGGTCGACGACGTGCTGCTCTCCGGCGGCGTCAACGTGCCGGCCCCGGCCGTCGCCGCCCGGTTGCGCGAGCACGCCGACGTCATCGAGGCCGAGGTCGTCGGCGTGCCCGACGACGAGTGGGGGCAGCGCGTCGTCGCGTTCGTCGTCGGCAGCATCGACCTCGACACCGCGCGCGACTGGGTCTCCGCCGTGCAGCCCCGCTCGTGGGCTCCTCGCGAGCTGCGCCGGGTCGACGCGATCCCCTTGCTGCACAACGGGAAGGTCGACCGGCGCGCGCTGCAGCAGGCCGTCCCGTGACCCGCTGGCATGTCTGGTCGGTGCCGATGGGCACGCGGTTCCGCGGCATCACCGTCCGCGAGGGCATGCTGCTGCGCGGCGATGCCGGCTGGGGCGAGTTCAGCCCGTTCCTGGAGTACGACGCCTCGGTCGCCGCGCCCTGGTTGCGTGCCGCGCGCGAGGCCGCTGACGAGGGCTGGCCAGCGCCGCTGCGCGACTCCGTGCCGGTCAACGTCACGGTCCCGGCCGTCGACCCGCAACGCGCCGCCGAGATCGTCCGGAGCTCCCAGGGCTGTCGCACCGCCAAGGTCAAGGTCGCCGAGCCTGGGCAGAGCCGCGCCGACGAGGAGGCACGGCTCGAAGCCGTCCGCGACGTGCTCGGCTCGGACGGCCGGATCCGCGTCGACGCCAACGGCGGCTGGGACGTCGACACCGCGGTGACCGCGATCAGGGCGCTCGACAAGGCGGCGGGCGGCCTGGAGTACGTCGAGCAGCCCGTCGCGTCGGTCGAGGACCTCGCGGCGGTACGGCGTCGCGTGGACGTGCCCATCGCCGCCGACGAGTCGATCCGGCGCGCCGAGGACCCTTACCGCGTGCGCGACCTCGAGGCGGCCGACGTCGCGGTGCTCAAGGTGCAGCCGCTCGGCGGTGTCCGCGCGTGCCTGCGCATCGCCGAGGACATCGGGCTGCCCGTCGTGGTGTCCAGCGCGCTGGAGACCTCGGTCGGCATCGCGGCCGGAGTGGCTCTCGCGGCCGCCCTGCCCGAGCTGCACCACGCGAGCGGGCTGGCCACCGTGCAGCTGCTCACCGACGACGTCGTCACGCACCCGCTCCTGCCGGTGGACGGCGCGCTGCCGGTCCGTCCCGTGACCGTCGACCCGGCCGCGCTCGAGCGGCTGCGCGCGGCCCCCGACCGCGAGGCGCACTGGCGTGCGCGGCTCGCCGACGTGGAGGATCACCTGTCGTGAGCGCTCCCGCCAACGCGTCGACCGCGATGGCCCGCACCGTCGTCGACACCATGCTCGCGCTCGGCGTCCGGCACGCCGTCCTCGCGCCCGGCTCGCGCTCGGCCGCGCTGGCCTTCGCCCTGCACGACGCCGCCGCCCAGGGACGGCTGACGCTGCACACCCGTATCGACGAGCGCTCGGCCGGATTCCTCGCATTGGGCCTCGCGATCACCAGCCGCTCCCACGTCCCGGTCGTCACCACCTCCGGCACCGCCGTCGCCAACCTGCACCCCGCGGTGCTCGAGGCGGCGCACAAGGGCGTGCCGCTCGTCGTGCTCTCCGCCGACCGGCCCGCTCACCTGCGCGGCACCCAGGCCAACCAGACCACCGAGCACCAGCACGCGATGTTCGGCGCCGCCCCGGCCGTGACCGTCGACGTACCACCCGGCGACCCCGCCGCCGACCAGGCCGCCCAGGTGCGCGGCTGGAGCAAGCTCGTCGGCGACGCGCTCGCGCAGCCGGGGCCGGTCCACCTCAACCTGCAGATGGCCGAGCCACTCGTGCCCGACGAGCCGGACGGCTGGGACAGCGACATCGACGTCGCGGCCCCGGTCTCACCGTCGCGCGACCAGCAGCAAACCCGGGCCCACCTCGACCAGTCCAAGCGCACCGTCGTGGTCGCCGGCGACGACGCGGGCCCGCCCGCGCGGATCCTGGCCGAGCAGGCCGGCTGGCCGCTGCTGGCCGAACCCACCAGCGGATCCCGCACCGGCGCCAACACGATCCGCACCTACCGCCTGCTCCTCGGCGACGAGCGGCTCCGCGGGCGCATCGAGCGGGTCGTCGTCGCCGGCCACCCGACCCTGTCCCGCCCGGTGACCCGGCTGATCTCCGACGCCGACCTCGAGGTCGTCGCGCTGCGCAACCGCACCGGCTACACCGACCCCGGGCGCGCCGTCTCACGCGTCATCGACGGCCCCGTCACCGTCGACCCGCCGAGCGACGACGGCTGGCTGCGGGAGTGGCTCACCGCCGACGCGCAGCGCGGCGCCGACCTGGACGCGCTGCTCGCCGGCCGCGGCACGCTCACCCCGCACCAGGTCGCGGGTGCCATCGCCCGCGCGCTCCCGCCCGGCGGGCTGTTCTTCGTCGGCGCGTCCAACCCGATCCGCGACCTCGACCTGATGGTGCCGCGCTACCGCGTCGGCGACCGGCGCATGGTGATCGGCAACCGCGGCCTCGCCGGCATCGACGGCTCCGTGTCCACCGCGGTCGGCGCCGCTCTTGGCCGCCCGCACAGCAGCCGGGCGTTTGCGCTGCTCGGCGACGTGACGTTCCTGCACGACGCCAACGGTCTGATCATCGGCCCGGACGAGCCGCGCCCGGACCTGACCGTCGTCGTCGTCAATGACGACGGCGGATCGATCTTCGCCTCGCTCGAGCAGGGCGGTCCGGCGTACGCCGACTCCTTCGAGCGCATCTTCGGCACGCCCCACCACGTCGACCTCGCGTCGCTGTGCGCCGCCACCCGCACGCCGCACTGGAAGGTCGACTCGCTCGCCGAGCTCGAGCACGCGCTGGCCAGCCCGGCCGGCGGCATCGAGGTCGTCGAAGCCGTGGTCGGGCGGCACGACCGGCGCGAGCTCGACGCGGCGATCCGCGCGCTCGGCAGCGCCTGACGGAAGAGCCCAGACGTGTCCGGCGCCCGGCAGGCGGGGGTTCCTGTCGGGCGCCGGAGTCTGTGGGTGCTGCTCCCATCGTCCCACCTGGCGCGCGCCGGTCCGCGGCGGCGGAGGCCGCCGCTTCGGGCAGTTGTCGGTTGCCGGACGGGTCAGGTGGACGTCCACCTGGGCCAGTACCCACGTGGAGCGGCTGGGCCACGATGCCGTGACCCGTCCCGGTGCCGCAAGACCCCTCGCCCAAGAACGTTCCGACAAACACTCCAGCAAGCACGATCAAGCGGGAACGCGCCTCGTCGGTGTGGACTGGCACCCGTGAGCGCATCGACCGACCACTTCGCCGCGTTCCTCGACACGCTGGCCGAGTTGGTGGATGAGGACGCCACAGATGTTGACCAGGTGGACGGCGCCGCGATGGCCGAACGCCTGCACCTCTCGCGGTTCCACCTCGACCGGATCGTCTCGTCGATGGCGGGCGAGCCGCCGGCCCGGTTCCGCCGCCGGATCCTGCTCGAGCGCGCCGCGTACCGCCTGCTCACCACCCGGCACACCGTCCTCGACATCGCGGTCGAGGCGGGCTACGGCTCGCACGAGGCGTTCACGCGCGCGTTCCGGCGCGCGTACGGCGTCAGCCCGAAGGTCTGGCGCGGCCGGCCCACCCAGATCCGGCTCGAGGCGCCAAGCCGCGTGCACTTCCACCCACCCGGGAGCCTGCGGCTCCCCGCTCAGAGGAAGGTGACTGCCATGGACCTGCTCACCGCGATGGTCGAGCACCACGTCTGGCTGACGGGCGAGATGATCTCCTGCGCGGCCCGGCTGTCCGACGACGAGCTCGACGAGGTGATCCGGCTCGACGTCGACGAGGACCAGCAGACGATCCGCTCGCTGCTCTCCCGGCTGGTCGGCCAGATGGGCATGTGGAACGCCGCGCTCGCGGACCGTCCCTACGACTGGAGCGTCGAGGAGCACGAGTCGATCGAGTCCCTGCGCGAGCGTCTCGCCGTCGAGGGTCCGGCGTACCTCGGCCACGTCAGCGAGGTGGTCGCCCAGGGCCGTCTCGACGACACCTTCGTCGACGCGCTGTGCGAGCCCGCCGAGGTCTTCACGTACGGCGGGATGATCGCCCACGTGCTCACGTTCGCGGCCCACCGGCGCACGCTCGTCGCGCTCGCGCTCGACGCGCACGGCGTGAAGGACCTCGGCTGGGGTGATCCCATGCGCTGGGTGGCACAACCACGCCCGTGACGTTCGCGGCAGACTGACGAGGTGCACCTCGTCGTCACCGTCGCGGCCCTCGTTGCCGCCGTCGTCGCGGTCAGCGCGTCCTGCCGTCGGTTCAACCTGTCCGCGCCGCTGGTGCTCGTCGCGGTCGGCATGGTGGCCTCGTTCATCCCGTGGATCCCCGACGTCCGGATGACCGCCGACCTCGCGCTCGTCGGCTTCCTGCCGCCGCTGCTCTACGCCGCCGCCCTGCAGACCTCGCTGGTCGACTTCAACGCCAACCGGCGACCGATCCTGCTGCTGTCGATCGGGCTGGTCGCGTTCACGACGGTCGTGGTGGGTGTCGTGGTGCACGCGGTGATCCCCGGCATCGGCTGGCCGGCGGCGTTCGCGCTCGGCGCCGTCGTCGCGCCCCCGGACGCGGTCGCCGCGACCGCCATCGCCCGCCGCATCGGGCTGCCCCGCCGCGTCGTCACGATCCTCGAGGGCGAGTCGCTGCTCAACGACGCGACGGCGCTGGTCGCGCTGCGCACCGCGCTCGGCGCGACCGCTGGGGCGGTGTCGGTGCTGGAGGTCGGCGTGGACTTCCTGCGCGCGGCGCTCGGCGGCGTCGCCGTCGGCCTCGTCGTCTTCGTCGTGGTCGCCTGGGTGCGCCGTCGCGTGACCCAGGACGTCCTCGACACCAGTGTCTCCCTGGTGACGCCGTTCGTCGCCTACGTCATCGCCGAGGAGATCCACGCCAGCGGTGTCCTCGCGGTCGTCGTCGCCGGCCTCCTGCTCGGGCACAAGGCGCCGCTCCTCCAGTCGCCGTCGTCGCGCATCGCCGAGCGGCTCAACTGGCGCACGATCTCGTTCATCCTGGAGAACGTCGTCTTCCTGATGATCGGGCTGCAGGCGCGCGACATCGTCGCGGCCGTGGCCGGGGGTCCCGTCGGTCCCGGCGTGGTCGTGGTCGCCTGTGTCGCGACGTTCGTCACCGTGATCGTCACCCGCATGGTGTGGATGTTCGGCGCCCGCTTCCTCCTCGTCCGACCCGACCCGATGACGGACATGTCCACGTCGCGACCCTGGGCCACCACGACGGTCCTCGGCTGGGCGGGCATGCGCGGCGTCGTCACGCTCGCCGCGGCGTTCGCCATCCCGGCCAGCATCGAGGAGCACCACGTCCTCGTGCTGATCGCGCTCTTCGTGACGGCGGGCACGCTGTTCCTGCAGGGCACCACGCTGCCCTGGCTGGTACGGCGTCTCCGCCTGCCCGGCCCCGACCCGCGGGAGGACGCGCTCGCCCGGGCCGCGCTGTTCCAGGAGGCGTCGGCCGCCGGCCGGGCCTGGCTCGACGAGCACGCCGGCGAGGACGACGCCTACGGCACGATGGAGGCGCTGCGGCGCCGGGCCGAGGAGCGCGACAACGCCGCGTGGGAGCGGATCGGGGCCAACGACCCCGACGTCGAGACGCCGAGCGAGGCCTACACCCGGTTGCGGCGCAAGATGCTCCGCGCCGAGCGGGCCCGTGTCCTCGAGGTGCGCAGCACCGGCCGTGTGCCGCACGAGGTCGTCGCCGACGTACTGGCCGCGCTGGACGTCGAGGAGTCGATGCTCGACGATCTGACCAGCCAGCGCGAGGAGCTGCGCGAGGCTGTCGTCGCCGACACCGACGGAAGGGCAGGAGCCGTGGGCGCTGCGGAGCTGTGCGAGCACCTCGAGCAGGCGGCCGGCGTCCCCGTGCCGAGCATGGCCGGAGGAGGCGCCGCCGCGGCCGAGGGTGAGCGGGTCTGCGAGGACTGCGTGGCGATCGGCGAGCGGGCCTGGGTGCACCTGCGCGCCTGCGTCGCCTGCGGACACGTCGGCTGCTGCGACTCCTCGCCGCGCAAGCACGCCACGGCGCACTTCCACCAGACCAGGCACCCGGTCGTCGAGTCGGCCGAGCCGGGCGAGACCTGGCGCTGGTGCTTCGTCGACGAGCGCGTGGGCTGACCCGGATGGGTCCCAACCATCGGGACGCTGACTAGCCGACCGGTTCCCGACGGATGGCCGTTCGGCCGATACCGATGGCCGCCATTGGCTACAGACAGGGGCATTTCGCTTCGCGAGGATGGGGGCGGCACTCACACGGGGGTGTGCGTCCCACGAGTTCTGTCGTGGGCAACGGGTTACCCAAGGGTCCGTTGCCCACGGCAGTGCCCACGGCACACCAGGGTGTCGCGGCGGCGCTGGCCCCGCGGGGGAGGGTCAGCGACCCGCCAGCGCGTCCCGGACCGGCACGAACTTCGCCTGCGCCTCCGCCAGCTCCGCCTCCGGGTCGGAGTCGGCGACGATGCCGCAGCCCGCGAACAGCCGCACCCGCGCGCCGTCCACCTCGGCCGAGCGCAGCGCGATGCCCCACTCGCCGTCGCCGGCGGCGTCCATCCAGCCCACCGGTCCCGCGTAGCGGCCGCGGTCCATGCCCTCGATCTCCGTGATCAGCGCCTGGGCCACCTTGGTCGGGGTGCCGCCGACAGCGGCCGAGGGGTGCAGCGCCTCGGCGAGCGTGAGCGACGACGCCACGTCGCCGGTCTCGTGCGTGACGCCCGCGACGTCGGTCGCGAGGTGCATGACGTTGGGCAGGTGCAGCACGAACGGCGCCTCCGGCACGTTCATCGACGTGCAGTGCGGCGCCAGCGCGTCGGCGACCGAGCGGACGGCGTACTCGTGCTCCTCGAGGTCCTTCGACGACCGCGCGAGTGTCGCGGCCAGGGCCAGGTCCCGCTCGTCGTCCCCGGTACGTCGGATCGTCCCGGCGAGCACGCGCGAGGTGACCAGGCCGCGCTCGCGGCGCACCAGCATCTCGGGGGTCGCGCCGAATAGCCCGTCGACGTGGAACGTCCAGCACATCGGGTAGCTCTCGGCCAGGCGGCGCAGGGGCCAGCGCACGTCGACGTCCTCGTCGGCAGTGGCGACCAGGTCCCGCGCCAGCACGACCTTCTCCAGGTCGCCGGCGTTGATCCGGCGTACCGCCTCGGCCACGACCAGCTCCCAGCCGGCGCCGCTCATCGCGCCGTCGGAGAACGTCACGCCGCTCGGCGGGTCCGGTTCGTCGACCGGTCCGATCGCGGGCGGCGTCGTGAGCGCGCCCGCGCTGGTCGTCGTCACCCAGGCCCGTCCGCCGCGGCGGCCGACGACCACCTCGGGCACGACCAGCACGCTGTCGCCGGTGTGGTCGGCGAACGCGAAGGAGCCGAAGCAGACCAGGCCGGTGCCCGGCAGACCGACCTCGTCGCGCACCACCGCCGTGGCCACCTGCTCGACCCACCAGGCGCGGGCGTGCGCGAACCGGTCCGGCCCGGACGGCCGCACCACCGCGGCCACGCCCCAGCCGACGAGTCCGTCGCCGTTGCGCACCCACGCGGTGGCCGGGTCGGTCGCGGAGTCGGGGAGCAGCGCCAGCAGGTCGCCCGGGTCGTCGAGCGGGACGGTGCGCACGACCAGCGGGTCGGCACTCACCTGGGGCTGCGTCACGAGGCGTCAGCCTACGACCGTGTTCCAGCCCACCCCACATCGAGCCACTTCGGCACGCCTAGGCTGCACCCCGTGACCCGCGCCGACCTGGAGAAGAAGCCCGCCGAGGTGCAGGCGATGTTCGACGACGTCGCGCGCCGCTACGACCTCACCAACGACGTGCTCTCGCTCGGCCGGGACCGTCGCTGGCGCCGCCTCGTCGTCGAAGCCGTCGACCCGCGGCCGGGCGAGAAGGTGCTCGACCTCGCGGCCGGCACCGGCACCTCCAGCCAGCCGTTCGCCGACCGCGGTGCGCAGGTCGTGCCGTGCGACTTCTCGATCGGGATGCTCCGGGTCGGCAAGCAGGCCCGCCCGCACCTCGGGTTCACCGCGGGCGACGCGACCAGGCTGCCGTTCGCGGACGCGACCTTCGACGCGGTCACGATCTCGTTCGGGCTCCGCAACGTGGTCGACCCCGACGCCGGCCTGCGCGAGATGCGCCGGGTGACCCGTCCCGGCGGCCGGCTCGTGGTGTGCGAGTTCAGCCACCCGACCAACAAGGCCTTCCGGACGGCGTACGTCGAGTACCTCATGCGCGCGCTCCCCACCGTCGCGCGGGCGGTCTCCTCGAGCCCGGACGCCTACGTCTACCTCGCGGAGTCGATCCGGGCCTGGCCCGACCAGGCCGCGCTCGCCGAGCGGATCACCGCGGCCGGGTGGCGCGACACCGAGTGGCGCAACCTCACCGGCGGGATCGTCGCCCTGCACCGGGCCCGCGCCTGACGCCACCGCGGCACGGACGGGCGGGATTTACGCAACAATCCTCTTGCGGAAATGCCCAGGTCAGGGGTGGTTTGGGCGGTGCAGACCGTGGGCAGGGGCCGGGTCGCACGAACCCCGGACGAGGCATAGACTGACCGCCGGTCGGCATTAGTGAAGCGATTCACATAGTCACAACCCGCCGGTCGGAACCCCCGAACGAGGAGCCCCCCGCAATGACCCGGACGCCCGCGGACACGCAGGCCGCCGACGTCATCGTCGTCGGGGCCGGCCCCGCCGGGTCGTCCGCCGCGTTCCACCTCGCGCAGGCCGGCGTCGACGTGCTCCTGCTGGAGAAGGCCGCGTTCCCGCGCGACAAGATCTGCGGCGACGGGCTCACCCCGCGCGCGGTCCGCCAGCTCGTCGCGATGGGCATCGACCTCGACGCCCCCGGCTGGGCCCGCAACAACGGCCTGCGCATCGTCGGCGCGGGTCACCGCCTCGAGCTGCCCTGGCCCGAGCTCGCCTCGTTCCCGCCGTACGGCATGGTCCGGACGCGGATGGACTTCGACGAGCTGCTCGCCCGTCACGCCGAGAAGGCCGGCGCGCGGTTGATGGAGCGCACCGCCGTCACCGGTCCCGTGTTCGACGAGGCGACCGGCCGTGTCGTCGGCGTCACCGCCCGCCCCGTCGACGAGCGCGGCCGCAAGGTCGGCGACGAGACGACGTACCGCGCACCCGTGGTCATCGCCGCCGACGGCGTCTCCGCCCGCATCGCGATCGCGCTCGGCCTCGAGCGTCGCGAGAACCGCCCGATGGGCGTCGCGGTCCGCGCCTACTACCAGACCCCGCGCCACGACGACCCGTGGATGGAGTCCTGGCTGGAGCTGTGGGACGGCACGCCCGGCAGCAGCAACCTGCTGCCCGGCTACGGCTGGATCTTCGGCGTCGGCGACGGCACCGCCAACGTCGGCCTCGGCATCCTCAACACCTCAAAGGCGTTCCAGCACGTCGACTACAAGGACGTCCTGCAGCGCTGGCTGTCCAACACCCCGGAGGAGTGGGGCTTCCGTGACGACGCCAACCGCGTCGGCCGGATCGGTTCCGCCGCCTTGCCGATGGGCTTCAACCGAAAGCCGCACTACACCCGCGGCGTGCTGCTCTGCGGCGACTCCGGCGGCATGGTCAACCCGTTCAACGGCGAGGGCATCGACTACGCCCTCGAGTCCGGCCACGTCGCCGCGGAGACGATCGTCCAGGCGCTCGCCACTCCGGCCGGTCCCGCGCGCGAGCGGGTGCTGCAGGGGTACGCCGCCGAGCTCGAGGCGGCGTACGGCGGCTACTTCACGCTCGGCCGGATCTTCGCCAAGATGATCGGCAACCCCACGTTCATGAAGCAGGCCACGAAGTACGGCCTGCCACGCACGGCCCTGATGAAGTTCACGCTCAAGCTCATGGCCAACCTGACCGACCCGCGTGACGGGGACGTGTCCGACCGGATCATCAACGCGCTGAGCAAGGTCGCTCCGGCGGCCTAGCCACGAGACGCAGAGAACGCACGAGAGGGAGACGACACGCATGGATCTCTACGCACCGATCCTGGGGCTCGGGCTGATCGCGCTCGGCTTCGCGGTGTTCTCGGTCGTGATGAGCGCCGTGATCGGGCCGAAGCGCTACAACCGCGCCAAGCTCGACTCCTACGAGTGCGGCATCGAGCCCACCCCGCAGGCTCTCGGTGGCGGCCGCTTCCCGGTGAAGTACTACATCACCGCGATGATGTTCATCGTCTTCGACATCGAGATCGTGTTCCTGTACCCGTGGGCCGTGCACTTCGACGCGATGGGCATCTTCGGCCTCGTCGAGATGGTGCTCTTCATCCTCACCGTCTTCGTCGCCTACGCCTACGTATGGAAGCGCGGGGGCTTGGAATGGGACTGACCTACCGGGTGGTCGAGCTCGTCGAAAGGCTCGTCGAGACCACACGCACTGCTGGAGGGAAGAACTGATGGGCCTCGAGGAGAAGCTCCCGAGCGGAGTCCTGCTGACGACCGTCGAGGGCGTCGCGGGCTACATGCGCAAGGCGTCGTTCTGGCCCGCCACCTTCGGCCTGGCCTGCTGCGCCATCGAGATGATGACCAGCGGCGGTCCGCGCTACGACCTCTCGCGCTTCGGCATGGAGGTGTTCCGCGCCTCGCCGCGTCAGGCCGACCTGATGATCGTCGCCGGCCGCGTCAGCCAGAAGATGGCGCCGGTGCTCCGCCAGATCTACGACCAGATGGCCGAGCCCAAGAAGGTCCTGGCGATGGGCGTGTGCGCCAGCTCCGGCGGCATGTTCAACAACTACGCGATCGTCCAGGGCGTCGACCACGTGGTCCCCGTCGACATGTACCTCCCCGGCTGCCCGCCGAGGCCCGAGATGCTGATCGACGCGATCCTCAAGCTGCACAAGCAGGTCCAGACGTCCAAGCTCGGCGCCCACCGTCGCGAGCAGATCGAGCAGCTCGAGGCCGAGGCCCTGAACGCGCTGCCGACCTCGGAGATGAAGGGGCTGCTGCGGTGAGCGACGAGAAGAACGAGATCACCCCGGGCACCGACAAGGACGCCGCCGACATCTGGCCGGAGAACACCCTTCCGGTCGAGCCCGAGCAGCTGCAGCCCGAGATCATCGGCGTACGCCGGGGCATGTTCGGCGTCAAGGGCACCGGCGACACCTCCGGCTACGGCCGCCTGGTGCGCCCGGTCGTCATGCCCGGTGGGGCCAAGCGTCCGTTCGGCGGTTGGTTCGACGAGTTCGCCGACGCGCTCGAGGCGGCCACCACGTCTCAGGGCATCGACTCCGCGATCGAGAAGGTCGTGATCCACCGCGGCGAGCTCACGCTCTTCGTGCGTCGCGCCCACCTCGTCGCGGTCGCCCAGCTGCTGCGCGACGAGCCCGAGCTGCGCTTCGAGTTCTGCTCCGGAGTGAGCGGCGTGCACTTCCCCGAGGACGCCGGGCGCGAGCTGCACGCGGTCTACCACCTGCTGTCGATGACCCACAACCGGCGCATCCGGCTCGAGGTCACCTGCCCCGACGCCGACCCGCACATCCCGTCGATCGTGTCGGTCTACCCGACCAACGACTGGCACGAGCGCGAGACCTGGGACTTCTTCGGGATCATCTTCGACGGCCACCCGTCGCTGACGCGCATCGAGATGCCCGACGACTGGCCGGGCCACCCCCAGCGCAAGGACTACCCATTGGGTGGCATCCCGGTCGAGTACAAGGGCGCAACCGTCCCGCCGCCCGACACGCGGAGGAGCTACAACTGATGAGCACCACCGACCACACCGAGGACATGTACGCCGGCGCGAGCGAGACCTCGCAGGGCCGCGTCTTCACGGTGACCGGGCAGGACTGGGACTCCGTCGTGTCCGGGATCGCCGAGGAGCACGACGACCACGTCGTCGTGAACATGGGCCCGCAGCACCCGTCGACCCACGGCGTGCTCCGGCTGATCCTCGAGCTCGAGGGCGAGACGGTGACCGAGGCCCGCTGCGGCATCGGCTACCTGCACACCGGCATCGAGAAGAACATGGAGTACCGCTCCTGGGTGCAGGGCACGACCTTCTGCACCCGCATGGACTACCTCTCGCCGTTCTACAACGAGATGACCTACGGCCTGGGCGTCGAGCGGCTGCTCGACATCGAGGACGACATCCCGGAGAAGGCGCAGGTGATGCGCGTCCTCCTGATGGAGCTCAACCGCATCTCCTCCCACCTGGTCTGCATCGCCACCGGCGGCATGGAGATCGGCGCGCTGACGGTCATGACGATCGGCTTCCGCGAGCGCGAGCTGGTTCTCGACCTGTTCGAGCTGATCACCGGCCTCCGCATGAACCACGCGTTCATCCGTCCCGGCGGTGTCGCGCAGGACATGCCGCCCGGTGCGCTCGACCAGATCGGCGACTTCGTCGCGCTGATGAAGAAGCGGCTCCCCGAGTACGCCGACCTCTGCAACGCCAACCCGATCTTCAAGGGTCGCCTCGAGGGCGTGGGCTACCTCGACCTCGCCGGCTGCATGGCGCTCGGGCTGACCGGGCCGGTCCTGCGGTCGACCGGCTACCCGTGGGACCTGCGCAAGACGCAGCCCTACTGCGGCTACGAGGACTACGACTTCGACGTCGTCACCTGGGACACCGCCGACGCCTACGGCCGGTTCCGCATCCGCCTCGACGAGATGTGGGAGTCGCTGCGGATCATCGAGCAGTGCGCCGAGCGGCTGCGCGGCCTCGAGGGGGCGCCGGTGATGATCGGCGACAAGAAGATCGCCTGGCCGAGCCAGCTCGCGGTCGGCGCCGACGGCATGGGCAACAGCCTCGACCACATCCGCCACATCATGGGCGAGTCCATGGAGGCCCTGATCCACCACTTCAAGCTGGTGACCGAGGGCTTCCGGGTCCCGCCCGGCCAGGCCTACGTCCCGGTCGAGTCGCCGCGCGGCGAGCTGGGTGCGCACGTCGTCTCCGACGGCGGCACACGGCCTTACCGCGCGCACTTCCGCGACCCGTCGTTCACGAACCTGCAGGCGACCTCGGTGATGAGCGAGGGCGGCATGGTCGCCGACGTCATCGTCGCCATCGCCTCGATCGACCCCGTGATGGGAGGCGTCGACAGATGACCGAGCTCCACGAGGGAGCCCTCGACGACAAGACGATGGGCGAGCTGCGCGAGATCGCGGCTCGCTACCCGCAGGCGCGGTCCGGGCTGCTGCCGATGCTGCACCTGGTGCAGAGCGTCGAGGGCCGGATCACCCCGCGCGGCATCGAGGCGTGCGCCGACATCCTGGGCCTCTCCGCCGCCGAGGTGTCCGGGGTCGCGACGTTCTACACGATGTACAAGCGCCGTCCCGTCGGCGACTACCACGTCGGTGTGTGCACCAACACGCTCTGCGCGGTCATGGGCGGCGACGCGATCTTCGAGCGTCTGAAGGACCACCTGGACGTCGGCAACGACGAGACGACCGCAGACGGCAAGATCACGCTCGAGCACGTCGAGTGCAACGCCGCCTGCGACTTCGCCCCGGTGGTGATGGTCAACTGGGAGTTCATGGACAACCAGACCCCGGAGTCCGCCACGCAGCTCGTCGACGACCTGCGTGAGGGCAGGGAGGTCCGGTCCACCCGCGGCCCGCGGATCTGCACGTGGCGTGAGGCCGAGCGCGTGCTCGCCGGCTTCCCGGACGACCTCGCCGACGAGGGTCCGGCGGCCGGCCCGCCGAGCCTCGCCGGCCTCGAGATCGCGCGCGAGCGCGGCTGGAAGGCACCGCAGAGCGACCGCAAGCAGATCGGCGGGGCGCGGACCGACAGCCCGGTCGAGGCGGCGAAGAAGACCGACTCGTCGCGCACCGAGTCCGAGACCCGGGTGGCCGAGTCCGACGCGAAGACGGTCGGCGAGGACGCCGGCGGCAAGAACGAGGAGGGTGGCGCCTGATGGTGGACACGTTGACCCCGGTCCTCTCCGACAACTGGGACGCCGACCGCGCCTGGACCCTCGACTCCTACGCACGGTCCGGCGGCTACTCCGCCCTCGACACCGCGTTCGGCATGGAGCCCGGCGCGCTGATCGACCTGGTCAAGGACTCCGGTCTGCGCGGCCGCGGTGGCGCGGGCTTCCCGACCGGCCTGAAGTGGGGCTTCATCCCCAAGGACAACCCGAACCCGAAGTACCTCGTCGTCAACGCCGACGAGTCGGAGCCGGGCACCTGCAAGGACATCCCGCTGATGATGGCCAGCCCGCACACCCTGGTCGAGGGCGTGATCATCGCGGCCTACGCCATCGGCGCCAACCATGCGTTCATCTACGTCCGCGGTGAGGTGCTGCACGTCATCCGCCGCCTCCAGCGCGCGGTGCAGGAGGCCTACCTGGCCGGCCACCTCGGCAGGGACATCCACGGCTCCGGCTACGACCTCGACCTCGTGGTGCACGCCGGCGCCGGCGCCTACATCTGCGGCGAGGAGACCGCGCTGCTCGACTCGCTCGAGGGCCGTCGCGGGCAGCCCCGGCTGCGGCCGCCGTTCCCCGCGGTCGCCGGCCTCTACGCCTCGCCGACGGTGATCAACAACGTCGAGAGCATCGCCTCGGTGCCCGCGATCGTGCGCAACGGCCCGAGCTGGTTCGCCTCGATGGGCACCGAGAAGAGCAAGGGCATGACGCTCTACTCGCTGTCCGGTCACGTCACCCGGCCCGGTCAGTACGAAGCACCGCTCGGCATCACGCTGCGCGAGCTGCTCGACCTCGCCGGCGGCGTGCGCGAGGGGCACGAGCTGAAGTTCTGGACGCCTGGCGGGTCGTCGACCCCGATCCTGACCGCCGAGCACCTCGACGTACCTCTCGACTACGAGGGCGTCGGCGCGGCCGGCTCGATGCTCGGCACCAAGGCGCTGCAGATCTTCGACGAGACCACCTGCGTCGTCCGTGCCGTGCTGCGCTGGACCGAGTTCTACAAGCACGAGTCGTGCGGCAAGTGCACCCCGTGCCGCGAGGGCACGTGGTGGCTGGTGCAGACCCTCGCCCGCCTCGAGAAGGGCCAGGGCACCGAGACCGACCTCGAGAACCTGTTGGACGAGTGCGACAACATCCTGGGCCGTGCGTTCTGCGCGCTCGGTGACGGTGCGACCAGCCCGATCACCTCGTCCATCGAGTATTTCCGGGACGAGTACGTCGCCCACTTCCAGCACGGCGGCTGCCCGTTCGACCCGGCCAAGTCCACCCTCTTCGCACCCGCGGGAGCGCACTGATGACGGTCACGTCCAAGGAAGGCCAGGAGGTCCAGAAGGCCGACCTGGTCACCCTCACCATCGACGGGCTGGAGGTCAGCGTGCCCAAGGGCACGCTGGTCATCCGCGCCGCCGAGCAGATCGGGGTGCAGATCCCCCGGTTCTGCGACCACCCGCTGCTCGCGCCGGTCGGCGCGTGCCGGCAGTGCCTCGTCGAGGTGGCGCTGCCCGGCCCCGACGGCGAGCCGCGCACGATGATGGGCCCGCCCGGACGGGTGAAGCCGCAGGCCTCCTGCACGCTGGTCGCCTCCGACGGCATGGTGGTCAAGACCCAGATCTCCTCGCCGATCGCCGACAAGGCGCAGCAGGGCGTGATGGAGCAGCTGCTCATCAACCACCCGCTGGACTGCCCGGTCTGCGACAAGGGCGGCGAGTGCCCGCTGCAGAACCAGGCGATGACCAACGGTCGCGCTGAGACCCGCTTCGTCGAGACCAAGCGGACGTTCCCCAAGCCGATCAACATCTCCGCGCAGGTGCTGCTCGACCGCGAGCGCTGCGTGCTCTGTGCGCGGTGCACGCGGTTCTCCGAACAGATCGCCGGCGACCCGTTCATCGCGCTGATCGAGCGCGGCGCGCTGCAGCAGGTCGGCATCTACGAGAAGGAGCCGTTCGAGAGCTACTTCTCCGGCAACACGATCCAGATCTGCCCGGTCGGCGCGCTCACCTCGGCGACGTACCGCTTCCGGGCGCGGCCGTTCGACCTGGTCTCCACGCAGTCGGTCGCCGAGCACGACGCGTGCGGCTCGGCCATCCGCGTCGACCACCGCCGCGGCAAGGTCGTACGCCGCCTGGCCGGCGACGACCCGGCGGTCAACGAGGAGTGGATCACCGACAAGGACCGCTTCGGTTTCGCCTACGCCCAGCAGGACGACCGGCTCACGCACCCGATGGTGCGCGACGCCGAGTCCGGCGAGCTGCGCGTGGCGTCGTGGCCGGAGGCCCTCATGACCGCCGCCCGCGGCCTGAAGGACGCCGGCGTGACCGGCGTGCTCACCGGTGGCCGGCTCACGCTCGAGGACGCCTACGCCTACAGCAAGTTCGCGCGCGTCGCGCTCGGCACCAACAACGTCGACTTCCGCGCCCGTCCGCACTCCGCGGAGGAGGAGGCGTTCCTCGCCTCGGCGGTCGCGGGCACCGGGCTCGGCGTCACCTTCGAGGACCTCGAGAAGGTCGGCACCGTCGTGCTCGCCGGGCTCGAGCCCGAGGACGAGGCCGGGACGTTGTTCCTCCGCCTGCGCAAGGCCGCGCGCAAGGGCCTACGGGTCTTCAGCGTCGCGCCCTACACCTCGCGCGGCCTGGCCAAGATGCACGGCACGCTGATCCGCACCGCCCCCGGCGACGAGGCCCGCGCGATCGAGGCGCTCGCCCACGACGGCGAGGTCGCCCTCGACGCCGGCGGCGTGATCCTGGTCGGCGAGCGTCTCGCATCGGTCCCCGGCGCGCTCACCGCCGCCCTCGAGCTCGCCGGCACCACCGGTGCCCGGCTGGCCTGGGTGCCGCGGCGGGCCGGCGACCGCGGCGCGGTCGACGCGGGCCTGCTGCCGTCGGTGCTGCCCGGCGGTCGTCCGGTCGACGACGCCGCCGCGCGTGTCGACCTCGGCACGGTCTGGGGCACGACGGTCGGCCACGAGCCCGGTCTCGACGCGACCGGCATCATCGCCGGTGCGGCCCTGGGCGAGGTCGGCGGTCTTGTCGTCGCCGGCGTCGACCCCGACGACACCCCCGACCCCGCCGCCACGCGCGCCGCGCTCGAGGTCGCGTCGTTCGTCGTGAGCCTGGAGCTGCGCGCGACCGACGTGACCCGGGCCGCCGACGTGGTGTTCCCGGTGGCCGCGGCCGCCGAGAAGGCCGGCACGTTCGTCACCTGGGAGGGCCGCCAGCGGCCGTTCGACAAGGTGCTGTTCGAGTCGCACGCGCTGCCCGACCTGCGCGTGCTCGCGGGCATCGCCGACGAGCTGGGCACTCCGCTCGGCTTCAAGACCGTCGAGGCCGCCCGCGCCGAGCTCGCCGAGCTCGGGGCGTGGGACGGCGCCCGGGTCGAGGCTCCGGCTCGCGAGTCCCTCGCCTCGGCGCGCTCGGCCAACGCCGACGGCTCGACCGTGCTCGACGGCGGACTGCGGCTGGCCACCTGGAAGCAGATGATCGACGACGCCTCGATGCTCGACGGCGACGACTACCTCAAGGCCACCGGGCGGGCTGCGGTCGCACTCGTGTCGGCGGGTACGCTCGCCCGGCTCGGCGTCGAGGCCGGCGCCAACGTCACGGTCACCGGGCCGGGCGGGTCGGCCACGCTGCCGGTCGGCGTCGCCGACCTGGACGACGGGGTCGTCTGGCTCCCGGCCAACTCCGACGGCATCAACGTCACCCGCGACCTCGGCGCGACCGCCGGATCGACCGTCTCCGTCGAAGGAGGTGCCGCATGACCGCGCCCCGGAGCGTCGTGCTCGCGGCCGACGACCTGTCCGTGTTCGGTCAGGACCCGTGGTGGCTGATCCTGATCAAGTCGCTGCTGATCTTCGTGCTGCTGGTGCTGCTGACGCTGTTCAACATCTGGTTCGAGCGTCGCGTCGTGGCCCGCATGCAGCACCGCATCGGCCCCAACGTGCACGGCCCCTTCGGCCTCCTGCAGTCCCTCGCGGACGGCGTGAAGCTGGCGCTGAAGGAGGACATCATCCCGACGGCGGCCGACAAGGTCGTCTTCGTGCTCGCGCCGATCATGTCGACGGTGCCGGCGTTCGTGGCCTTCGCGGTGATCCCCTTCGGCCCCGAGGTGCGGGTGCCGTTCACCGACATCGTCACGCCGCTGCAGCTGACCGACATGCCGGTCGGCGTGCTGTTCATCCTGGCCGTGGCCTCGATCGGCATCTACGGCATCGTGCTCGGCGGCTGGTCCTCCGGGTCGACGTACTCCCTGCTGGGCGGTCTGCGCAGCTCGGCGCAGATGATCTCCTACGAGGTCGCGATGGGCCTCTCGCTCGTCGCCGTCTTCCTGTACGCCGGCTCGATGTCGACCTCCGAGATCGTCGCGGCGCAGGAGCGGCTGTGGTTCGGCCTGATCCTGATCCCGTCGTTCGTCATCTACGTGATCTCGATGGTCGGCGAGACCAACCGCGCGCCGTTCGACCTGCCCGAGGCCGAGGGTGAGCTCGTCGGTGGCTTCCACACCGAGTACTCCTCGCTGAAGTTCGCGCTGTTCTTCCTCGCCGAGTACGTCAACATGGTCACCGTCTCGGCGCTGGCCACGACGCTCTTCCTCGGCGGCTGGCGCGCACCGTGGCCGCTGTCGATCTGGGACGGCGCCAACGAGGGCTACTGGCCGGTGCTGTGGTTCCTCGCCAAGGTGATGATCTTCGTCTTCATCTTCATCTGGCTGCGCGGGACGCTGCCGCGGCTGCGCTACGACCAGTTCATGAAGTTCGGCTGGAAGCGGCTGATCCCGGTCTCGCTGGTGTGGATCATCGCGGTCGCCACGATCCGCGCGATCAGCCTCGAGGGCGGCATCAACCGCAGCTACCTCCTGGCCGCGATCGGCGTGCTCGCCGTGCTCTTCCTGGTGCTGTTCTTCGTCGGCGGCGCCGAGGAGGAGGCCCTCGAGTCGGAGGAGGCGGCCGACCAGCGCCACGCCGACTTCGACGCGTTCGCCAACGGCTACCCGGTCCCGCCGATGCCCGGCAAGCCGGTCAAGGGCCGCACCCCGGTCTCTCTGTACAGCAAGGAGCCCCGCTGATGCCCACCCTCAAGGAGCAGTTCTGGGACCCGGTCGCGGGTTTCGGGGTGACCTTCCGGACGATGTTCAAGAAGGTCGTCACCGAGCAGTACCCGTTCGAGAAGAAGCCGACCGCGCCCCGCTTCCACGGCCGGCACCAGCTCAACCGCTGGCCAGACGGGCTCGAGAAGTGCATCGGCTGCGAGCTGTGCGCCTGGGCGTGCCCGGCCGACGCGATCTACGTCGAGGGTGCCTCCAACACCGAGGAGGAGCGCTACTCGCCGGGTGAGCGCTACGGCCGCGTCTACCAGATCAACTACCTGCGCTGCATCCTGTGCGGCCTGTGCATCGAGGCGTGCCCGACCCGGGCGCTCACGATGACCAACGAGTACGAGCTGGCCGACGACAACCGCGCCGACCTGATCTACGAGAAGCAGGACCTGCTCGCACCGCTCCTGCCCGGCATGGAGCAGCCGCCGCACCCGATGCTGCTCGGCGACGACGAGGGCGACTACTACCGCGGCTCGTTCCGGCCGGCCAAGAACGAGACGGAGGCCTGACCCGTGGTCCTCTTCTGGATGCTCGCGCCCGTCATGGTGCTCGCGGCGCTGGGCCTGCTCTTCGTGCGCAAGGCGGTGCACGCCGCCCTGCTGCTCGCCGTCGTGATGGTGTGCCTGGCGGTCATGTACGCCATGCAGGACGCGCCGTTCCTGTTCGCCGTGCAGGTGATCGTCTACACCGGCGCGATCCTCATGCTGTTCCTGTTCGTGCTGATGCTCGTCGGCGTCGACGCGTCCGACTCGATCGTCGAGACGATCAAGGGCCAGCGGCTCGCCGCGGCGATCGTCGGGCTGCTGTTCGGCGCCGTCCTGGTGCTCGGCGTCGTCCAGGTCTCGGTCGGCACTGTCGTCGGGCTCGCCACGGCCAACGAGGACGGCAACGTGCCCGGCCTCGCCCAGCTGCTGTTCTCCAAGTACGTCTTCGCGTTCGAGGCGACCAGCGCCCTGCTGATCACCGCCGCGGTCGGCGCCATGGTGCTCGCGCACCGCGAGCGCCTCACCCCGCGGCGCTCCCAGGCCGACCTGGCCGCGCAGCGGATGCGCGACTACGTCCAGCACGGCAAGCCGCTCGGCCCGCTGCCCTCGCCCGGTGTGTTCGCCCGGCACAACGCCGTGGACACGCCCGCGCTGCTGCCCGACGGCACGCCGGCCGAGTCGTCGGTCTCCCGGGTGCTCAGCATCCGCGGCACCGTCCGCTCCGCGGCCGACCTCGCCGACGACATCGACGAGCTGACCCGCGGCATGCGCACCGACGGGGAGGTGCCGCCGGGCGCTCCCGGCGAGTCGCCGCAGCCGGCCGAGAACGAGGACGTCTCCGCCTCGTTCGACACCTCCGCGACCGAGCCTGAGAACGACGTGGTCTCGACAGGCTCGACCACCGCCGACTCGGGCGACGACAACACGAGCCGGTCTCCCCGGACGACCAAGGAGGACTGATGGACCCCGCACCGTTCCTCGGGCTGTCCGCGATCCTGTTCACGATCGGCTGCATCGGCGTGCTCGTGCGCCGCAACGCGATCGTGGTGTTCATGTGCGTCGAGCTGATGCTCAACGCCTGCAACCTCGCGTTCGTCACCTTCGCCCGCATCCACGGCAACCTCGACGGGCAGGTCGCGGCCTTCTTCGTGATGGTCGTCGCCGCCGCGGAGGTCGTGGTCGGCCTCGCGATCATCATGACCATCTTCCGGACGCGCCGCTCGGCCTCGGTCGACGACGCCAGCCTGCTGAAGTACTGAGGAGCGGTCGGTGACCTCCAGCTCTGCCTCCCTGTTCCCCCGCCTCGCCGAGGAGGGCGGCCACGCGGTGCCCGTGATCCACCCGGTCGCGGCCGACGGCGTCTTCTCGCTGCTGTGGTTGATCGTGGCCCTGCCGGCGCTCGGCGCCGCGGTGATCCTGCTCCTCGGCGGGCGCCGCACCCAGGGCTTCGCGCACCTGCTCGGCTGCGCGACCGTCGTCGCGTCGTTCGTGATCAGCCTGCTGGCGTTCATCGCCCTGCTGGGCCGGCCCGACTCCGACCGCAGCATCGACCAGCACCTGTGGACCTGGGTCCAGGCCGGTTCGTTCCAGGCGGACATGGCGCTGCTCTACGACCCGCTGTCGGCGCTGTTCCTCCTGCTGATCACCGGTGTCGGGTCGCTGATCCACATCTACTCGGTCGGCTACATGGCCCACGACGAGCGGCGACCGCGGTTCTTCGGGTACCTCAACCTCTTCGTCGCGGCGATGCTCGTGCTGGTCCTCAGCGACAACTACCTCGGCGTGTTCCTCGGCTGGGAGGGCGTCGGCCTGGCGTCGTACCTCCTGATCGGCTTCTGGCAGCACAAGCCCTCGGCGGCCGTGGCCGCGAAGAAGGCGTTCGTGGTGAACCGTGTCGGTGACATCGGCATGGCGCTCGGCACGATGCTGGTCTTCGCGACGTTCGGCACGGTTGCGTTCGAGGGCGTGTCCGCGGCCGCCGGAGAGGCGTCCACCGCGACCCTCACCGCGCTGGGCCTGCTGTTCCTCCTCGCCGCGTGCGGCAAGTCCGCCCAGGTGCCGCTGCAGTCCTGGCTCCTGGACGCGATGGAGGGCCCCACGCCCGTCTCCGCGCTGATCCACGCGGCAACGATGGTGACGGCGGGTGTGTACCTCGTGGTGCGCTCCAACTTCATCTACGACTACACCCAGGTCGCCCAGACCGCCGTGGTGATCGTCGGCGTGGTCACGCTCCTCTGGGGTGCGATCATCGGTTGCGCCAAGGACGACATCAAGAAGGCTCTCGCCGGTTCGACGATGAGCCAGATCGGCTACATGATGCTGGCCGCCGGCCTCGGTGTGTACGGCTACGCGTTCGCGATCTTCCACCTGCTCACGCACGGCTTCTTCAAGGCCAACATGTTCCTCGGCGCCGGCTCGGTGATGCACGCGATGAACGACGACGTGGACATGCGCCACTACGGCGCGCTGCAGAAGGCCGTCCCCGTCACCTACCTGACCTTCGCCATGGGCTACCTGGCGATCATCGGCTTCCCGGGCTTCTCCGGCTTCTGGTCCAAGGACCGGATCATCGAGGCCGCGTTCGGCGAGAGCACGATCGTCGGCCTGTGCGCCCTGATCGGCGCCGGCATCACGGCGTTCTACATGACCCGCGTGATGCTGATGACCTTCTTCGGCGAGAAGCGCTGGGCGGACGACGTCCACCCGCACGAGTCGCCCAAGGTGATGACCGTGCCGCTGATGGTGCTGGCCGCGCTGTCCGTGCTCGGCGGTCTGCTGATCCTCGGCGACTGGATCGTCGACTTCCTCACGCCTGTCGTCGGCGAGCTCGCCCACCACGAGCTGGCGTTCTCGCCGATCGTCTACACGCTGATCATCGTCGCCGTCGTGGCCGTGGGCATCGCGATCGCCTGGCTCACCGTGGGCCGCAACGAGGTGCCGCGCACCGCGCCGGCCAACGTGTCGTTCGTGACCCGGGCGGCGCGTGCGGACCTGTACGGCGACGCGCTCAACGAGGAGCTGCTGATGCGGCCGGGCGAACGCTTGGTTACCGGCCTGGTCGACTTCGACGACCACGGGGTCGACGGCGTCGTCGACGGCACGGGGCGGGCCTTCGCCGGCATGTCCGGCACGTTCCGCCGGCTGCAGAACGGCTACGTGCGGTCCTACGCCCTGTCCGTGCTGAGCGGCGCGCTCGTGGTCGTGGTCGCGGTCCTGGCGGTGAACCTGACGTGAGCGAGCTCAGTGGTCTCGACAGGCTCGACCACCCGCTTGCGCGTGGTCTCGACTACCCGATGACGACGGTAAGGCTGGTGTCCTGAGTGTTCCCCTGGTTGTCCGCGGCTCTGCTGCTGCCGATCGTCGGCGCCGTCGTCGTCGCCCTGCTGCCCGCACCGCCGACCGACCGCAAGCGCACCGACCTGCCGCAGAAGGTCGCGCTGGCCTTCTCGCTGATCACGCTGGCGCTGGTGGCCGTCATCGGCTTCGGCTACGACGCGGGCGGTGAGCGCTACCAGTTCACCGAGACCTACACGTGGATCGAGGCGTTCGGCGCCCACTACGCCCTCGGTGTCGACGGCATCGGCCTCACGCTGGTCATCCTGACGGCGATCCTCACCCCCGTCGTCATCCTCGCCTCCTGGCGCGACGGCGACCGCGGCCGCTGGGGCGTCAACTCGTTCTTCGCCTGGATGCTCGCCCTCGAGGGCCTGGCGATCGGCGTCTTCGCCGCGATGGACGTGTTCTTGTTCTACGTCCTCTTCGAGGCGACGCTGATCCCGATCTACTTCCTCGTCGGCGGCTTCGGCGGCGCGCGCCGCTCCTACGCCGCGGTCAAGTTCCTGCTGTTCTCGCTGTTCGGCGGTCTGCTGATGCTGGCCTCCGTCGTCGGGCTGTACGTCGTGTCCGCCGGCAGCGAGACCGGCCCGACGTACCTCCTCACCGAGCTCGCGCCGATCACCGCCGACCTCGACGCGACGACCGGGCGCTGGCTGTTCCTCGGCTTCTTCGTCGCGTTCGCGATCAAGGCGCCGATGTTCCCGGTGCACACGTGGCTGCCGACCGTCGCGCAGGAGTCGACCCCCGGCACGTCGGTGCTGCTGGTCAGCATCCTCGACAAGATCGGCACTTTCGGCATGCTGCGCTTCTGCCTCGGGCTGTTCCCGGAGGCATCGAAGTGGGCCACCCCGGTCGTGCTCGTGCTGGCCGTCATCAGCGTGCTCTACGGCGGTCTCGTCGCGATCGGCCAGCGTTCGATCCCGCGCCTGATCGCCTACACCTCGGTGTCGCACTTCGGCTTCATCGTGATGGGCATCTTCGTGCTCAACAGCTACGGCCAGGTCGGGTCGACGCTCTACATGTTCAACCACGGCCTGTCGACGGCCGCGCTGTTCCTGGTGACCGGCTTCCTGATCAGCCGCCGCGGCTCGCAATTCATCCCCGACTACGGCGGCGTCGAGAAGGTCGCCCCCGTGCTGGCCGGCACGTTCCTCGTGGCGGGCCTGTCGTCGCTGTCGTTGCCCGGCCTGTCGCCGTTCGTCTCGGAGTTCCTGGTCCTGCTCGGCACGTTCACGCACAACTGGTGGTACGCCGCCTTCGCCGTGTTCGGCATCGTGCTGGCCGCGCTCTACATCCTGCTGATGTACCAGCGGACGATGACCGGCCCGTCCGTCGAGGCCGTGCGCGGCATGAAGGACCTCAACCTGCGTGAGGTCGGGGCGCTCGCGCCGCTGCTGCTGCTGATCGTGGTGCTCGGGTTCTTCCCGAAGCCGCTCACCACGATCATCAACCCGGCCGTCGGCGCCACGCTCGAGCAGGTCGGTGCCACCGATCCGGAGCCCGCCGTACCCGCGCCCGCCGCGGCCGAAGAGGAGATCAACCAGTGACCACCCTCGCCGTGTCCCCGCTCCTGTCGGAGTCCGTCGGCGACTTCAGCAAGCCGAGCATCGAGTACTTCGACCTCTCGCCCCTGCTGATCATCCTCGGCGTCGCGCTGGCCGGCGTCGTCGTGGAGGCGTTCGCCCCGCGCGACCGCCGCTACCTCGTGCAGTCGCTGCTCGCGATCGTCGGCACCATCGCGGCGCTGGTGATGACCGTCCTCGTCGCGATGGACCTCGAGCCGCGCGGCGACAACGCCGGCTTCGGCGCGATCGCGGCCGAGGGCGCCATCGCCGTCGACGGCCCGACGGTCTTCCTGTGGGGCACGATCCTCGTGCTCACGCTGATCAGCGTCTTCCTCTTCGCCGAGCGGCACCTCGAGGGTGGCGTCACCGCGTTCGCCGGCCAGGCCGCCGCGCTGCCGGGCACCGAGGCCGAGCGCGAGGCGTCGACCAAGGGCCTCGAGCACACCGAGGTCTTCCCGTTGATGATGTTCGCGGTCGGCGGCATGCTGCTGTTCCCCGCGTCCAACGACCTGCTGACGATGTTCGTCGCGCTGGAGATCCTGTCGCTGCCGCTCTACCTGCTCTGCGGCCTCGCCCGCCGGCGCCGGCTGCTCAGCCAGGAGGCCGCGCTGAAGTACTTCATGCTCGGCGCCTTCTCGTCCGGCTTCTTCCTCTACGGCATCGCGCTGGTCTACGGCTACGCCGGCTCGATGCAGCTCGCCGACATCGCCGAGTCCGTCTCCGGCACGATCGGCGCCGACCCGCTGCTGCTCGGCGGCATCGGCCTGGTGGCGGTCGGCCTGCTGTTCAAGGTCGGCGCCGCGCCGTTCCACTCGTGGACGCCCGACGTGTACCAGGGCGCGCCCACCGCGGTCACCGCGTTCATGGCGGCGTGCACCAAGGTCGCGGCGTTCGGGGCGCTGCTCCGGCTGTTCTACGTCGGGTTCGGCCCGGCCCGCTGGGACTGGACGCCGATGATCTGGGTCGTCGCGATCCTCACCATGGCGGTCG
>NZ_CAMPGZ010000012.1 GCF_946885725.1 uncultured Nocardioides sp.
GAGGTGGCCGACCGGATCGCGGAGTACCACGACCTCGGCATCGACGAGTTCGTGCTCTCCGGCTACCCGCACCTCGAGGAGGCGTACTGGTTCGGCGAGGGCGTGTTGCCCGTGCTGGCCGAGCGCGGCCTCTGGCAGCACCCCGCCCCGCCCACCGGTCGGGCGTCCGTCCCCTTCGGCGCCCGCACCGCCGCGTCCTGACTCCCGACAGGAGCACCGCACCCATGAGCACCCAGATCCCCAGCAAGATCCGCACCCTCACCACCAACCAGGACCTCGACCCCAAGCGGTTGCGCGAGGCGTTCGGCGTCTTCCCGACGGGCGTCGTCGCGGTCGCCGCCGAGGTCGACGGCGAGCTCGTCGGCCTGGCCGCCAGCTCGTTCACCTCGGTGAGCCTCGAGCCGGCTCTGGTGTCGTTCTCGATCGCCAACACCTCGAAGACCTGGCCCGCGCTGCGCACCTCGCCGAGGCTCGGGCTCACCGTCCTCGCCGACCACCACCACGACGTGTGCCGCCAGCTGGCCGGCCCCGTCGAGTCCCGGTTCGACGGCCTCGCCGTCACGGTCTCCGACGACGGCGCCGCGACCCTCGACGACGGGCTGGTCCGCTACGACTGCTCGATCCACGACGAGGTGGTCGCCGGCGACCACACGATCGTGCTGCTCCGGCTGCACGCGGTCGACAGCGCCGACACGTCGCTGCCGCTGGTCTTCCACCGCTCGGCGTTCGGACGCCTCGCCGGGTAACGGGCTCCCCGCCGCTCGTTAGCGTGGGGCCATGCCCGGCACCTACACGCTCAACGACGGCGCGGTCCTGCCCGCGGTCGGCTTCGGCACCTACCCGCTCCGCGGCCAGGACGGCATCGACGCGATCGTCTCGGCCCTCAGGGTCGGCTACCGCCTGCTCGACACGGCCGTGAACTACGGCAACGAGGAGGAGGTCGGCGAGGCGATCCGGCGGTCCGGCGTACCCCGCGACGAGGTGCTCGTCACCAGCAAGATCCCCGGCCGGCACCACGGGTACGACGACGCCATCCGCTCCACCAAGGAGTCGCTGCACCGGCTTGGTCTGGACTACCTCGACCTGCACCTCATCCACTGGCCGAACCCGCGGGTGGGGAAGTACGTCGAGGCCTGGCGGGCGCTCGTCGACCTGCGCAAGCAGGGGCTGGTCCGGTCGATCGGCGTCTCCAACTTCACCGAGGAGCACCTCAACCGGATCATGGAGGCGACCGGGGTGACCCCGGCGGTCAACCAGATCGAGCTGCACCCGTACTTCCCGCAGGCGGAGATGCGCGCGGTGCATGAGCGGCTCGGCATCCGCACCGAGGCGTGGAGCCCGATGGGCAAGCGGCAGGCGCCGTTCGGCGAGCCGCCGGTCGCCGACGCGGCGCGCCGGCACGGCGTCACGCCCGGCCAGGTGATCCTGCGCTGGCACCTGGAGCTCGGCAACCTGCCGATCCCGAAGTCCGCCACGCCCGAGCGGCAGCGCCAGAACCTCGACCTCGACGGCTTCGAGCTCACCGACGACGAGGTCGCCGCGATCACGGCTCTCGGCCGTCCCGACGGTCGGCTGTTCGGCGGCGACCCGGACACGCACGAGGAGATGTAGCGCAGACCTGGCGTGCAGGCCTACGCACGGCCCTCCCGGGGCACCGGCGCGGCATGGACATCAGGAAGGTCGGGATCGAGGAGGAGCTGATGCTCGTCGACCCCGACAGCCTCCGGCTCACCGCCGTCGCGCACCAGGCGCTGCGCGAGGAGACCGGCGACGACGTCGAGGCCGAGCTGTTCCTCCAGATGCTGGAGACCAGCACGTCGCCGGCCGCCTCCGCCGACGACCTCGCCACCGTGCTCCGGGAGGGCCGTCGCGCGGTGGGGGAGTCGGCCGCTCGCGCGGGCGCCCGGGCCGTCGCCGTCGGGCTGCCGGTGCTCGCCGACGACACCCGCGACATCACGCCCGACGAGCGCTACCGCCGGATCCGTGACGAGTACGGCGAGCTCACCGCCCAGGCACTGGCCTGCGGCATGCACGTCCACGTCGACGTCACCGGCGACGACGAGGCGGTCGCGGTGATGGACTCGATCCGCCCCTGGCTGCCGGTGCTGCTCGCGCTCACCGCGAACTCGCCGTACTGGCGCGGCGGGGACACCGCCCACGCGTCCTGGCGTTCCCAGATCTGGACCCGGTGGCCGACCGGCGGGCCGTCCGACCCGTTCGTCGACCCGGACGGGTACCGACGCGCGACCGAGCGGCTGCAGGAGTGGGGCGCCGCCCTCGACCCCGGGATGCTCTACCTCGACGTGCGTCCGGCCCGGAGCTACCCGACCGTCGAGATCCGGGTCAGCGACGTGTGCGTCGACGTGGACGACGCCGTCCTCGTCGGCCTGCTCGCCCGGGCGCTGGTGGCGACCGAGGCGGCGGCGTGGCGCAATGGTGCCGAACGACCTTCCTGGCGGGTGGACGAGCTCAAGGCGGCGTCCTGGCGGGCGGCCCGCTACGGCCTGCCCGGTCCACTCGTGCACCCCGTCGAGATGCGGCTCGCGCCGACGCGGGAGGTCGTCGACTCGCTCGTCGACCACGTCCGTCCGGCGCTGGAGGAGGCCGGCGACGACTCGCTCGTCGCCGACCTGTTCGAGCAGCTCGTGGCCCGTGGCAACGGCGCCGTACGCTCGCGCGCGGTGCACGAGGCGACCGGGTCGCTCGAGCGTGTGGTGGCCGACCTCGCCGATCGCACCGAGGCGAGCTGGCAGGGCTGACCTGGCCTCGATCGGGCCTCCGTCAGGCGCGGCGCCCTCGGACACACCCGCGGCGAGGTTCGCCGTTCGGAGGGCTCCCGAGCACTACGCTCACTCCCCTGAGAGGGGGGTCCTGTCATGAGTGTGACCCAGCATGCCCGCGCCCGGACGGCCGCCACCGGGGCGACCGCGGCGACGCTGCTCCTCGGCGTCGTCGCCTCAACAGCTCCCGCAACCGCTGCCGCTCCCGACACGAAGCCGCCGGTGGGCTCGTTCGTGCTGCTGTCGGCGGCCAGCTCCGACGACCCCGGCCCGCTGACCGTCGAGGTCGCGCAGGTCTCCCTGAAGGACGACCGGACCCCCGCCGCCGACATCGTCCGCGAGGTCAACTGGGGCACCGGCGTCGGCTACGAGCCGTGGCGCCGGGGGAGGACCATCTCGTTCGACTACACCTCGGTCGGCCGCTACGACCTGCGCGTGCGCGTGACCGACGCGGCCGGCAACAGCAGCGTCGAGGGGCTGGGCATCGTCGTCGTTGCCGACTCGTTCGCCCCGGACCTGCACGTCAACCAGCCCACCTCGGACCGGGTCGCCTCCTGGCGTTCGGTGCGCGGCTACGCGCGCGACGTCGGCCTCGCCGGCATGGACTTCGTCCGGGTCAAGGCCTGGCAGATGCGCACCAGCGGCTGGTTCGCCTACCTCGGCGAGAAGAACGGCTGGGTCAAGGCCGGGTCGTGGGCGCGCGCCAAGGCTGCTGCCAAGCCGGTGCGCGTGCCGACGAGCACCAACGGCGCCTGGACGGCGTCGCTGCGCGGCATCCGGCCCGGTGCCCTGGTCGTGCGCGCGTTCGCACGCGACGCCAACGGCAACCGGTCCCCGGCGGTCGTCGTACGCCGCGTCCTGACCCGCTGACCCCCCTGTCCGGGCCTCAGCCGTTGGCCAGGCCCGAGGGGCGGCACAGCCGGTTCGGCACGTCCGCCGTACGGTCCTCACGGATCAGCTCGAACAGCCGGTCGGCGCGCTCGCGGTCCCAGTTGACCGCGAGGTCGGCGATCGGCACGCCGCAGGTGAGGCCGTGCTCGTCGTCCACCCGGGTCATCGCCCAGGCGAACTTCATCGTCGAGATCATCGAGGTGTCCTTGCCGACGCGCAGCGAGTCGGAGCCGGCGGAAGCCAGCCGCAGGTAGCGCACCGGGTTGATCACCGACCACGGCGACGCGGCCTTGGCGCCGACCGCGCTGACCACCTCGCGCTGGTGCCTGGCCCGGTCGATGTCGCCGAGCGCCGAGGTCTTGCGCGACCGGGCGTAGCCGAGCGCGGTGACCCCGTCGGCCTCCTGGCAGCCCTTCTTCACGTCGAGGTTGGCCTGCGGGTCCTTCATCCGCTGCTTGGGGCAGATCTCGATCCCGCCGACCGCATCGATGACGTTGACGAACCCGCCGAACCCGATCTCGACGTAGTCGTCGATCCGGATGCCCGTCGCCAGCTCGATCGTCTGGACGAGCAGCTTGGGACCGCCGTACGCGAACGCCGCGTTGATCTTGGTCCTGCCGTAGCCGGGCACCTCGACGAGGCTGTCGCGCGGGATCGACATCAGCAGGTTCGGGCCCTGGCCGGTGTGCAGCAGCATGATCGTGTCGGTGCGCCGGCCCGATCCCTTGCCGGTGCCGAACTTCAGCTGCTCCTTGCGGGAGAGACCCTCGCGGCTGTCGCTGCCGACGAGGAGGTACGTCGTGCCCTCCTGCGCCGCCGGCCGGTCTCCGCCGGGGTCGGTGTTGACCTTGTCGACCTTCGACCACGCCCACAGGGGTACGGCGACCAGGAAGACCAGCCACAGCAGCAGCGCGATCTTCAGCCAGCCGAGACGGAACCGCCGGCGCGGGGCGCGCGGCGGCCGGCTCGGCGGCGGGGTGGCCGTCGCGACGCCGGAGCGCGGACCGCGGGGTCCGCCACCGCCGGTCTGGGTGCGCGGTGCGGGCGGCTGCTCGTACGGCTGTCCACGGCGGCCGCCGGGACGGCCCATCGTGGGCATGATGCGAGTGGGCTCCGGGTCGCTGCCGGCCCCCGCTCCCGAACTCGACCCACGCCCACCCCGCTCGGCGTCGCCGCCGTACAGCCAGTGGTAGTCAGACCCGACGTCGCCCTGGTAGCCGTGGGTGCGACGCGAGCCCTGCGGGGGTTCGGACATGCCCATGACGCTACCGTGCCCCTCATGACGCCCGTGTCAGACGGGGCGGAGGCATTGCCTCCGTCACACGCGCGCACGTCCCTGTCGATGCTGGCCGACACCACCCACGTGAACCTCCTCGGCAACGTGCACGGCGGCGTCGTGATGCGGCTCGTCGACTCGACCGCCGGCGCGGTCGCGCAGCGCCACAGCGGCGGTCCCGCGGTCACCGCGGCGATGGACGAGATGGCGTTCCTCGAGCCGGTCCAGGTCGGCGACATCCTGCGCGCGGTCGCCCAGGTCAACTGGGCCGGGCGTACCTCGATGGAGATCGGCGTGCGGGTCGAGTCGGAGCCGTGGAACGAGGCCGGCAGCGAGCCGCTCCACGTCGCGTCGGCGTACCTCGTCTTCGTCGCCATCGACGACCACGGCCACCCCCGGCCGATCCCGCGGCTCGCCCCGCAGACCCCCGACGAGGTACGACGCGAGCGCGAGGCGGAGATCCGGCGCGCGCACCGGTTGGCCCGTCGTGCGGAGATCGAGGCCGGCCGGGAGCACCACGCGCGCTGAGCGCCGGGGCCTTGCGGTTTGGTCCCCAACCGCACGCCGCACCGGCGTGTCGCTGCGGTTCGTGACCAATCGACGGGCCGTGACGAGTTCGGTCCGGGTCCGGCGTGGCGAGCCGCCTGTGACTCCTGTGACTGGTGATACTTGGCGGGCCGCACTTCCGATTGCAGACCTGGAAGGCACCGCCCATGCCACCCGTCACTTCCCCCGGGTCGGACCAGCTCCACCGCGACCGCGCCAACCAAGCCCCTCGAGCCCACTCCCGCTTCGGCGACCGTGACGCCGCCCGGGTGCGGTTCCGCCGCGCGCTCGCCCTGCTGCTGATGACCCTGGTGCTGCCCGGCTCGGCGCAGCTGGTCGCGGGCAGCAAGCAGGTCGGGCGGATCGCGCTGCGCGTCGTCCTCGCGCTCATCGCCACCGTCCTGTTCGTCGGGCTGCTCGGCTGGAAGTGGCACGGCGTCGTCTACTTCCTCGCCAGCAACACCGTTGCGCTCGGAGTGCTGCGCCTGCTGCTGGCCGGGCTCGCCGTCGGCTGGGCACTGCTGTTCCTCGACGCCTGGCGGCTCGGGCGCCCGCTGGAGCTGATGCGCAAGCAGCGGCTCGCGATGGTCGGGCTCAACGGCGTGCTGTGCTTCTCGGTCGCCGGCGGGCTGCTGTTCGCCTCGCACGTCGTCGCGGTTCAGCGCGGCTTCGTCGCCGCGATGTTCGGCGACGGGGTGGTGAGCGACGCGACCCACGGCCGCTACAACATCCTGCTGCTCGGGGGCGACTCCGGCCAGGACCGCTGGGGCCTGCGGCCCGACAGCATCTCGGTGGCCAGCATCGACCAGGAGACCGGCCGCGCGATCCTGTTCGGGCTGCCGCGCAACATGACGAACTTCCCGTTCCCCGAGGGCTCGGTGATGGCCGAGCAGTTCCCGGACGGCTACGACTGCGGCCCCGAGTGCGAGCTGAACAGCCTGGCCACCTGGGCGCAGGACAACAAGGCGCTGTTCCCCGGCGAGGACAACCCCGGCGTCGCGGCGACCATCGAGGGCGTCGAGGGCATCACCGGCCTGAAGATCAACTACTACGCGATGGTCAACCTCCAGGGCTTCCGCAGCCTGGTCCAAGCCGTCGGTGGTCTCGAGCTCAACGTCCGCGACCGGATCCCGATCGGCGGCGTCGGCGGACCCGTCACCGGCTACATCGAGCCCGGCGTGCAGCGGCTCAACGGCTTCCAGACGCTGTGGTTCGCCCGCTCACGCGAGAGCGCCGACGACTACTCGCGGATGGCCCGGCAGAAGTGCGTGATGAACGCGATGCTGCAGCAACTCTCCCCGCGCACGGTCGTCACGAAGTTCGAGGACATCGCCGCGGCGAGCGAGCAGCTCATCACCACCAACCTTCCGGCGTCCGAGCTCGGCACGTTCGCGGAGCTGGCGATGAAGGCGCGCAGCCAGCCGATCAGCTCGGTGTCGTTCGTGCCGCCGAAGATCAACACCGGCAACCCGGACATCGACAAGATCCACGCGATGGTCGAGCGGGCCATCGAGAAGTCCGAGGGTGACGGCGGCAAGAGCAAGGCCGACAAGCCGCGCAAGCGCAAGGGCTTCTCCCGCGCAGGCTCGTCGACCGTGGGCGGCGCCATCGGCAGCTACTCCGAGGGGTACGCCGCCAACAGCGCCGACGACCTCTCCTCGGCCTGCTGACCACGCGTCGGTAGGGTCGCGCGGGTGGACACCCGGGTCGTCGCCGTCGTCGTGACGTGGAACCGGCGGGACCTCCTCGAGGAGTCGCTGGCCGCGCTCGACGACCAGACGCACCCACCGGCGCGGGTGGTCGTCGTGGACAACGCGAGCACCGACGGCACCACCGACTGGCTGACCGCCGAGTCCCCCAAGCGCGAGCGCTGGGACGTCGTGACGCTGACCAGCAACACCGGCGGCGCCGGCGGCTTCGCGGCCGGGCTGGAGCGCGCGCTCACCCACGACCCGGATCTGGTCTGGCTCCTCGACGACGACACCGTGCCTACGCGTACGGCGGCCGCCGAGCTCGTCCGGGCCTGGACGTCGTACTCCGCGAGGAAGCGGCCGGCCCTGCTGGCCAGCCGGGTGGTCTGGACCGACGGTCGCGACCACCCGATGAACACTCCCCGGTCCAAGCCCGGTGCCTCGCGGGCCGAGCGGCGGGCCGCGGCGGCGATCGGCTGCGTGCCGGTCCGGTCGGCGTCGTTCGTGTCGATCATGTGCGACGCGCAGGTCGTGCGCGACCGCGGCCTGCCTGTCGCCGACTACTTCCTGTGGAACGACGACTTCGAGTACTCCACCCGGCTGATCCGCGGCAACGTCGGCCTCTCCGTCCCGGCCAGCGTCGTCGAGCACAGGACCAAGGTGTTCGGGTCGACGGACGCCGACCCGGGGGAGCGGTTCTTCTACGAGGTCCGCAACAAGGTCTGGATGTTCACCCGCAGCCGGTCCCTGTCGCTGCCCGAGAAGGCGGTGTACGGCGGCGCGACGCTGCGGCGCTGGGCGCGGACGTTCGCGGCCTCCTCGGACCGGGCGGTCCTGCGCCGCGGGCTGGTCCGCGGCCTGCGCACCGGCCTGTTCACCAGCCCCCGCCCCAACGACGAGGTGCTCGCCGCCGCGGGGTGGTCGCGCGAGCTGCGCGCGGAGGCGCCGCGGGTGCTGCCGCCGGGGCAGCCGTTCTCCCTGCTGGTGTCGACGTACGCCAACGACGACCCGGCCTTCCTGCGCGAGGCGTTCCACAGCAGCGTGCAGCAGCAGACCCGGCCACCCGCCGAGGTCGTGCTGGTGCAGGACGGCCCGGTGCCGCCCGAGCTCGCCGCCGAGATCGCGCACCTGGCCGAGACCAGCCCGGTGCCGGTGCGGCACGTGCTGATCGACGCCAACCTCGGCCTCGGCCCGGCGCTCGACCGCGGGCTGCAGGCGTGCCGCTACGAGATCGTCGCCCGCATGGACGCCGACGACGTCAGCGTCCCCGAGCGCTTCGCCAAGCAGCTGCCGCTGATCGAGGCCGGCGCGGACATCGTCGGTTCCGGGCTGACCGAGTTCGGCGAGCACGTCGGCGACGTCGTCGGGCGCCGCACGCCGCCCACCAGCCCCGAGGAGATCCGTCGCGTCATCCGGTTCCGCGACCCGTTCAACCACCCGACGGTCGTCTACCGGAAGTCGGCGGTGCAGGCGGCCGGCGGCTACACCGACATGGCGCTGATGGAGGACTACCTGCTGTTCACCCGGATGATCGAGGCCGGCGCCCGGCCGGCCAACATCGCCGAGCCGCTGGTGAACTACCGTGTGGGCGCGGGTGCCTACGCTCGACGGGGCGGCACCGGCCTGCTCAGGTCCGAGCTGGCGCTGCAGCGCCGGTTCCGCGACCTGGGCATCACCACGCGGCGGGAGTACGTCCGCAACGTCGTCGTCCGGGGCGGCTACCGGCTGGTTCCGGAAGCGATCCGACGTACGGCGTACCGCGCGCTGATCGCCAACCGTGGCGGGGATCACGCGGTCCCGGGGGCCGCCCACGGGAACGAGGAGGGGGGAGCCCCGGCCGGTAGACTTCCGGGGGCTCGTTGACTTGCCAGACCACCCGATTCCGACAGAAACGTGGATCCTCTGTGTTGAACCCTGACCTGGTCGTCGTCGGCTCCGGCTTCTTCGGCTTGACGATCGCCGAGCGCTGCGCCTCCGAGCTGGGCCTGCGCGTGCTCGTGCTGGAGAGGCGCCACCACCTCGGCGGCAACGCCTACTCCGAGCGCGAGCCCACGACCAACATCGAGGTGCACAAGTACGGCGCCCATCTGTTCCACACCTCCAACGAGCGGGTGTGGGAGTACGTCAACCGGTTCACGTCGTTCACCGACTACAAGCACCGCGTTTTCGGCAAGTACCAGGGGCAGGTCTACTCCCTGCCGATGAACCTCGGCCTGATCAACCAGTTCTTCGGCAAGTCGCACACCCCCGACGAGGCGCGCGCGCTGATCAAGGAGCAGGCCAGCGAGATCAACACCGAGGACGCCACGAACCTCGAGGAGAAGGCGATCAGCCTGATCGGCCGCCCGCTCTACGAGGCGTTCATCAAGGGCTACACCGCCAAGCAGTGGCAGACCGACCCGAAGAAGCTCAGCGCCGACATCATCACGCGGCTGCCGGTGCGCTACACGTTCGACAACCGCTGGTTCAACGACAAGTACGAAGGCCTGCCGGTCGACGGCTACACCGCCTGGCTGACGAAGATGGCCGACCACCCGAACATCGAGGTGCGGCTCGAGACCGACTTCTTCGACCACCGCGACGAGTACCTCGGCAAGGTCCCGATCGTCTACACCGGCCCGGTCGACGAGTACTTCGGCAACTCCGAGGGCCGGCTGTCGTGGCGCACCGTCGACCTCGAGGAGTCGGTCGAGGACACCGACGACTTCCAGGGCACGGGCGTCATCAACTACAACGACATCGACGTGCCGTTCACGCGGATCATCGAGTTCAAGCACTTCCACCCCGAGCGGGAGAAGACCCACCTGCCCGGCAAGACCGTGATCGTCCACGAGTACAGCCGGTTCGCGGAGGAGGGCGACGAGCCCTACTACCCGATCAACACCGCCGAGGACCGCGAGCGGCTGCTGCGCTACCGCGAGCTCGCGGCCAAGGAGCCGATGGTGCTGTTCGGCGGTCGGTTGGGTACCTACAAGTACCTCGACATGCACATGGCGATCGGATCCGCGCTGTCCATGTACGACAACAAGCTCAAGCCGCACTTCCAGTCCGGCGAGACCCTCGAGAGCGGAGGCGTGGACGCGTGACCGCGACCCAGACCGAGACGAAGCCCGCGAAGACGACCGTGCGCCGCGTCCTGCAGCGCGTCGTCCTGCCGGCCGACCGTGACCACGACGTACTCCCGCTGTACGTCGACCTCGACCGCCCGCAGCTCGACGTCGACAAGAGCGGGCTGACGCTGACCCAGCGCGGCAAGCTGCCGCCCACCGAGCCCAACGCGCAGGTGGAGCCCGACCCGCACGCGGTCCTGGGCCGGCACCGCTACCAGGTCGCCGAGAACCAGCGCGCGTCGTTCGGCACCTACTTCAACGGCTTCGCGGCGTCCTACTGGCGGATGTGGACCGTCGTCCAGTCCGTCACGCTCAACGTCCGCGTGACCGGCCCCGAGGCGTCGGTGATCGTCTACCGCTCGATGCCCAACGGCCGCGCGCAGCGCGTGGACTCGGCGATCGTCGAGGGCGACTCCGACGACTTCTCGTTCGACCTCTCGCTCGCGCCGTTCGGCGACGGCGGCTGGTACTGGTTCGACATCGTGGCCGGTCCCGACGGCGCCACCCTCGAGGAGGCCTCCTGGGTCGCCGAGGTGCCGGCCGACCGCGCCGAGCCCGGCTCGGTGTCCATCGGCATCACCACGATGAACCGGCCGGACTTCTGCGCCAAGCTGCTCGCCCAGATCGGCGAGGACGCCGACGTGCAGTCGGTGCTCGACGAGGTGATCGTCGCCGAGCAGGGCACCCAGAAGGTCGCCGACGACCCCGGCTTCGGCCGCGCCCGGGACGCCCTGGGCGACAAGCTCCGCATCATCGAGCAGGCGAACCTCGGCGGCTCGGGCGGCTACGCCCGGGCACAGCTCGAGACGCTCGAGGCCGGCAAGTCGACGTACATGATGTGCATGGACGACGACGTCGTCTGCGAGCCGGAGAGCATCGTCCGCGCGGTGACGTTCGGCGACCTGTGCCGCAAGCCGACCATCGTCGGCGGGCACATGTTCAGCCTCTACGCCCGCTCGCGGCTGCACAGCTTCGGCGAGATCATCAACCCCTACCGGTTCTGGTGGATGTCGCCGCCCACGGTCGAGACCGACTGGGACTTCGCCGGCCGCAACCTGCGCTCGGCGCGGTGGCTGCACCGGCGCATCGACGTCGACTTCAACGGCTGGTTCATGTGCCTGATCCCGACGCAGGTGCTGCGTGAGGTCGGCCTGAGCCTGCCGCTGTTCATCAAGTGGGACGACTCCGAGTTCGGCGTGCGTGCCCGCGAGCACGGCTACCCGACCGTGACGCTGCCCGGTGCGGCCGTGTGGCACGTGCCGTGGACGGACAAGAACGACGCCCTCGACTGGCAGTCCTACTTCCACCAGCGCAACCGCACCATCGCCGCGCTGCTGCACTCGCCCTACGAGCACGGCGGTCGCGTCGTGCGCGAGAGCTTCAACCACCAGATCAAGCACCTGTTCTCGATGCAGTACTCCACCGCCGAGCTCCGGCACCGCGCGCTCGAGGACGTGCTCGCGGGGCCGGAGCGGCTGCACGCCGAGCTCGGCACGAAGCTGGGCGAGCTGCGCGCGCTGCGGCAGCAGTACGACGACGCCCGCACCCAGGCCGACCCCGACGCGTTCCCGGAGGTCAAGCGCAAGAAGCCGCCGAAGCGCGGCCAGGACCCGACGCTGCCCAAGGGCCGCATCGGCCAGCTCGTCTCGGCCGCCACCTCCGGCGTGCGCCAGGCGCGGCCGATCCGCGACCTCGCCAAGAAGTACCCCGAGGCGCGGCTGGCCGCGATGGACGCCAAGTGGTGGATGATCGCGCAGTTCGACTCCGTGGTCGTCTCGATGCCCGACGGCACCAGCTCCGCCTGGTACAAGCGCGACCAGGACGAGTTCAAGAGCCTGCTCGCGCGCACGATCGACATCCACCAGCGCCTGCACCGCGAGTGGCCGCAGCTGGCCAAGCGCTACCGCGAGGCGCTGCCGGACATCACCTCGCCGGAGGCGTGGCACAAGACCTTCGAGGCCACGGCCCCCGAGGCGCGAGACACCTGATGACCGCCATCGTGGACCGCGACCGCACCGAGGGGCCGGAGGACGACACCGCGGGGATGCGGTCGCCCGCGCCCCAGGGCGGGCTCGTCGACGTCTTCCGGCACCGCTACATCCTCAAGCTGCTGGTACGCCGCGAGATCCAGGCGCGCTACCAGGGCTCGGTGCTCGGCCTGCTCTGGTCGTACGTGCAGCCGGCGACGCGGTTCGTCATGTACTACTTCGTCATCGGTCTGGTCATGGGCCTCGACCGCGGCGTGGAGTACTTCGGCATCCACATGTTCGCCGGCATGGTGTTCGTCCACTACTTCACCGAGACGTTCACCGCCGGCACGCGCTCGATCATGCGGAACTCGTCGATCGTGAAGAAGATGGCGATGCCGCGGGAGATGTTCCCGGTCGCCTCGATGCTCGTGTCGGCGTACCACATCATCCCGCAGCTGATCATCCTCGTGAGCGTCTGCATGCTCGTCGGGTGGTCGCCGGACCTGCCCGGCTTCCTGGCCGGCCTGCTCGGCTTCGCGATCGTGGCCGTCATGGGCACGTCGCTCGCGCTGCTGTTCAGCGCGGCCAACGTGTTCGCGCGCGACTTTTCCAACATCGTGCAGACGCTGACGAACTTCGTGCACCTGGCGGTGCCGATGATCTACCCGTTCACACTGGTCGCGTCGCGGTTCGGCGCCGAGTACGTCAATCTCTACCTCGCCAACCCGCTCGCCGAAGCGGTGCTGCTCATCCAGCGCTGCTTCTGGGTCGGCGTCACCGAGGACCCGGAGCAGACCGCCCTCATCCACATGCCCGACTGGCTGTTCACGCGAGGCCTGATCCAGCTCGCGGCCTGCCTCGTCTTCCTGTTGATCGCCCAGCTGGTGTTCACCCGGCTGGAGCGGAAGTTCCCGGAGCGGCTCTAGCGCATGACCAAGTCCATCGTCGTCGACCACGTGTCGAAGCGCTTCACCATGCGCTACCACCGCACCATCAAGCAGATGTCGATCGCGCGCCTGCGCGGGCAGCAGATCAGCGACAGCTTCCTCGCCGTCGACGACGTCTCCTTCACCGTCGAGCAGGGTGAGTCGATCGGGCTGATGGGGCTCAACGGCTCCGGGAAGTCCACGCTGCTCAAGCTCATCAACGGCGTGATGGTGCCCGACGCCGGCCGGGTGCTGACCCGCGGCCGGATCGCCGGCCTGATCGCCACCGGCGCCGGCTTCCACCCGCAGCTCACCGGCCGCGACAACGTCTTCCTCAACGCCGCGATCCTCGGGATGAGCGAGAAGGAGACCAAGGCGCGGTTCGACGACATCGTCGAGTTCGCCGACATCGGCCGCTTCCTCGACACCCCGGTCGGCCACTACTCCTCGGGCATGTTCGCGCGTCTCGGGTTCGCCGTCGCCGTGCACACCGACTCCGACATCTTCCTCGTCGACGAGGTCCTCGCCGTCGGCGACAAGCCCTTCAAGAAGAAGTGCATGGAGAAGATGAAGGAGATCCGGGAGAGCGGCCGCACGCTCTTCTACGTCTCCCACGCCGCCGGCTCCGTCCGGAAGATGTGCGACCGCGTCATCGTCCTGGAGAAGGGTCGCAAGGCCTTCGACGGCCCCGTCGACGACGGCATCCGCTTCCTCCACTACGACGACACCGAGGACGACGTCAGCAGCGAAGAGGCGCAGGACGAGGAGCTCGGTTCTGATGTCTGAGGCCCGTTGGGCCAGGACGCCGAGGGGTCACTAAATCAGGCTCGTGGGCGGCGTGCCGCACCAAAAGTGACCCCTCGCCGGGGTCCTCTCGGGGTCGCCTGAGCGCGTCCGCCCGACGGCCCTGACGGCTTGATCCGGCCAACCAGCCTCGCTGCCGCTCGGCCTCCCGCCAAGCCCGCCACGGTCGGCGCCGCCCGCTCCCGCCCTCCGGCGCACGGGTGAGCCGGGCGCGTCGGTGGGGGAGTTGGCGCGTTCTCCTGCGGCTCGGTCTCGCCGTCGCCGTCCAGACCCGTCAGCCCCTGACGGGCCCATCGCCGAGGGGTCAATTATTCAGGCTCGTGGGCGGCGTGTCGCGTCACAAGTGACCCTTCGGCGGGCGGTGAACGTCGGAGTTCCGCGGCGTGTTGCCGGTGAATCACATAGCGTGCTGCGGCAGGGTTCAGGTTGCGGTTCGCGGCGCCGATTCCCCTTGTATGGCAGGGGATTCGATGATCCCGACACCTCCCGATGAATTACAAGTTTGTAGTTCAACGGAACCTATTGCGGGTCTCAAGTAACGGGTGTGAAAGTTGATCACTCGTGTGAAACAAGCCCCGCTGGAGAGCCGCTGATGAGTCTCAATCGACACCGCTTCGTGCTGGTCTGCCAGCACGTCCTCGCCTGCGCGGTGGTGGGCGCCGTCGCGGTGTCGTCCGCCGGGGTGGTGGACCTGGACATCGTCGCGCCGTCGCCAGGAGGCGAGAGCGTGGCCGCCGGTCCCGCCGTACCCGCCCCCGCGCCGGCCGCGCTGGTCGCCTCGGAGCCGGTGGAGCCGGACGTGCGCGAGGTGCGGCTGACCCGGACCAAGGCGGAGTCCGGCGCGGCGCGCAAGCAGGCGATCGAGGGCGACGGGCTCGCCCGCTGGACCGCGCGGGCGTCGGAGACGGTCGCGCCGCAGCAGCAGAGCGACGCGAGCGCGGCGACCGGGGTCGAGGAGGTCACCGGGTTCGGCTCCGTCGGCGTGACGTGGGAGGGCGACGACGAGGTCGACAGCGACGCGATCGAGATCGAGGTGCGCACGCTGAAGGACGGCGTGTGGTCGCGGTGGCAGGACATGCACCACGACGAGGACCACGGCCCTGACCCGGCGAGCTTCGAGGACTACCGCGCGGGCACCGACCCCGTGGTCGTCGGCGACGTCGACGACGTCCAGGTGCGCGTGACGAGCGAGGACAAGCTGCCCGCGGACATGCGACTGGCGATCATCGACCCGGGCGAGACCGTGGCGCCGGAGCGTGAGAAGCCGGCCATCGACACAGCGCGCCTCGAGTCCGCCGCGACCCTGAGCAGCGCGTCGACCGGGACGATCCCGGCGACCCCGACCGACCCGGCCGCACCGCCGCCGGCGACCCCGACCGACCCGGCTGCTCCGACCGACCCGGCCAACCCGGTGCCGACCGACCCGGCCATCGTGCCCGCGGCGACGCTGAGCGCACCGAAGCCCGAGATCTTCTCGCGTGCGCAGTGGGGCGCGGACGAGCGGATGCGCGACAAGGGCTCGCTGCGCTACGGCAAGATCACCGCCGGCTTCGTGCACCACACGGTCAACGCGAACAACTACAGCGCCGAGCAGGTGCCGGCGATCATCCGCGGCATCTACGCGTACCACACGCAGTCACGCGGCTGGAGCGACATCGGCTACAACTTCCTCGTCGACCGGTTCGGAAGGATCTGGGAGGGCCGGTACGGCGGGGTGGACAAGCCGGTCGTCGGCGCGCACACACTGAACTACAACGAGTCGTCGTTCGCGATGTCGGCCATCGGCAACTTCGAGACCGCGCAGCCAGCCTCGGTCATGCTCGACGCGTACGGACGGCTCTTCGCGTGGAAGCTCGCGCTTCACGGCGTCAACGCCGCGTCGACCAAGCAGGTCGTCAACGGCCGGACGTTCCAGGCGATCAACGGCCACCGCGACGCCGGGTCGACGGCCTGCCCGGGCAAGTACCTCTACGCCAAGCTGCCGCAGATCCGCACCACGGCGGCGTCGTACCAGACCGCGACCAGCACCCCGCAGCCTCCGCCGCCGTCGGTGAAGCCGACCCCGCTGAACACCAACATCTCCGGCAGCGCCTGGCCCGACTTCGTGGCCAGGGACAAGACGACGCAGCAGGCGTTCGTCGTACGAACCGGCGGTCAGGTCGGCTTCAAGGGCGCCAAGCGAGCGGCGGGCGGCTTCGGCGGTGTCGACAAGCTGATCGGGAGCTGGGACCTCGACAGCGACGGCCTCGCCGACGTGCTGGCGCGCGACAAGAAGACCGGCGTGACCACGTTCTACAAGGGTGACGGCGCCGGCCACGTCACCGCGGTCGCGACCACCAAGCGCTTCAAGGACATGGTCCAGCTCGTCGGGGTCGGCGACTTCGACCGTGACGGCAAGAACGACCTCGTCGGCAAGAAGGCCAAGAAGCAGAAGCTGCTGCTGTTCCGCGGCAAGGGCAACGGCAAGTTCAAGAAGACCAAGGTCGTCGCGAACCCGTGGACCTACAAGCGGGTCATCGCGGCCGGCGATGTCAATCGCGACGGTGCCGCCGACCTGTACGCCCGCGACGCCGCCGGCAAGCTGTGGCTGTTCCGCGGCGACGGCACGGGCACGCTGAAGAAGAACGCCCACAAGATGAACGGGAGCTGGTCGAGCTACTCCGTGCTCGCCGGCTTCGGCGACCTCGACAACGACGGCAAGCCCGACCTGCTGGCGCGGCACAAGAAGACCAAGCGGACCTTCGTCTTCCCGAGCAAGGGCGGGCGCAAGGGCTTCGGCCAGCGGTTCGGCGGCTGGTCCAAGTTCGCCGCCATGCGGCAGCTGACGCCCGTCGGCGAGCTCAACGGACCGGGCGTCGACCTGGCCGCGGTGAACTCGAAGGGCTACCTCGTCCAGTTCGCCAACCGGCAGGGCCGCCCGCTCGAGGCCGTGGTTCCCACCGGCGCGACGTTCGCCGACACCGACCTCGTGCTGACGGTGGGTGACTGGAACCGCGACGGCAACGCCGACGTGATCACCCGTGGCACGGACGGCAACCTGTACCTGCGTGCCGGCAACGGCGCCGACGGGTTCGGCGCGCCGGTCCTGGCCGGCGAGGGGTTCGGCTCGATCGACAACCTGCGCGCCGTCGGCGACGTGACCGGAGACGGCAACCCAGACCTGGCCGGCAAGCCGGCCGGTGCCTCGGCGCGGATCTACCCCGGCAACGGCGGCACCGGCTTCGGCAGCAGCTACCCCGCGAAGGGCCCGAAGGACCTGGCGCGCGTGGTCGCCAGCGACCAGTACGACTGGGCGCTCCCGCTCGGCGACGTCAACGGCGACAAGCGCAAGGACGTGCTGGTCCGGGCGCGGAAGACCGGTGTGCTGTGGCTGCTGCCCGGGCTCAAGGGCGGGACGTTCGACAAGCGTCAGTACGTCGCGTCGGGGTTCAAGAACTTCGACCTCGCCGGCTGACGACACCTCAGCGATTGGTCACAGACCGCAAGTTTCCGTGTCCGATTCTTGCGGTTGGGGACCAAACCGCAGGGCTCAGGGGCCTCGACGGGTGACCGTCGCGCGCTCGGTCTCGGCGCGCCGGTTCCAGCCGTCGTCGGCCGGATTGCGCACCCAGACCGTGCCGCCGCCACCGAGCAGCGGGGCGAGCAGGGTGTCGAGGCCGTCGGGGGTGCAGGGGTTGACGTCCGTCAGCAGCCGGCCGGGCAGTGGCTCGGTGGCGAGCAGGTCGGCCTGCGTGAGGTTCGTGCCGTCGGCCTCGAAGGCGACGTCGTCGGGCTTGGGCGGGTCGTAGGCGGCGAACGCGTCGGGCTGGCCGAGCACGACCGCGGCGTAGTCGACCACCCCGGGCGGCAGCGCCTCGGCGAACGGCGCGCCCAGCGGGCGCAGCGACAGCGCGACGACGGGAGTGGGACCGGCCATGTCGGCATACGTCGTCACACCGTCGGGGCCGCAGACAACCACGTCCGCGTCGGTACGCCGGACCGGGTCGGTCGTCACGCGCAGGCCCACGGACCACGCGGCGCCGAGCCACACCGGACCGTGCCAGTGCGTCGGCAGGTCCAGCAGCACGAGGTCGCCGCGCTCCAGGCCGAGCTCGTCCTGGAGCAGCCCGGCGGTCTTCGCCACCCAGTTGGCGTAGGTGGTCACGGAGAGCTCGATGCGCTCGCCGGTCGCGTCGTCGTAGAACGTGACGAGCGGCCGCCCGGGGTCGCCGCGGAGCTGCTCGGCGAGGGCGTCCGGAAACGTGGAGGCGGGCACCGGGCCACGCTAGCGGGCTGGCATGATGCCGCCCATGTCCGGCCCCGTCGCGCCCACCTCCACTCCACGTCCCCGTGAGGCGGTCATCGTCGCGGGCGGATTCGGCACGCGGCTGCTGCCGCTGACCACGCACCGCCCCAAGCACCTGCTCGAGGTCGGCGGCGTCCCCTTCCTCGCCCACCAGATCAGCCGGCTGGCCGCGGCCGGCGTCGAGCACGTCGTGCTCGCGACGTCGTACCACGCCGACCTCTTCGAGCCCGTCCTCGGCGACGGCAGCGCCTGGGGCGTGCGGCTGAGCTACGTGCAGGAGCAGGAGCCGCTCGGCACCGGCGGGGCGATCCGCAACGTCGCCGGCGCGCTCACCGACGACCCCGAGGCCGCGATCGTCGTGCTCAACGGCGACGTGCTGTCCGGCCACCGCCTCGACAAGCAGCTCGCCGACTTCGAGACGCCGCGCGACGGCCGCACGGTCGACGTCTCGCTGCACCTCGTCGAGGTCGAGGACGCGCGGCCGTTCGGCTGCGTGCCGACCGACGAGGCGGGCCGCGTCACCGGCTTCCACGAGAAGTCCGAGAACCCGGTCACCCGCCAGGTCAACGCCGGCTGCTACGTCTTCCGTCGCCGCGTCGTCGACTCCATCCCCGAGGGCAAGGTCGTCTCGGTCGAGCGGGAGACGTTCCCCGGCCTCGTCGAGGACGGCGCGCTGGTCGTCGGGTACGTCGAGAACGCCTACTGGCGCGACGTCGGGACGCCCGAGGCGCTGGTCGCCGCTTCGCGGGATCTCGTGCTCGGGATCGCGCCCAGCCCGGCGGTCGACCCGGAGCCGACCGGCGCTCGCATCGACGACACCGCGCACGTCGGGAACGACGCCGTTGTCAACGGGGGAAGCGTGGTCGCGGCAGGCGTGCAGGTGGGCACGGAAGCGGTCGTCAACGGCAGCGTGCTGATGCGCGACGTCGTCGTGGGCGACAGCGCACACCTGCTCGACTGCGTGGTCGGACCGGGCGCGCGCATCGGCGCGGGAGTCGAGCTCCGAGGTGTCACCGTCGGCGACGGTGCGGTCGTGGACGCCGCGGTGGAGCCCGGCACGCGCGTTCCCGGCGGCGCGTAGCCGTCAGCGGGCGAGCCAGCCGCCCAGCCAGTCACCGCCGCCGAGCACGGCGAGGAAGCGGATCCACCGCCCGGCGAGGCCGACCGAGCAGAACAGCCAGAGGCTCATCCTCAGCTGGCCGGCCAGCACCGAGACGACCGCGAACGGCGGGATCCCGACCGCGGCCGACACCAGCGTCAGCACGCCGGTGAGCACCGGCCGGTCGTGCACCCGCGCGCGCCACAGCTCCAGCCGGGCGGCGTTCTTGGGCTGCTCGACCTTGCGGCGCACCCAGCGCCAGTGCAGGGAGTTCGCGCCGAGGTAGTACCAGACCAGCTTGCCGGCCATCTGCCCGAGCGCCGCCACCAGAGCGAGCGCCCACATCAGCTCGACGCTGCTCACCGCCGCACGGACGGCGAGCAGCGTCTCGATGTTGACGAACGGGAGGAGTGCGGACGCGAAGCCCACGCCTGCGACCCCGAGAAGGTCGCGCACCGCTCCACCCCTTCCCGGGGGATTCGTGTAGCGCTCAGCCGCGCGGGCGGTCGCCCGCGCGGGTCACATCGCGTTGGGCTCGGGCGAGTCGGTGTAGGGGTAGTCCTCGACGAACTTCGCGACGACCTCGCCGCTGGGGGCGTCGCAGTACTGCCACACGCCCTCCTGCTTGGTCGGCTCGGACGGGTCGGCGTACCAGTGCGTCAGCGCCACGTGCGCGCCGTCGGGGAACGGCTTGCCGTCCTCCTCGGTCCAGGGCAGCGCGATGAACTTGTCGGTCAGGTCGTTGCCCTCGAACTTGCTCGCGATCGCCTTGACCGCGGCGAGCTGGTCGTCGTTGTCGGCGACGGTCTTGTCGTACCAGAGCAGGTTGTAGCCGTGCTCGAGGTTGTGCACGTAGTAGGGCAGCTCCTGGCGGTCGGACTGCGAGTAGAACTTCCGCTCGAAGCCGGCGGTCTGCGGGTAGTGCGGACCGAACGCCGGCGGCGAGTCGGGGTAGGCGATCGCGCTGCCGATCTCGCGGTGGTCGTTGCTGCCCTCGGCGTTCTTCTTGACGATGTCCTGGCAGCCCGCCTGACTCGCCGACGCCCCGATGGTCTCCAGGTCGCCCGCCGCGACCTGCTCCTGCTTGATCAGCGGGTAGGCGCCGAGACCGATGATCGCGAGGGCGACGACCGCGCAGGCGAGGAAGATGACGCGCGTACGACGCTTCTCGGCGCGCTGCTGCTGCTTGCGCATCTCCTCGACGACTGCGCGGCGGTCCTTGTCCTTGGTGGTCTTGGCCATGGGGATGTCTCGGCTCAGTTCTGTGTCAGGGCTGGTGGGCTGGTCAGCCGTCGGCTGCGGCGAGCGCCGCGGACGGGGCGAAGTCTACAAAGGTGGGCGCAACGCTCCTGACCGACCAACCGAGGCCGTACGCCGCCACGGCGAGGCGCGCCTCGAGCCGGCCGGCCTCCCGCGGGTCCGAGTCATGGGGGAGCGGGACGCGTGCACCACCGTCGACCGCCTCGCCCGCGAAGCCCGCGACCGCGCCGAGCCGAGCGAGCAGGACGTCCACGGGCGCGGGCGCGCCGACGCCGCGCAGCCCGGCCGGGTCGGCGTCGACGGCCGCCTGGATCGCGTCGCGGGCGCCCAGCCCGAACATGTCGCCGGCCTCAGCCCGCACCAGCCCGCGGGCACCAGGCCCGTGCTCGCCGGGCGGCAGCACCAGACCCGCCAGTCCGCGGACGACCGCGACCGGGCGGGCGCTGAGCTTGCCCTTGACCAGGTCGGCCGCCGACGCGAGCTCGTCGGCGACCGCCGGGGCGGTGACCGCCAGCGGGTTGCCGTAGGGGTCTGTGCGGCCGGCGTGGTCGTCGAGCACGTCGAGCCCTGCCGCGCCGATCGCGATGTCGGTCTGCCCGGTGCGCCACGCACGGCCCGCGGTGTCGCTGACGAGCACCGCCACGTTGGCGAAGGTGCGGTCGCGCAACGCCTCCCGCAGGCGCACCGCGGACGCGTCGGGGTCGACCGGGAGCGAGAGAACGCTGCCCTTCGCGACGTTGGACGCGTCCACTCCCGCGGCCGCGAGGACCAGACCGTGGTGGGTGCGCACGATGCGCGTGCCGCCGCGGACCGCCACCACGCGGTCGGTCTCCGCGGCGATGACGGCCTCGCGGTCGTCGTACCGGACGCGGCCCTCGGCCTTGCTCACCACCTTGCTGGTCACGACCACGACGTCGCCGTCGCGCAGCGGCGTCTCCTCACCCAGCGCGGTCACCAGCAGGGCGGCGAGGTCGTCGCCCTCGGTCACCTCGCCGATGCCCTCGACCGGCAGCAGGACGACCGCGCCGCCGGTCACCTGCCCACCAGCCGGAAGGCAGCGGCGGCCATCGCGGCCGTCGCGTCGTGGTCGGTCATCATCAGGGGTACGGCGCGACACGGGATGCCCGCGACCTCGATCCGCGCGACCTCGGCGGCGTCGCGCTCGTCGACGAGCCAGCCGTCGAGGAGCCCGCCGTCGCGCCGGGCGCCGTAGTGCTCGGCGACCCCGGCGGCGCTGACGTCGATGCCGAGCGCGGTCAGCAGCTGCACCGCCATCCCGCGCACGTGCGTGCCGGCGACGATGGGGGAGAGGCCGACGACCGGCGCCGTGGTCGCGGCCAGGGCGTCGCGGATCTCGGTGACCCCGATGATCGTGCCGATCGAGACGACCGGGTTGGACGGCGGCAGCACGACGACGTCGGCGGAGGTGATCGCGTCCACGACGCCGGGCGCGGCGGTCGCGGTGTCCAGGCCGATCGGCACGACCGCCCGGGCGGGCACCCGGGCGCCGAGACGCACCCAGTACTCCTGGAAGTGCACGGCTCGTTGCCCCGACGGCTCGTCGGTGTCGTCGATGACGATGTGCGTCTCGACACGGTCGTCGCTCATCGGCAGCAGCTCCACCCCGGGCTGCCAGCGCCGGCACAGCGCCTTGGTCACCGCGGACAGCGGGTAGCCCGCGTCGAGCATCTCCGTGCGGACCAGATGGGTGGCGAGGTCACGGTCGCCCAGCCCGAACCAGGTGGGCTCGACGCCGTACGCCGCCAGCTCCTCCTTGGCGTGCCAGGTCTCGTCGGTTCGGCCCCAGCCGCGGCCGGCGTCGATGCCGCCGCCGAGTGTGTACATGACCGTGTCGAGGTCGGGGCAGACCTTGAGCCCGTGCAACCAGATGTCGTCGGCGGTGTTGGCGACGACGGTGACCTGGGCGGCGGGGTCGTGCGTCGCGAGGTGCTGCAGCAGGCCCTGCAGGAACCGGGCGCCGCCGACCCCTCCGGACAGCACGGTGACGCGGGTGCCGGGCGGCGGGTCCTCGGGCATGGATCTCCTTTGTGAGAAAGGGGTCAGGAAAAGCGGTTCGGGGGCCATGGCCCGTTCGGGTCAACCCTGCTCCCCGAACGTGCCTATAGCAGACGTTCGCTTGACTTCCCTGGTACGACAGACGTGTAATTCCAACAGTGTTGTTTGTTCCGGGGACACCCGGGTACGACCGGCACTAGCGTGGCGACACGAGAGGCAGCAAGGCGTCGGAGCTGGGCCTGCGGGCCCGGAATCACGGGAGATGTTTCCGGCGTCATTGTCGACGGGTGAGTGGAGCTGGACCCATTCGGGTCCACGGGTCGAAAGGGCGGGATCGTGCGAGAACTGTTTCTCCTCGATGGAAGCGCCGAGGAGCTGGGATGGCAGGAGCGCGCCCTGTGCGCGCAGACCGATCCCGAGGCGTTCTTCCCTGAGAAGGGTGGATCGACGCGGGAGGCCAAGCGGGTGTGTCTGACCTGTGACGTGCGGTCCGAGTGCCTGGAGTACGCACTCGGTCACGACGAGCGGTTCGGCATCTGGGGCGGCCTGTCGGAGCGGGAGCGCCGCAAGCTCAAGAAGCGCGCGGTCTGATCCGGTCCGACCCTCGGTGGCGGCACGACGGTGAGACTGTCGCGTCCGTTTGAGGCGGGTACGCCGGTGCTGCCGCGTGTGTGTCGGATCTGACGACCTGACGATTCTCGGTTGCTCGGGCCCACCCCCTAGGGTTGAGCGCCGTGGCGACCGCGGTGGAGGACCTGACGAGCACGCATGTGAGCGTGCTCGTGGTGAGCCACGACGGGTCCCGCTGGCTCGAGACGGTGCTCGACGCGGTGGCCGCGCAGACCCGCCGCCCCGACACCGTGTTCGCCGTCGACACCGGCTCGTCCGACGGCAGCGTCGACCTCCTCCACCGCCGGCTCGGCAACGACGGCTTCGTCACCGCCCCGGCTCACACCTCCTTCGGCGCCGCGGTCGCGCGCGGCCTCGCCGCCCTCCCGGACCCTGCGCCCGGTGAGGACCCCTGGATCTGGCTGCTGCACGACGACAGCGCCCCCGCTCCCGACGCGCTCGAGGTGCTGCTCACCGCCGCGGCCGAGCAGCCGACTGTCGACGTGCTGGGGCCGAAGCTCCGCGAGTGGCCGTCGCTGCGCCGCCTGCTCGAGGTCGGCGTCACCATCAGCGGCACCGGCCGGCGCGAGACCGGCCTGGAGCGCGGCGAGTACGACCAGGGTCAGCACGACCGGCGCCGCGACGTACTCGCGGTCAACAGCGCCGGGATGCTGGTGCGTCGGTCCGTGCTCGAGAGGCTGGGCTTCGACGAGCGGCTGCCGATGTTCGGCAACGACGTCGACTTCGGCTGGCGCGCCGCGCGTGCCGGGCACCGCACGCTCGTCGTACCCGAGGCCGTCGTCTTCCACGTGGAGGCGGCCCACCGCGGCGTCCGCAAGACCGAGCTGACCGGGCGGCACTTCCACCGCAACGAGCGGCAGGCTGCCCTTTACACGCTGCTGGCCAACACCTCCGGCAAGTGGCTGCCGTTCCTCTGGCTGCGGCTGATGCTCGGCTCGTTCGTGCGCATGCTCGGCTTCCTGCTGGTGAGGTCGCCGGGTGAGGCGCGTGACGAGCTCTCGGCCCTGGTTCGGGTCTATGCCCGGCCGCTGCGCATCCTCGCCGCACGTCGGGAGCGACGCCGTACGGCGACCGTCGGGCACGGCGACGTCAAGCACCTGCTCGCGCCCGCCTGGCTGCCCTACCGGCACGGCCTCGACTTCCTCTCCGACGTCGCCGCCGCGCTCACCAGCCACGCCTCCGACGTGTCCGCCGCGCGCCGGGCGCGGGTGCGCACGGCGGAGGCGGGGGAGACCGGGCCGGTCCCGGCCGAGGCGCAGAACCTGCCGGAGGACACCGGTTTCCTGGCCCGGGTGCTGCGCAGTCCGTACGCCGGCGTGCTGCTCGCGCTGGTCGTGCTGTCGTTCGTGGCGAACCGAGGCCTCATCGGGGGTGGCGCGCTCTCCGGAGGCGCGCTCCTGCCGGCACCCGACGGCGCGACCGACTGGTGGCGGCTCTACCTGTCGTCCGGTCACGCGATCGGCACCGGCTCGGCGGCGCCCGCGGGGCCGTACGTGCTGCCGCTCGCGCTGCTCGGCACTCTCTTCTTCGGCCGCGCCGGGCTGGTCCTCGACCTGCTGTTCCTGTTGGCGGTCCCGCTCGCCTTCGTGGGAGCGCACCGGCTGCTCGGCCGTCTCACCGACTCGCCGGCCGCGCGGCTGTGGGCGGCGGTGTCCTACGCGCTGCTGCCGGTGCTGACCGGCGCCGTCCAGCAGGGGCGGCTGGGCACCGTGGTCGGCACGATCGTGCTGCCGTGGCTGGTGCACTCGGCGTCGTACCTGGCCCCCTGGCACTCGCCCGACCGTCGCTGGCGCGCGGCGTTCCGGACCTCGCTGTGGCTGGCCGTGCTCGCGGCGTTCGTGCCCGTCTCTCTCGTCATCGCGCTGCCTCTGGCCGTGCTCGCCTTCGCCGGGGCGCGTCGGGCACACCCGGAGAGCCGCGGCGGGTGGCTGCCGGTCGTCACGCCGTTGCTGGTCGCGCTCGTCCTGCTGCTGCCGTGGTCGGTGCCGACGTGGGTGCACCAGGGCCCGGCGTCCTGGCTGTTCGAGGCGGGCCTGCCCGCGCCGCGCATCACCGAGCCGCTCACCCCGATGACCGCGCTGTTCGCGCGTCCCGGCGGTGATGCGCCGTGGTGGCTGGGCGTCGGCCTCGTCCTCGCGGCGGTGTTCTCGCTGGCCCGTTCCGACACCCGGCGCCAGGTCGTCCGGTGCTGGTCCGTCCTGGTCGTCGCGCTGCTCGTGGTCGTCCCGCTCGCCGCGGTGACGCACCACCTCGAGAGCAGCGTGCAGCCCCAGCCGCTGTGGCTGGGATTCCCGCTCGTCGTGGCCCAGGGTGCGGCGATCTGCGCCGTCACGATCGCCGGCACCGGGATCGCCACCCTCCTGTCGCGCTCGTCCTTCGGCTGGCGCCAGCCCGTCGGTGCGCTGGTGGTCATCGTCGCGGTGCTCGGCCCCATCGCCGGCCTGGTCTGGTGGGGGCTCGCAGGCTCCGACGGGCCGCTGGCCCGGCGTGCCGCCAACCCGGTACCGACCTACATGACGGACACCGCCGTCACCGACCCCGCTCGCGGCGTCCTCGTCATCGAGGGCCGGCCCGGGGAGGGCTTCTCACACCTGCTCCTGCGCGGCCCCGGCCTGCGCACCGGAGACGACACCGTGCTGCCGCGGGCCGAGGACCAGGCCGAGCTCACCGATCTGGTCGCCCGGCTCGTCTCGGCCCCGGAGCCGGAGGACGTGGAGGAGCTCGGCCGGCTCGGCATCGGCTCTATCTACGCTCCGCCCGTCGCCGACATCCGCCTCTCCGGCAACCTCGACAGCCTCAGCGGCGTCACCCCGGGCAGCGCGGTCCGCCCGGGCTCGCGAGCCTGGCTCGTCGACGCCGGCGCCGCCACCGCCGTACCGCCGACCCCGTCCTCGCCGTACCGTCCCTGGCTGCTGGCCGTGCAGGGGATCGCCATCCTGGTGGTCGTCGTGCTGGCGGCCCCGACCCGGCAGGTGCGCCGATGAGTGACTCGACCCCCGGCAAGCGCGCCGCCCGGCGCGCCGCCCCCAAGCCCAAGGTCCGCACGCCGCGCGACCTCGGGGCGGTCACGCCCGTCGTGCTGCTGCTCGTCGCCGCGCTGGCGCTTCTGCTCACCCGCGGGCCGGAGCCGGAGGACGTCGTGGGCGGCACGGAGGGCGCGCTGGTCGACCGCACCCAGCTCGCCTGCCCGACCTCGGACCTGCCCGACCTCACCGGGCGCGACGTGCGCGCCACCGCGTCCGCCGGGCTGCTGGCCACCGACGCCCAGGGCGCCGAGCTGGGGAACGGCGGCTCGCTCGGCACGGGCCTGCCCGGCGACGAGCCGAGCGACCTCGACCTCGCGCGCGGGGAGCTGGCGCCGCTGGACGAAGCCGCCGACGGGCCGTACCTCGACGGGCGCGGCGAGCGCGCGGCCGGACTGTTCGGGTTCCGCACCGACCACCGGGGCGGTGCCACGCCGGCGACGGCGGTCGGCAGCTGCGTCACGCCGCGGGCGTCGTGGTGGTTCACCGGTGTCGGTGCCGACCTCGACCACACCTCCGAGCTGGTGCTGACCAACCTCGACCCGGGTCCGGCCGTGGTCGACGTCGACGTCTTCGGCCCCGACGGCCCGGTCGACACGATCGGCACGCGCGGCGTCACCGTCGCGCCCGGCGAGACCACGACCGTCTCGCTCGCCGATGTGGCGCCGCAGAGCCCCGAGCTGATGGTCAACGTGGAGGCGTCGCGAGGTCGGGTGGCCGTGGCCGCGTCCGACCGGTACGCCGTCGGCCCGGCCGCACCGGTCGGCTTCGCCTGGGTCGGCGACGCCACCCGCCCCAGCCGCCGGGTCCGGCTCGCCGGCGTACCCGCCGACCCGTCCACCGCCACGCTCGTCGTCGGCAACCCGGGCGACTCCGAGGCACTGGTCTCGGTCGAGGTCGCCGGTAAGGGCGGGTCGTTCACGCCCACCGGCCTCGAGGACCTCAGCGTCGCGCCGGGCACGGTGGAGACGCTCGACCTCGCCGACCTGCTGCCCAAGGGTGAGCCGGTCGCGCTGCGCGTGCGCGCCCAGGTGCCGGTGCTCGCCTCGATGCGCGCCGCGACCCGCAACGACGTGACGTACGCCGACATGGCGACCCCGCTCACCGGCCCCGCCGTCGCCCCGGTCGTGTCCGGCGGCCGCACCACCCTGCAGCTGACGGCCGGCGCCGAGCCGGCCGAGGCCGAGGTCGAGGGCTTCGACCGCCGCGGCAAGTCGACCGGCCGCGACGAGGTCACGGTCGACGCCACCGCCACTGTCATCTGGCGCCCCTCCCGCGCCACGGCGTACGTCGTGGTGCGTCCCGTCGAGGGCGCGCTGTTCGGAGCTGCCGTCCACGACCGCGGCGCCGGCCTCGCCAGCAGCGTGCTCACGCCCGTCCCGATCCGCGTCCGGCTGCCCGAGGTCGTGCCGGGTCCGCGCTGAGCGGGGGGTGTCGGTTTACCACCATCTGCTGGGATCCCGTCGCAACCGGGCCGAAACTTCACGTGGGATCCGCCAGGAACGCGTGGGCTGCTCTGTGGAAAACGGGGTCTAGTGTGCCGCCGTGGAGCAGGCACGGCTGACGGGCGGGTTCTGGCGGTTCTGGGGCGCGACGTTCCTGGCCAACATCGGTGACGGGATCCGGCTGGCGGCGTTCCCGCTGCTGGCGGCGTCGCTGACGGACGACCCGCTCGCGGTCGCGACCGTCGCCGCCGCACAGTTCCTGCCGTGGCTGCTGTTCGGGCTGATGGCCGGGTCGTGGGCGGACCGGTTCCCGTCCAGGCGGCTACTCGTCACCGCAGACGCCCTGCGCACGGTCGTCCTCGGGGTACTCGTCGCTGGGATCGCGCTCGGCTGGGCCGGCATCGCGCTGGTGGTCGCGGCGGCCGTCGTGCTCGGCGTCGGCGAGACCGTGCGCGACACCGCCGCGCAGAGCACGATCCCGCGGCTGGTCGCGGCGCCGCTGCTCGAGCGCGCCAACAGCCGCCTGGTTGCGGGCGAGATCGTCGGCAACGAGTTCGTCGGCCCACCGGTCGGTGCCGCGCTGTTCGCGGTCGGGGCGGCGCTGCCGTTCGCCGCCAACGGGGGAGCCCTGGCGCTGGCCTTGATGCTGCTGCTCTCGGTACCGCTCAGCGCCGGGCTCCTGACCTCCCGCGAGAGGCCCGCAGCCGAGGTCGAGGACGGCGTCCGCGCCGGGCTGCGCTGGCTCGCCGGCCACCGCCTGCTGCGCACGCTCACCGGCGTGGGTGCGCTCGTCGCCGCCGCCGACGCCGCGTGGTTCTCGATCTTCGTGCTGTTCGTGCGCGACCGGCTCGACCTCGGCGTGGTCGGCTTCGGCTGGCTGCTCGCCAGTGGCGCGCTGGGCGGGCTCGTCGGGTCGTGGGCCGCCGAGCGCCTTCTGGTACGTCGGGGAGCGGTGACGCGCCACCGCGAGGTGCTCGCCGGGTCGATCGTCGTGACCGCCGGCGTGCCGGTGCTGCTGGTCGCCGTACCCGAGCTGTGGGCGGCGGTCGCCGTCACCGTCATCACCAGCGGCGGGTTCGCGCTCTTCAACGTCGCCGCGCTGTCGCTGCGCCACCGTTCCGTGCCCGAGGGCCTGGTCGGACGGGTCACCGCCGCCGGCCGCGTCGTCACGCTGAGCTCCGCCGGCGTGGGCACCCTGCTCGGTGGCTGGCTGGCCGGCGCGATCGACCTCGCGACGCCGTTCCTGTTCAGCGGCGTGCTCGCGGTCGTCGCGCTCGCGTGGTGGTGGACCGCCTCGCGGCCCGCCGGCCCGGCACCCTCAGCCGCGTAGAGGTCAGTCGTCGTCCGGCTCGTAGCGCGGGTCGATCTCCTCCGGCGGCCGGCCCAGCAGCTCGGAGACCTGCTCGACCAGCACGGTCAGCACCATCGCGGCCAGGTCGTCGCGGGTCTCCGACCGCAGCTCGATCGGCCGGCGGAACAGCACCAGCCGGGTCGGCCTCGTGCCCGACCCGCGCACCAGCGACGCCAGCGGCACCGTGGTCGACGACCAGTCGTCGGGCATCAGCGGTGTCTCCTCGACGGCGAACTCCACCAGCCCGAGCTCGTCGCGCCAGCGCTCCTCGAGGTCGTGCACGACGCTGAGCACCAGCTCGTCGAACTGCGCCCGCCGGCTCGACATCGCGGGCACGCCGTGCGGCGTCAGCGGCCCCGGCAGCACCGCAGGACCCCTACGGCCACGGCCCCGGAGGTCGCGCCGCCGACCGCGTCGCGGGCCGACGGGAGAGAGCGGGAACGACACCTGAGCGAGCCTAGTCGTGACCGGCTCGACCAGCGGGTACCGTCTGCCCCGTGAGTCCCAGCCGCCGATGCTCCAAGACGGCGTGCGGACGCCCGGCGACGGCGACGCTGACCTACGTCTACTCCGACCAGACGGCGGTCCTCGGACCCCTGGCGACGTACGCGGAGCCGCACGCCTACGACCTGTGCGAGACGCACAGCGAACGGCTCAGCGCACCCCGCGGCTGGGAGGTGCTGCGGCTGGCGCCCGAGCCCGACGCGGGGCCGAGCACCGACGACCTCCTGGCGCTCGCCGACGCCGTCCGCGAGGCCGCCCGGCCGCTGCCTCCCGCGGAGCCGGCCCGGCCCACCGGGCTGCCGACCTCGCACGGCACCACGCTGACCGCGCCGCCCGAGCGCGAGACCCGCCGCGGCCACCTCCGCTCGGTGCCGACGTACGACGACTGACCGCAGCGCGCCGGTCACTGGGCCGCTCGTTAGGGTCGTCGGGTGAGTCGCACCTGCACCCCTGACAACGTCCACCGCGTCTTCAAGGCGTACGACGTCCGCGGACTCGTCGGCGACGAGGTCGACGACGACCTCGCACGCGCCGTCGGTGCGGCCTTCGTCGAGGTGGTGGGCCGGGACCGCGGCGTGGTGGTCGGGCACGACATGCGGCCGTCGTCGCCCGGCATGGCGCAGGCGTTCGCCGAGGGCGCGGCCTCCCGCGGCGCCGGCGTGACGCTCATCGGCCTCGCGTCGACCGACCAGCTCTACTTCGCCTCCGGCGACCTCGGCCGCCCCGGCGCGATGTTCACCGCGAGCCACAACCCCGCGGCCTACAACGGCATCAAGATGTGCCGCGCCAACGCCGTGCCCGTCGGCCTCGACACCGGCCTGGCCGAGATCCGCGACCTCGTCGCCGCCGGCGGCCTCCCGCCGTACGGCGACCGGCCCGGCACCATCGACAGCACCGACGTCCTCGACGCGTACGCCGCACACCTGGTCGCGCTCGCGCCGGTGAAGGGTCGACGGCTCAAGGTCGCGGTCGACGCCGGCAACGGCATGGCCGGCCACACGGCACCGGCCGTGCTCGGGCGCCTCGACGTCGACGTCGTCCCGATGTACTTCGAGCTCGACGGCACCTTCCCCAACCACGAGGCCAACCCGATCGAGCCGGCCAACCTCGCGGACCTGCAGGCCAAGGTCCGCGAGACCGGCGCCGACATCGGGCTCGCGTTCGACGGCGACGCCGACCGGTGCTTCCTGGTCGACGAGCGCGGCGAGCTGGTCAGCCCCTCGGTGCTCACGGCTCTCATCGCGGCGCGCGAGCTCGCCAAGGAGCCCGGCGCCACGGTGATCCACAACCTCATCACGTCCCGCGCCGTGCCGCAGATCGTCACCGAGCGCGGCGGCACGCCCGTGCGCACGCGCGTCGGCCACTCGTTCATCAAGGCGACGATGGCCGAGACCGACGCGGTGTTCGGCGGCGAGCACTCCGGGCACTTCTACTTCCGCGACTTCTGGCGCGCCGACTCCGGCATGCTCGCCGCCCTGCACGCGCTCGCCGCCCTCGCGGAGACCGACCGCCCGCTCTCGGAGCTCCTCGCCGGGTACACCCGCTTCCACGCCACCGGCGAGATCAACTCCACCGTCGACGACGCGGCCGCGGTGATGGCCGCGATCGAGAAGGAGTACGCCGACCGCGACGGCGTCACCGTCGACCACCTCGACGGGCTGACCGTCACCCACGACGACTGGTGGTTCAACGTGCGGCCGTCCAACACCGAGCCGCTGCTGCGCCTCAACGCCGAGGCAGCCGACGCCGACGGTCTGGCGCGCCTGCGCGACGAGGTGCTGGCGCGGATCCGCGACTGATGCACAAGAATGCAGCCATGAACCTCGACCCCGCCCTGCTCGACATCGTGGTCTGCCCCGACTGCCACGGGACGCTCGCGGCCGACGAGGCGGCCTCGGAGCTCGTCTGCTCCGGCTGCGGCCTCGCCTACCCGGTGCGCGACGACATCCCTGTGCTGCTCGTCGACGAGGCGCGCCGCCCCGGTCAGCAGGCCTAGGCGCCCCCGGTGCCCGAGGTCTTCGACGACACCCGCCTCGACGACGAGGAGGCGCTCTCGGCGGCCGACCCGTACCTGCGACCGCTCGCGGAGGCAGGCTCCCGGGTACGTCGCGAGGCCGGTGCCTGCGCGGAGGCGCTCGCCGCCGCCGTGGCGCAGGCGGGCGCCGAGGCGCGACCGCGCGCCGTGGTGGCCGCCGGCCCCGACTCGCGGCTGCTCCGCGCGGTGCTCGAGCCGTGGTGCCCGGTGCCGTTCGTCGCCTGGCCCGGCCCCGGCCTCCCCGGCTGGGCCGGTGCCCTCGACCTCGTCGTGGTCCTGGCGCCCGACGGCAGCGACACCGGTGCCGCCTCCGCGGTCGCCGAGGCCGTCCGCCGCGGCTGCCGCCTGGTCGTGGCCTGCGACCCGGCCTCGCTCGTCGGGCAGCACGCCGTCGGTCGCGACACCACCGTCCTGCCCACCACGGCCGGTGACCAGCTCGCGAGCGCCGTCGTCGTGCTCGAGCTGCTCGCCGCGCTCGACCTCGGGCCGCACTCCAGCGCCGAAGCGGTCGCCTCGGCGCTCGACGAGGTCTCGGTCGCCTGCTCGCCGTACCGCGACCTCTCCGTCAACCCCGCCAAGATGCTCGCGATCGCGCTCGCCGACGGGTCCCCGGTGGTCTGGGGAGGATCGGTGCTCGCCGCACGCGCGGCCCGCCGGATCTCCGAGCAGCTGCGCCGCGCGAGCGGGCGTGCCGCCCTCGCCGGCGACGCGGAGCACCTGCTCCCGGTGCTGCGTGCGGTGCGTCCTCGCGACCTGTTCGCCGACCCGTTCGCCGACCCGTTCGCCGACCCGTTCGCCGACGAGGGGGACGGCGCCGAGCCGCGGCCGGTGCTGCTCCTGCTCGACGACGGCTCCGACGACGTGACCGTGCGCGAGCAGCGCGACCGGCTCGTCACCGAGGCGCAGGAGCACGACGTGCGCGTCGAGCGGATCGAGGCGCACGAGGGTGACGGCGTCGCGCGCTACGCGACGCTGCTCGCCACCGGCACCTGGGCCGCGACGTACGTCCAGCTCGGCCTCGGCCGCATCTGACGCGTCCGTGCCTGTCCGCACCACCGAGGGGTACGGCGACCCCGTGACTAGGCTGTTTCCCATGTCGACCGCAAGGCCCTCCCGATGAGCGGCGGGCTCTTCGCCCTGCTCGACGACGTCGCCGCGCTGGCCCGCATGGCCGCGGCCTCGGTCGACGACGTCGGAGCCGCCGCAGGACGCGCCAGCGTGAAGGCCGCGGGCGTGGTCGTCGACGACACGGCCGTCACCCCCCAGTACGTCCGCGGCGTCACCGCCGACCGCGAGTTCCCGATCGTCAAGAAGATCGCGATCGGCTCGCTCCGCAACAAGCTGCTGTTCATCCTGCCCGCGGCCTTGCTGCTCAGCCAGTTCCTGCCATGGGCCCTCACGCCGTTGCTCATGCTCGGCGGCACCTATCTCTGCTACGAGGGCTTCGAGAAGGTCTGGGGGGCCATCCGCGGTCACCACGACCACGACGAGCCGGCCGCGTTGCAGGGCCCCGAGGCCGAGAAGACCGTGGTGTCGGGCGCGATCCGGACCGACTTCATCCTCAGCGCCGAGATCATGGTGATCGCGCTCAACGAGGTCGCCGAGGAGCCGTTCGTCTCCCGGGCGCTCATCCTCATCGTCGTCGCCATCGCGATCACGCTGCTCGTGTACGGCGTCGTGGCGGCCATCGTGAAGATGGACGACGCCGGCCTCGCCCTCGCGCAGCGCGAGTCGGCCGGGGCGCAGAAGCTCGGCCGCGGCCTGGTCCACGCGATGCCGCGGCTGATGACCGTGATCTCCGTCGTCGGCACTGCCGCCATGCTCTGGGTGGGCGGCCACATCCTGCTCAACGGTGTCGACGACCTGGGCTGGCACGCGCTCTACGACCTCGTGCACCACGCCGAGGAGGCCGTGCACGACGCAGTCGAGGGCATCGGCGCCGCGCTCGCCTGGCTGGTCAACACCGCGGCCTCGGCTCTCATCGGCCTCGTCGTCGGCGCGGTCGTCGTCGCGGTCATGCACGTGCTGCCGTTCGGCAAGAAGAAGCACTAGCCACTGCGGACGACGGCCCGCGAAGCGCCGAGGCGGGGCCATCGGTACGTCGCAGGTACGCTGGATGGGCTGTCCGCGGGAGATCCCGACGGAGCGCAGACGCGCTGCGGACGCAGTTCCCCGACGTACCGAGGACCCAACACACATGGACTTCAAGGTTGCCGACCTGAGCCTGGCCGACTACGGCCGCGCCGAGATCGAGCTCGCCGAGCACGAGATGCCCGGCCTGATGGCGATGCGCGAGCGCTACGGCAAGGACAAGCCCCTCGCCGGCGCGCGGATCGCCGGCTCGCTGCACATGACCATCCAGACCGCCGTGCTCATCGAGACGCTGACCGCGCTCGGTGCCGAGGTGCGCTGGGCGTCCTGCAACATCTTCTCGACCCAGGACCACGCCGCCGCGGCGGTCGTCGTCGGCCGCCCCGAGAACGGCGGCACCCCCGAGGACCCGCGCGGCGTCCCGGTCTTCGCCTGGAAGGGCGAGTCGCTGGAGGAGTACTGGTGGTGCACGCAGCAGATCCTGCTGTGGCCGGGCGAGCAGCGCGCCAACATGATCCTCGACGACGGCGGTGACGCGACCCTGCTCGTGCACCTCGGTGTCGAGGCCGAGAAGAAGGGCCAGGCGCCCGACCCCGCCACGGCCAAGAGCACCGAGCAGCGCGTGGTCTTCGAGGTGCTCAACGCCTCGCTCGCCGAGGACCCGAACCGCTGGACCCAGGTCGCCAACGAGATCAAGGGCGTCACCGAGGAGACCACGACCGGTGTCCACCGGCTCTACGAGATGATGAAGGAAGGGTCGCTGCTCTTCCCGGGCATCAACGTCAACGACTCGGTCACCAAGTCGAAGTTCGACAACAAGTACGGCTGCCGCCACTCCCTGATCGACGGCATCAACCGCGCCACCGACGTACTCATCGGCGGCAAGGTCGCGGTCGTGTGCGGGTACGGCGACGTCGGCAAGGGCTGCGCCGAGTCACTGCGCGGCCAGGGCGCCCGGGTCATCGTCACCGAGATCGACCCGATCTGCGCGCTGCAGGCCGCCATGGACGGCTACCAGGTCTCCACGCTCGAGGAGTGCCTGCCGATCGCCGACATCATCATCACGGCCACCGGCAACAAGGACGTCGTCACCGTCGACCAGATGCGGCGGATGAAGCACAACGCGATCATCGGCAACATCGGGCACTTCGACAACGAGATCGACATGGCCGGCCTCGAGGCGCCGGGCGTCGCGACGCGCAAGAACGTCAAGCCGCAGGTCGACGTGTGGACCTTCCCCGAGGGCAACAGCATCATCGTGCTCTCCGAGGGCCGGCTGATGAACCTCGGCAACGCGACCGGCCACCCGTCGTTCGTGATGTCGAACTCCTTCACCAACCAGGTGCTCGCGCAGATCGAGCTGTTCACGAAGACCGACGAGTACCCCACCGGCGTCTACGTGCTGCCCAAGCACCTCGACGAGGAGGTCGCCCGGCTGCACCTCGAGGCGCTCGGTGTGAAGCTCACCCAGCTCACCGACGAGCAGGCCGAGTACCTCGGCGTGCCGGTGGAGGGCCCGTACAAGTCGGAGCACTACCGGTACTGAGGCACGACCGACGCGGTTCCGGCGCGCGCGTGCCGGAACCGCGGGTACGGTCGTCGGCAGACGCACCGGGGGAGGGATGACGACGATGGTGGAGCGATTGGTGCACACGGAGGCGACAGCGCGAGGCAAGGTCCTCGTCGTCGACGACGACGCGGCCCTGTCCGAGATGCTCACCATCGTGCTCCGCAACGAGGGCTTCGACTCGCGCGTGTGCCCCTCGGGTGACCGTGCGCTCGAGGAGTTCCGCGACTACAAGCCCGACGTGGTCCTGCTCGACCTGATGCTGCCCGGCAAGGACGGCATCGACGTCTGCAAGGAGATCCGCGCCGAGTCCGGCGTACCGATCGTCATGCTCACCGCCAAGAGCGACACCGTCGACGTCGTCGTCGGCCTCGAGTCCGGGGCCGACGACTACGTCGTCAAGCCGTTCAAGCCCAAAGAGCTCGTCGCCCGGATCCGGGCCCGCGTCCGGCGCTACGACGAGCCCGGCCCCGAGGCCCTCGCGATCGGCGACCTCCACATCGACGTGGCCGGGCACAACGTCACCCGCAACGGGCAGCCGATCGCGCTGACGCCGCTGGAGTTCGACCTGCTGGTCTGCCTGGCGCGCAAGCCCTGGCAGGTGTTCACCCGCGAGGTCCTGCTCGAGCAGGTGTGGGGCTACCGGCACGCCGCCGACACCCGCCTGGTCAACGTGCACGTGCAGCGGCTGCGCTCCAAGGTCGAGCACGACCCCGAGAACCCCGAGATCGTCGTGACGGTGCGGGGCGTGGGCTACAAGGCCGGGACCCCCGCGACCGAACGGGCCTGACGGCTCATGGGCAGCACCACCGGGGACGACACCGGCCGCTCCGGCCGGCGATTCTCCCCGCGGAGTCTCTGGACGTTCTGGCGGCGTTCCATCCAGGCGCGCGTCGTCATGAGCACCCTGGTGCTGTCCGCCATCGTCGTTGCCATCGTCGGCATGGTGCTGCTGCGCCAGGTCTCCGACGGCCTCGTCGACTCCAAGACCAAGTCCTCGGTGGCCGAGGCCACCCGCAGCGCCATCGACGCGCAGCGACGGCTGTCCGGCGCCAGCGGCACCGACTTCGACGCAACGACACAGCTCGACCAGCTCGCCCGCAGCATCGTCCAGCGCGGCCTCGTGCAGGGGTACGACGTCGTCCTCACCGGGCCGATCGCCACCGGCGAGGTCGCGTCGGGGCAGAGCATCCGCAACACCACCGGCGTGCAGCTCGACAGCATCCCCGACGCCCTGCGCCGCGAGGTCGAGTCGGCCGACGCCGACGGGGTGTCCTGGACCTACAGCACGATCCAGTACGACTCGCTCACCGGCCGACCCGACGTCGCCGGGATCGTGACCGGGTCCCAGCTCGTGCTGCCCGCCGACGGCGGCACCTACACGCTCTACAGCCTGTTCCCGATGACCGAGCAGGCCCAGACGCTCTCGCTCGTCCGGCGAGCGCTGTTCACCGGCGGCTCGCTGCTGCTCGTGCTCGTCGCCGGGCTCACCTGGCTCGTCACCCGGCAGGTCGTCACGCCGGTGCGGCTCGCCCGCCGCGTTGCCGAGCGACTCGCGTCCGGCCGCCTCGAGGAGCGGATGCACGTGCGCGGCGAGGACGACATCGCCCGCCTCGGCACGTCGTTCAACCAGATGGCGGCGAGCCTGCAGAAGCAGATCCGCCAGCTCGAGGAGCTCTCGCGCGTCCAGCGGCGCTTCGTCTCCGACGTCTCCCACGAGCTGCGCACGCCGCTCACGACCGTGCGGATGGCCGGCGACGTGCTGCACGACGCCCGTGAGGACTTCGACCCCGTGACCGCGCGGGCCGCGGAGCTGCTGCAGAAGGAGCTCGACCGGTTCGAGCTGCTGCTCTCCGACCTGCTGGAGATCAGCCGCTTCGACGCCGGCGCCGCGGTGCTCGAGCTCGAGGACGTGAACCTCCTCGACGTCGCGCACCGCGTCGCGGACGCGACCCGTCCGCTCGCGGAGGCACGAGCCACCACGGTCGTCGTACGACCGCCGAAGCGGCCGTGCATCGCGGAGTGCGACGTACGCCGGGTCGAGCGGATCGTCCGCAACCTCGTCACCAACGCCATCGACTACGCCGACAGCCGCGAGGTGGTCGTGCTGCTCGACAGCGACGAGGAGGCGTCGGCGCTGGCCGTGCGCGACTACGGCATCGGCCTCAAGCCCGGTGAGTCCGCCATGGTGTTCAACCGGTTCTGGCGCGCGGACCCGTCGCGGGCGCGCACCACCGGCGGCACCGGTCTCGGTCTGTCGATCTCGCTCGAGGACGCCCACCTGCACGGTGGCTGGCTGCAGGCCTGGGGCGAGCCCCGTCGCGGGTCCCACTTCCGGC
>NZ_CAMPGZ010000013.1 GCF_946885725.1 uncultured Nocardioides sp.
GGATGAGGATGTGGTCCGGCCCGGGGGCGGGACCGGCTCGCGAGCGTGGTCGGCCGGGCCTCGTCCCGCTTCCGCCGTACGGCGAGAGAGGTGAGAGCGCTTCCACCACGATGGCGCGATCAGCGTCGCACGAGTGGCAGAACGTGTCAACGGTCACACTGAGCCAGGCGTGAACTGGTCCAGATGCGGACTGGAAGCGCTCTCACCAAGACGGTGGATGCGCGGGCGATCCGAAGCCGAGACCCTGCCAACCGCAACTCGTCGGTCCGGCACGGCAGGATGGTGCTCATGACCGAGACCCCCCAGGTGGCCGCGGCTCCGCCGGAGGCCCGCGAGGAGCACCGCGAGCTCGTGGAGATCGTCGAGGAGGCGCGCTGGCGCTACTACGTCCTCGACGACCCGACGCTGTCCGACGCCGAGTTCGACCAGAAGATGCGCCGGCTCGAGGAGCTCGAGGAGCTGTACCCCGAGCTGCGCACCCCGGACTCCCCGACGCAGAAGGTCGGCGGCGCGGTGTCGACGGAGTTCACGCCGGTCGAGCACCTCGAGCCGATGATGAGCCTGGACAACGCGTTCACCTTCGAGGAGCTCGAGGCCTGGAAGGCGCGGCTCGCGCGCGAGGGCGTCGAGGACCCGGCATTGCTCTGCGAGCTCAAGGTCGACGGTCTCGCGGTCAGCCTGCTCTACGAAGAGGGTCGCCTGGTCCGGGCCGCCACGCGCGGCGACGGCCGCACCGGTGAGGACGTCACGCCCAACGTCCGCACGATCGACAACGTGCCGCACCGGCTCACCGGCACCGACGACTACCCGGTGCCCAAGCTGGTCGAGGTGCGCGGCGAGGTGTTCCTCCCCGTGGAGGCGTTCGAGCGGCTCAACGAGTCGATGGCGGACGCCGGCAAGCCGATGTTCGCCAACCCGCGCAACGCCGCCGCGGGGTCACTGCGGCAGAAGGACCCGCGGGTGACGGCCACGCGCGCCCTCGCCATGGTCTGCCACGGTCTCGGTGCGCGCGAGGGGTTCACCCCGAAGTCGCAGTCCGAGTCCTACGTCGCGCTGAAGGCATGGGGCCTGCCGACCAGCGAGCGGACCAAGGTGCTGCCCGACCTCGAGGCGGTGAAGGACTACATCGCCTACTACGGCGAGCACCGGCACGACGTCGAGCACGAGATCGACGGCGTGGTGATCAAGGTCGACGACGTCTCGCTGCAGCGCCGGCTCGGCTCCACGTCGCGGGCTCCGCGGTGGGCGATCGCGTACAAGTACCCACCCGAGGAGGTCAACGCCAAGCTCCTCTCCATCGAGGTCAACACCGGGCGCACCGGCCGGGTCACGCCGTTCGGCGTGATGGAGCCGACCCGCGTCGCGGGCTCGACCGTCGAGCGCGCCACGCTGCACAACGCCCACGAGGTCAAGCGCAAGGACGTCCGGCCCGGCGACACGGTGATCCTGCGCAAGGCCGGCGACGTCATCCCCGAGATCGTCGGTCCCGTGCTGGCCCTGCGGCCCGAGGGTCTCCCGGAGTGGGTGATGCCGACGGAGTGCCCCTCGTGCGGCACCAAGCTCGTGCAGGAGAAGGAGGGCGACAAGGACCTCCGCTGCCCCAACCACCGCACCTGCCCGGCCCAGCTGCTCGACCGGGTCTTCCACATGGCCGGACGGGGCGCGTTCGACATCGAGGGCCTGGGCGCCGAGGCCGCCTACGCGTTGCTCAACGCCGGGGTCATCGTCGACGAGGGCGACGTCTTCGACCTCGACGAAGAGAAGCTGCTCAAGGTCCCGCTGTTCACCCGCGCGCCCAAGAAGGGCGAGGGCGACGGTCCCGTGCTCAACGCCAACGGCCGGCGGCTGCTCGACAACCTCGACAAGGCCAAGGATGTGCCGCTCTGGCGGGTGCTCGTCGGGCTGTCGATCCGGCACGTCGGCCCGACGGCGGCACGGGCGCTGGCGACGCAGTTCGGCTCGATGCAGGCGATCCGCGAGGCCGACGAGGAGGCGCTGGCCGCGGCTGAGGGCGTCGGACCGACGATCGCCGCGTCCGTGCGCCAATGGTTCGACGGCCCGGACGCCGAGTGGCACAACGCGATCGTCGACAAGTGGGCGGCCGCGGGCGTCACGATGGAGGACAAGCGCGACGAGTCGACGCCGCGCACCCTCGAGGGCATGAGCATCGTGGTGACCGGGTCGCTGGAGGAGTTCTCGCGCGACCAGGCCAAGGAGGCGATCCTGGCCCGCGGCGGCAAGGCGGCGTCGTCGGTGTCGAAGAAGACCGACTTCGTCGTCGTCGGCGACTCGCCCGGCTCCAAGGCCGACAAGGCCGCACAGCTCAAGGTGCCGATCCTCGACGAGGACGGCTTCCGGGTTCTGCTGTCCGACGGCCCCGACGCCGCGCGGAAGGTCGCGCGGGTCGGGGACGCCTGACAGCTGACCGCGGGTCAGGTGCGGGACGGCTCCTCGAGCGGCTGCACCTCGGTGTCGATGCCCGGCACGCCGGTGCCACGGATCGAGGCGCGGGCGGTCTCCGGCACGAACAGCAGGGCCACCGCGCCGATCGCGCAGGCGACCATCATCGAGAACGCCGGCACCAGTGCGTTGCCGGTGCGTTCGATGAGCGCCTCGTTGAGGTACGGCGCCGTACCGCCGAACAACGCGGTCGACACGTTGTAGGCGATCGCGAACCCGGCGAAACGCACCTGCGTGGGGAACATCGCAGGGAACGTCGCGGAGATCGTGCTCAGCTGGATGACGTAGAGCAGGCCGAGCACCGCGAATCCGACGACGGCCATCGCGAAGCTCTGCGCGATCAGCAGGTACATCGGGATCGCGAGCACGAACAGCCCGCCCAGCGACACCCACCACATCGGCTTGCGGCCGAACCGGTCGGAGAGCCGGCCGGACAGCGGGATCACCAGCATCATGGCGAGCTGACCGAGGATGATCACGGTGAGCGACGCCTTCGACGACAGCCCGATCTTGTTCTCGAGGTAGGTCGGCATGTAGGCGAGCAGCGTGTAGTTGCAGACGTTCAGTGCCACCACGAGGCCGCCGAGCGCGAACAGCGGACGCTTGTACGTCGTCATCAGCTCGCGCAGCTCAGCGCCGAGCCCGCGCTCCTCGTCGCCCTGCTCCTCCTGAAGCTCGTTGAACACCGGGGTGTCCTCGAGCTTGCTGCGCAGGTACAGCCCCACCGCGCCGAGCGGACCGGCCACCAGGAACGGGATGCGCCAGCCCCAGTCCTCCATCGCCGAAGTGCCGACGACCAGCTCGGTGCCGAGCACGATCAGCGCACCGGTGGTGAAGCCGGCCAGCGTGCCGAACTCGAGGAAGCTGCCGAGGAAGCCGCGGCGGCGGTTCGGGGCGTACTCCGCCATGAACGTCGCGGCGCCGCCGTACTCACCGCCGGCGGAGAAGCCCTGGATCACGCGCAGGAGCACCAGCAGCACCGGCGCCCACACGCCGATCGTCGCGTGGCCGGGCAGCAGGCCGATCGCGAACGTCGCGCCCGCCATCAGCATGATCGTCGTGGCCAGCACGGCCTTGCGGCCGAGCCGGTCGCCCAGCGGGCCGAGCACGAGGCCGCCGAGCGGGCGGAACACGAACGAGACCGCGAAGACCAGCAGCGTCGCCGCGGTGCCGGCCTCCGGGAAGAACTGTGCGGTGATGTAGCTGGCGGCGTAGGCGTAGACGCCGTAGTCGAACCACTCGGTCATGTTGCCGATGGCCGACGCACCGATAGCCCGGCGGACCGTGGTCTGCGCAGGCTGGTCGGGATCCGTTGTTGCGGAAGAGGACATGACTCTCCTAGGTCGGGGACTCGCCTCCTGTGTGCCTACCCCCTTGCGCGCGGATGACACGTGGTGTGTCACCCGGAGTGACAACTCGGTCGGGTGTCGCGACCGAGGCGACCGAGCCGGTCGACGAGGTCGCGGATCGCCTCGCGCAGCTCGGGCGGTTCGAGGACCGTGCCCGGCGGGTCGATCCGGGCCAGGTGGAACGCCAGCGCGTCCAGCCGCTCACCGCCCGCCACCAGCACACAGTGCTCGTCGTCCAGCGGCTCGACGGTCGCCGCGGTCGCCGGCACCTGCGCGCGCACCACGTCGGCAGGGACGTCGTAGCGGACCCGCACCTCGAGCGGGTACGGCGCCCGGCTGATCGCGCGAGCGACGTGCTCTCGCGCGTCGGGCGCCTCGCGCGGGCGGAACGTCCACGTCGTCGTCTCGACGTCGCGCATCCGGTCGAGCCGGAACGTGCGCCAGTCGTCGCGGTCGACGTCGTGGGCGAGGAGGTACCACCGGCGGCCCGTCGCGACGAGCCGGTAGGGCTCGACCGTGCGGGCCGTCTGCTCGCCGGCGTGGTCGACGTACCCGAAGCGGACGCGGTGGTGGTCGCGGCAGCCGCGGGCGAGCGTCATCAGCGTCGCCGGGTCGGCCGGCGTGGCGGTGGTATCGAGCGTCTCGGTCGCCTGCTGGACCGCGGCGACCTGGGCGCGGAGCCGGGCCGGCAGCACCTGGTCGAGCTTCGACAGCGTGCGCAGTGCCGCCTCGTCGATGCCTGCCACCGACCCGCCGGCGGCGAGGCTCAGGCAGACCGCGACCGCGACGGCCTCGTCCGGGTCGAGCAGCAGCGGCGGCAGTCCCTGGCCGGGGCCGAGCTGGTAGCCGCCGCCGACGCCCTTCGCCGACCGCACCGGGTAGCCGAGCTCGCGCAGCCGCTCGACGTCGCGCCGCACGCTGCGCACGGTGACACCGAGCCGCGCCGCAAGCTCCGGCCCCGACCAGACGGGACGCGACTGGAGCAGGCCGAGCAGCTGCAACACCCGCGCGGTGGTCTCGGCCATGCCGCCAGTCTCGCGCACTCAGAGGACCGAACCTGTCCTCTTTCGATGGCAGCGTGGAGGCATGACGACGAGGACCGACCTGAACACCACGCTGCTCGACCAGCTCAGCTTCCACTGGGAGCGACAGCTGCGCCCGCGCCTGGACGGCCTGACGACCGAGGAGTACCTCTGGGAGCCGGTGCCCGACTCCTGGAGCGTCCGGCCGCGAGGCACGAGCGACGCTCCGGTGCAGGGCGGCAGCGGCGACTTCACCATCGACTTCGCGTTCCCCGAGCCCGCGCCGGCGCCGGTGACGACGATCGCGTGGCGGCTCGGCCACATCATCGTGGGCGTGCTCGCCGTCCGCGTGAAGGACCACTTCGGCGGCCCGCCGGCCGACTACTTCTCGTGGGAGTACGCCGGCACCGCGAAGGAGGCCCTGGCCCAGCTCGACGAGCAGTACGACGCCTGGGTCGCCGGCGTGAAGAGCCTCGGTGAGGACGGTCTCTGGCAGCCGTGCGGCGAGGCCGAGGGCCCGTACGCCGACGAGCCGATGGCCACGCTCGTCCTGCACATCAACCGCGAGCTGATCCACCACGGCGCCGAGATCGCCCTGCTCCGCGACCTGTGGGCCCATCGCGCCTGACGACAACGATTCGTCTGCGGTTTACGGGGTGATCCAGGCGGGCGGACCGCAGACGAATCGTTGTCGGGCGCGGCGCGGTCAGGCCTCGGAGGAGAAGCCGGCGAGTCGCAGGTCGTCCGCGGAGCCCGGCACCGTCATCAGCGTGTCGCCGCTCCGCACGTCGAGGACGCGGTAACCCCGTCCGCCGTCGTGGACGACCGTGCGGCCGCCGCTGTCAGATGCGCGCACCCGGAAAAGGGATGGTCGCTCGCGCAAATAGGATGGCGGGCATGCCTGACATCTCCCGCGACGACGTGGCGCACCTCGCCACGCTCGCCCGGATCGACCTGTCCGACGAGGAGCTCGACCACCTCGCCCCGCAGCTCGCCGTGATCCTCGAGTCGGTCGCGTCGATCAGCGAGGTCGCGGCCGGCGACGTGCCGCCGACGTCGCACCCGCTGCCGCTGACCAATGTGTTCCGCGAGGACGTCGTCACGCCCGGCCTGACCGCCGAGCAGGCGCTGTCCGGTGCGCCGGAGGTGGAGGACCAGCGGTTCTCGGTCCCGCGGATCCTGGGAGACGAGCAGTGACCGCCGTGACGAGCTGGACGCACCGCACCGCCGCGGAGCTCGCCGACGCGCTGGCCAACGGCGAGACCTCGTCGGTCGAGCTGACCAACGCGCACCTGCGCATGATCGAGCTGGTCGACGGTGCCGTGCACGCCTACCTCCACGTCGACGCCGAGGGCGCGCTCGCCCAGGCCGAGGCGTCCGACGCCCGCCGCGCCGCGGGCAACGCGGCCTCCCGCCTCGACGGCGTGCCGATCGCGGTCAAGGACGTGCTCACCACCGAGGGCATGCCGACGACCTGCGGGTCGCGCATCCTCGAGGGCTGGGTGCCGCCGTACGACGCCACCGTCGTCGACCGGCTGCGCCGCGCCGGCCTGCCGATCCTCGGCAAGACCAACATGGACGAGTTCGCGATGGGCTCGTCGACCGAGCACTCCGCCTACGGCCCGACGCACAACCCGTGGGACCTCGACCGGATCCCGGGCGGCTCGGGCGGTGGCTCCGCCGCGGCGGTCGCGTCCTACCAGGCCCCGCTCGCGCTCGGCACCGACACCGGCGGCTCGATCCGCCAGCCCGGCGCCGTCACCGGCACGGTCGGCGTGAAGCCGACGTACGGCGGTGTCTCCCGCTACGGCCTCGTCGCGCTGGCCAACTCCCTCGACCAGGTCGGCCCGGTCACTCGCACGGTGCTCGACGCGGCGCTGCTGCACGAGCTGATCGGCGGCCACGACCCGCGCGACTCCACCTCGATCGACCAGCCGGTGCCCGACGTGGTCGCGGCTGCCCAGCAGGGCGCGAGCGGCGACATGAGCGGCGTCAAGATCGGTGTCGTCAAGGAACTGTCCGGCGAGGGCTACCAGCCCGGCGTGCTCGCTCGCTTCGAGGAGTCCGTCGAGCTGCTGGTCAAGGCCGGCGCCGAGGTCGTCGAGGTGTCCTGCCCGACGTTCGTGCACGCGCTGGCGACCTACTACCTGATCCTCCCGGCCGAGGCGTCGTCGAACCTCGCGAAGTTCGACGCGATGCGCTACGGCCTGCGGGTCTACCCCGAGGGCGTCGAGGCCCCGAGCGCCGAGGAGGTCATGCGGGCGACGCGCGACAAGGGCTTCGGCGACGAGGTCAAGCGCCGCATCATCCTCGGCACCTACGCCCTCTCGAGCGGCTACTACGACGCCTACTACGGGCAGGCGCAGAAGGTCCGGACACTGATCAGCCGCGACTTCCAGGCGGCGTTCGAGAAGGCCGACGTGCTGGTCTCGCCGACCGCACCGACGACGGCGTTCAAGCTCGGCGAGAAGGTCGACGACCCGCTGGCGATGTACCTCAACGACCTGGCGACGATCCCGGCCAACCTCGCCGGCATCCCGGGCATCTCGGTGCCGAGCGGCCTCGCCGACGAGGACGACCTCCCGGCGGGCTTCCAGGTGCTCGCGCCCGCGCTCGCGGACGACCGCGTCTACCGCGTGGGTGCCGCGCTCGAGAAGCTGCTCGCCGACCAGTGGGGCGGTCCGCTGCTCGCGCAGGCGCCGACCCTGAACGGAGCCCCCCAGTGACGATGACCGAGAACCTGCTGTCGTACGACGAGGCGCTGGCGGCGTACGACCCCGCCCTCGGCCTCGAGGTGCACGTCGAGCTCAACACCAACTCGAAGATGTTCTGCGGCTGCCCGACCGCGTTCGGCGCCGAGCCCAACACCCAGGTCTGCCCGGTCTGCCTCGGCCTGCCCGGCGCCATGCCGGTCGTGAACGGCAAGGCGGTCGAGTCGGCGATCCGCATCGGCCTCGCGCTGAACTGCAACATCGCGGAGTGGTGCCGGTTCGCGCGGAAGAACTACTTCTACCCGGACATGCCGAAGAACTTCCAGACGTCTCAGTACGACGAGCCGATCTGCTTCGACGGCTGGATGGACGTCGACGTGGACGGCGAGACCTTCCGTGTCGAGATCGAGCGCGCGCACATGGAGGAGGACACCGGCAAGTCGACCCACGTGGGTGGCTCGACCGGTCGCATCCACGGCGCCGACCACTCGCTGGTCGACTACAACCGGGCCGGGATCCCGCTGATCGAGATCGTCACCAAGCCGATCCTCGGCGCGGGGGAGAAGGCTCCGACGGTGGCGCGCGCGTACGTCACCCAGCTGCGCGAGCTGATGGTCGCGCTCGGCGTCTCCGAGGCCCGGATGGACCAGGGCCAGCTGCGCGCCGACGTGAACCTCTCGCTGGCGCCGAAGGGCTCCGGCACGCTCGGCACCCGGTCGGAGACCAAGAACGTCAACTCGTTCCGCTCCGTCGAGCGCGCCGTGCGCTTCGAGATCCAGCGGCACGCGGCGATCCTCGCCGGCGGCGGGAAGGTCGTGCAGGAGACCCGGCACTGGCACGAGGACACCGGCATCACCACGCCGGGGCGCGAGAAGTCCGACGCCGAGGACTACCGCTACTTCCCCGAGCCCGACCTGGTCCCGATCGCGCCGTCGCGGGAGTGGGTCGAGGAGCTGCGCGCGACGTTGCCCGAGAACCCCACCGCCAAGCGCGCCCGACTGCAGAAGGAGTGGGGCTTCTCCGACCTCGAGATGCGCGACACCGTGGGGGCCGGCGCGCTCGGCCTGGTCGAGGAGACCGTCGCCGCCGGCGCCTCACCGCAGGCCGCCCGCAAGTGGTGGCTGTCCGAGCTGGCCCGACGCGCCAACGACGCCGGCGTCGACCTGGTCGACCTCGGCGTCACCCCGGCGCAGGTCGCCGCCGTCCAGGCGCTGGTCGACGCGGGCACCGTCAACGACAAGCTCGCCCGCCAGGTCTTCGACGGCCTGCTCGCCGGCGAGGGCACGCCCGAGGAGATCGTCGAGAAGCGTGGCCTCGCGATCGTCTCCGACGACGGCGCGCTGTCGGCGGCTGTCGACAACGCGATCGCCGCCAACCCCGACGTCGCGGACAAGATCCGCGACGGCAAGGTGGCGGCGGCGGGCGCGCTGATCGGTGCGGTGATGAAGGAGATGCGCGGTCAGGCGGACGCGGCGCGGGTGCGCGAGCTGATCCTCGAGAAGCTCAGCTGACGCACCCGCCGGCCGGGGTCACTTCACGGTGAAGGTCTTGGTGTCCTCGAACGGCTCGGGGCCCTCGCCCATCGACATGTCCTCGTCGAACACCCGCAGGGTGAACTCGCCCGGGGGCTCGTCGTCCGGCAGGTCGACGGTGAACTCGTAGGGCGACATCGCGCAGCACTCCTTGGTCATCACCGGCTTGCCGGTGCTCTGCTGCGAGACGACGACCGGTCCGTCGAGTCCGCCCCGGTGCAGCTCCCACACGACGTTGGCCTCGAAGAACGCGCCGACACCGCGGACCGTGAAGCCGTCCTCGACGGTGGCGCCCTCGCCCGGGTCGATGATCCAGACCTGCGCGAGCGTGTCCGTCTCGGGGCCGCGGGCCAGGGGCTCCGCGGTCGGCACGCCCAGGATCGCGTCCGTCGGCTTGCCGTCGAGGCGGAGCGCCACCGGGGCGGTCGTCTGGGTCGCGGCCTGGGCCGTCCAGACGAGCTGCTGGACGGCCATCTCGGCCTCGGCCTCGGTCATGCCGGCCGGCCGGTCGTGGGGCACGCCGGTCAGGTTCAGGCCGATCTGCCCGTCCTCGCCGATCCCGTCGAAGCTCGCGTCGACCTCGGTGCCTCCCGGCCACGGGGTGCGGTAGTCGGGGTCGTCGGGGGTGCGGCTGACCGCCTCGGTCACGGCCTGGTTGAGCGGGTCGGCGCCCGTGCCGGGGTGGAACTCGCGGAAGAGCCGAGGGCCGTGGCCGGTGTCGCCGACGTAGTAGACCGGCACCGCGCCTTCGGTGGCCTGGGGCGGTTTCGTCACGTCGCCGCTCCCGTCGGGCTCGTCGGAGGAGTCCATCGACTCGTCCGGCGACTCCGTAGGGGACTCCGCCGCGCTCGGCGTGTCCGCCGGCCCCGCGGCCGGGTCGTCGCCGCCGCTGACCATCGCGACGACGGTGATCGTGGCGGCGGTGGCGAGCACCGCTGCCGCCGTACCGAGGAACCAGGAACGAGAAGTGGACACGTTGCTCCCCCTGCTGGTGCGGGACCGGATGGCGTCGAGGCCGTCGTGCGGGTGCACGTCGGCGGTGGCTTCGTCGAGCAGCGCGCGGAGGCGGTCCCGCTCGCCGGGCGTGAGGTCGGGGCCGGGACTCATGGCAGGTCCTCTCGGTCGTGGAGGAGGGGGCCGAGCGTGGTGCGCAGCGCGGCGGCCGCGCGGGAGGCGTGGCTCTTCACCGCGCCGTTGCTGATGCCGAGCGCCTCGGCGATCTGGGACTCGGACAGGTCGAGGTAGTAGCGCAGCGCCACGACCTCGCGCTGTCGTTGGGGGAGGGCGCGGAGCGCCTCGAGCACGTGGGTACGGCGTTCCGCCTCCACCGTGTCCTCGTCCGCGCCGGGCCGGGGTGGCGCCGGCTCCGGGACGTGCCGCGCGGCGACGACCCGGCGACGCAGCACCGAGCGGGAGCGGTTGACGACCACCTGGCGGATGTAGGCCAGCGCCTTGTCCGGGTCGCGCAGGGAGCGCCACCGGCCGTGCATGGCGACGAACGCGTCCTGCACGACCTCCTCGGCGGTCTCGGGGTCCCGTACGAGCAGCACCGACATGCGGACCAGCTGGCGGTAGTGCACGGCGTACAGCCGCTCGACCGCGTCGTCCGCGTCCCACGCACGCGCGTCGGCACGGTCCGCCGCGTCGGGGCCGGACATGTCACCCCCCGGTCGGGGTCGCAGGAGCAGGGCGTGCCTCACGGTAGTTCCACGCGCACCCCCGGGATCCGGTTGACACACCCCCGCCACTGATTCTGCTTAGGCTGACCCCATGGCCGACTTCGTGACCGACCCGGACTGCCTGTTCTGCAAGATCGTCGCCGGTGACATCCCGGCCGACGTCGTGCACGAGACCGACACGACCGTGGCATTCCGCGACATCGACCCGCAGGCGCCGACCCACGTGCTGGTGATCCCGCGTGCGCACCACCCGAACGCCGCGGCCCTCGCCTCCGCCGAGCCGATGGTGCTGGTCGACCTCGTCGAGGCCGCCGCCGCAGTGGCGAAGGCGGACGGGATCGACGAGGATGGCTACCGCCTTGTCTTCAACACCGGCGCGTCCGCGCACCAGACCGTCTTCCACGCGCACCTGCACGTCCTCGGCGGGCGCGCGATGACCTGGCCACCGGGATGAGGTCCCGGCTCGCGGTCGCGGCGGCGTGCTCCGCTGTGCTCCTGTCGGGTGTCCTGGCGGGCTGCGGCGGGTCGCCCGCGGCCGACGAGCCCTCGCCCCCGACGTCGACCGAGTTGTCGACCACGTCAACGCCCGCGACCACGGACGGCCCGGAGTCTGACGGGTCCGGCGACGACCACGGCCACGGGACCGAGACCGCCGCCGGCCCGGCCGCCCGGACCCCGCTGCGTGACGGCGAGCGCTTCGTGCGGCTGTCGATGCCCGAGCCGTACACCCCGTCGGCGCCGAACGGCGTCGGCACCGACGACTACCGGTGCTTCCTGCTCGATCCGCACCTGGACGAGAAGGCCTTCCTGACCGGCCTGGACGTGCTGCCCGGCACCGACGAGGTCGTGCACCACGTGATCCTGTTCCAGGTCCCGCCCGACGCCGTACCGCTGGCGGAGCGCCAGGACGCCGCAGAGCCGGGCGAGGGCTGGACCTGCTTCGGGGGCACCGGGATCGGCGACGGCTTCGACGGCGGCAACCCCCTCGACGACGCGCCGTGGCTGGGCGCCTGGGCCCCGGGCGGCGGCGAGACCGTGCACGCCGACGACGTGGGCGTCCCGCTCCGGCCGGGCGCTCGGGTGGTCATGCAGGTGCACTACAACCTGCTCGCCGGTCCGCGGCCCGACGTGACCTCGGCGCGGCTTCGGATCGCCCCGGGCGCCGCGGACCTGAAGCCGCTGCGAACCGTGCTGCTCCCGGCGCCCGTCGAGCTGCCGTGCCGGCCCGGCCGGACCGGCGAGCTCTGCCAGCGCGAGGCCGCCATGGAGGACGTGATCGAGCGGTTCGGCCCGGCCGGAAACACCGGCAACATGCTGCACCTGCTGTGCGGCACCGGGCCCCCGGGACCGGTGCAGCGCTGCGACCGCACGTTCGACCGGCCCGCCACGATCCGCGCGGTGGCCGGGCACATGCACCTGCTCGGGCGCAGCCTGAGCGTCGACGTCAACCCCGGCACGCCCCGCGAGCGGCGCGTGCTCGACATCCCGGTCTGGAACTTCGACGACCAGAGCGCCAAGCCGGTCGACCCCGTGCGCGTGCGCGCCGGGGACACGGTGCGCGTGACCTGCGAGCACGACCAGGCGCTCCGCGACGTACTCCCGGCGTTCGAGGGCCAGGAGGAGCGGTACGTCGTCTGGGGCGAGGGCACCACCGACGAGATGTGCCTGGGCATCCTGCTGGTGACCCGCTCGTGACCGCCTCCAGTCACCCGTCTTGGCGCGCTGGAACCCCGTCGCGGAAACAAAAGGGCGTTCCTGGGGTACCTCTGAGTAGCATGGAAGGGACAGATCGCCCCGCGACACAGGGAGGGCAGGCCGGACCGGCCACCCCATGACAGAGACCGACACTCCCCAGCACACGATCGTCGTGCCGGCGAGCGTCCCGATGGTGGCCCTGCTCGGTCCCCGTGACGAGCACCTGGCCCTCATCGAGAAGGCGTTCGAGGCCGACGTCCACGTCCGCGGCAACCAGGTCACCCTGCGGGGCGAGCCCGCCGAGGTGGCGCTCGTCGAGCGGCTGCTCGACGAGCTGGTCACGATCATCCGCACCGGCCAGGGGGTCACCCCCGAGACCGTCGAGCGCGCGATCGGCATGCTGCGCATGGAGACCACCGAGCGGCCCGCCGACGTGCTCAGCATGAACATCCTGAGCAACCGCGGCCGCACCATCCGGCCCAAGACGCTCAACCAGAAGCGCTACGTCGACGCGATCGACAAGCACACGATCGTGTTCGGCATCGGCCCGGCCGGCACCGGCAAGACCTACCTGGCGATGGCCAAGGCCGTGCAGGCGCTGCAGTCCAAGAACGTCACCCGGATCATCCTGACCCGGCCGGCCGTGGAGGCGGGGGAGCGGCTGGGGTTCCTGCCCGGCACGCTGAGCGAGAAGATCGACCCCTACCTGCGGCCGCTCTACGACGCGCTGCACGACATGCTCGACCCCGAGTCGATCCCCAAGCTGCTCGCGGCCGGGACGATCGAGGTGGCACCGCTGGCCTACATGCGCGGCCGCACGCTCAACGACGCGTTCATCATCCTCGACGAGGCGCAGAACACCTCGCCCGAGCAGATGAAGATGTTCCTCACCCGCCTCGGGTTCGGCTCCAAGATCGTCGTCACCGGCGACGTCACCCAGGTCGACCTGCCCACCGGGATCAAGAGCGGCCTGCGCGTCGTCGAGGACATCCTCGACGAGGTCAAGGACATCTCGTTCAACCGGCTCACGAGCAACGACGTGGTCCGGCACCGGCTCGTCGGGCACATCGTGGCGGCGTACGACGACTACGAGTCGCGCCGCGAGCAGGGTCCCGACCGGGCCCGCACCACCCGGTGAACGGGGACCGGTCATGAGCATCGAGATCCTCAACGAGTCCGGCGCCGACGTCGACGTCAAGGAGCTGAGCCGGCTCGCCCGGTTCGTCATCGACCGGATGCGGGTGCACCCGCAGGCCGAGCTGTGCATCAAGCTCGTCGACGAGGACACCATCGCCGAGCTCAACAAGCAGTGGATGGACAAGGAGGGCCCGACCGACGTGCTGGCCTTCCCGATGGACGAGCTGCGGCCCGGGCTGGTCAACGAGGAGCCCGAGGAGGGTGTGCTCGGCGACCTGGTGCTGTGCCACGCCGTGGCCGAGCGGCAGGCTGAGACGGCCGGTCACGCGACGGCCGACGAGGTCGACCTGCTGACCGTCCACGGGATCCTGCACCTGCTGGGCTACGACCACGCCGAGCCCGAGGAGCATCGCGAGATGTTCGGCCTGCAGGCCCGGCTGCTGGCGGAGTGGCAGGGCGCCCGTCGCGGCGAGGTGCTCGCCGGCGACGAGCCCACGTGAGCCGAGTGAGCCGATGAGCGGCACCGACATCTGGCTGCTGGTCCTCGCCGGCGTGCTCACCGTGCTGGCCGGGGCGTTCAGCAGCGCCGACGCCGCGCTGTCGTCGTTCAGCAAGGCCCGCGCCGAGCAGATCGCCGAGGACGGCAAGCCCGGCGCCGCGCGGCTGCTGCGCATCGTCGAGGACCCGCCGCGCTACCTCAACACCGCGCTGTTCCTGCGCATGCTCTGCGAGATCGCCGCGATCGTCATGGTCACGGTCGTGTCGCTCGACCTGATCATCGCCGGCGGCAACGCCGAGACCGGTCCGGAGGTCGGCGACCGGCGCTGGCTCGCGATGCTCACCGCGATCGCCATCTCGCTGGTGGTGTCGTTCGTCGTCATCGGCGTGGCCCCGCGCACGATCGGCCGCCAGCACGCCCAGCGGGTGGCGCTGCTGTCCGCCGGGCCGCTGCTCGTCTTCACCAAGGTGCTCGGCCCGGTCCCGCGAGCGCTGATCCTGGTCGGCAACGCGATCACCCCGGGCCGCGGCTTCTCCGAGGGCCCGTTCTCGACCGAGGCCGAGCTGCGCGAGCTCGTCGACCTCGCCGAGGCGTCGTCGGTCATCGAGTCCGGCGAGCGGAAGATGATCCACTCGGTCTTCGAGCTGGGCGACACGATCGTGCGCGAGGTGATGGTGCCGCGCACCGACGTGGTGTTCATCGAGCGGCACAAGACCCTGCGCCAGGCGATCTCGCTGGCGCTGCGCAGCGGCTACTCCCGCATCCCGGTCATCGGCGAGAGTCTCGACGACGTTGTCGGCTTCGCGTACCTCAAGGACCTCACCCGCCGGGTGTTCGACCGCCACGAGGCCGAGCAGACCGAGCGGGTCGACTCGGTGATGCGGCCGGTGATGTACGTCCCCGACTCCAAGCCCATCGACGGGCTGCTGCGCGACATGCAGGCCGAGCGCAAGCACATCGCGATCGTCGTCGACGAGTACGGCGGCACCGCCGGCCTGGTCACGATCGAGGACGTCCTGGAGGAGATCGTCGGCGAGATCACCGACGAGTACGACGTCGAGCAGAAGGACGTCGAGCACCTCGCCAACGGCAGCATCCGGGTCAGCTCCCGGTTCGCCATCGACGACCTCGAGGAGCTCTGCGGCGTCGCGGTCGAGGACGACGACGTCGACACCGTCGGCGGCCTGCTCGCCAAGCACCTCGGCCGGGTCCCGATCGCGGGCTCGGTCGTCGAGGTCAACGGTCTGCGCTTCGAGGCCGAGGCGCCGACCGGCCGCCGCAACCGGATCGGCACCGTGCTCGTCACCCGGGTCGACTCTGAGGAGGGCCTGCAGCTGCGCGACTCCGACGAGTCCTACGCTGACGCCCATGCCGACGAACGCGCCGAGCGCGCTCACTGACCCCGACGACCTCAAGCTCGTCACGCTGGCCCGCTCCACCCGGGCGCGCACCGGCGCCGCCGAGGGCGCCTGCCTGCGCGACGGCGACGGCCGCACCTACGCCGGCGCCACCGTCGACCTGCCCAGCCTGCAGCTGAGCGCGGTCCAGGTGGCCGTGGCGATGGCCGTCGCGGCCGGCTCACGCGCGCTCGAGGCCGTCGTCGTGCTTGGTGGCTCGGCCTCCCTCGACGAGCGCGACCTCTCCGTCATCCGCGACTTCGGCGGCTCCGACGTACCCGTGCACCTGGCCGCGCCCGACGGCACCATCGTCGCGACGCTGACGTCATGAGGCCTCCTGACGCGTGGCTGTCTCTCGTACGAAACGTCCGAGCGGATGCCCGTCCTTCCGGAGTAGATTGCGAGACGTGGCAGACCCGGTAGGACGGAACCGGCACGACGCAGCGGTGCGCCGGCTGAAGGAGTCGTACGACGCCCTTCCGCCCGACGCGCCCGTGCGGCTGGCCAAACGCACCTCCAACCTGTTCCGTGCGCGCGCCCGGACGGACGCGCCCGGGCTCGACGTCAGCGGGCTCGACGGAGTCATCGAGATCGATGCCGAGGCGATGACGGCCGACGTGCAGGGCATGTGCACCTACGAGGACCTCGTCGACGTGACGCTGCCGCGCGGCTTCCTCCCGTACGTCGTCCCGCAGCTGCGCACGATCACGCTCGGCGGCGCGGTGACCGGGCTCGGCATCGAGTCGACGTCGTTCCGCAACGGGCTGCCGCACGAGTCCGTGATCGAGATGGACGTGCTGTGCGGCGACGGCGAGATCCGCACGGTCGAGCCCGGCGAGGACCTGTTCGACGCGTTCCCCAACTCCTACGGGTCGCTCGGCTACGCGACCCGGCTGCGGATCAAGCTCGAGCGAGTGCCCTCCCACGTCGAGCTGAGGCACGTGCCGTTCTCGGCCTTCGACGAGATGGCGCGCGTGATCGACGAGGTCACCGAGACCCGCAGCCACGACGGCGAGCGCGTCGACGGGATCGACGGCGTGGTGTTCGAGCCGGGCGAGGCATACCTGACGCTCGCACGGTTCACCGGCACGCAGTCGAGCCGGCCCGCGAGCGACTACACCGGCCAGGAGCCCTACTTCCGGTCCATCCAGCGGATCGGCCGCTCCTCGTCGCAGGGCGGCCGCGACCGGCTCACGATGTACGACTACCTGTGGCGCTGGGACACCGACTGGTTCTGGTGCTCGGGCGCGTTCGGCCTGCACGACCCGCGGGTGCGCCGGCTGTGGCCGCGCCGGCTCCGGCGCAGCGACGTCTACCACAAGATCGTCGGGCTGGAGAACCGCTACCAGGTCAAGACCCGCCTCGACCGTCGCCGCGGCCTGCCCGACCGCGAGCGGGTCATCCAGGACGTCGAGATCCCCGCCGGACGGCTCGCGGAGTTCCTCGCTTGGTTCGACGACGAGATCGAGATGCGCCCGGTCTGGCTGTGCCCGCTGCGCAGCACGCGCCGCTGGCCGTCGTACCCGCTCGAGCCCGGCGCCACCTACGTCAACGTCGGTTTCTGGGGCACGGTGCCGATCCGGCCCGGCGCCCGCGACGGTGACCGCAACCGCGCCGTCGAGGCCAAGGTGACCGAGCTCGGCGGGCACAAGTCGCTCTACTCCGACGCCTACTACGACCGGGCCGCGTTCGACCGGCTCTACGACCAGGACTTCGCTCGCACCGTCAAGAAGCAGACCGACCCCGACGGCCGACTTACCGACCTCTACGAGAAAGCAGTGGAACGTCGATGACCAGCACGCTCAACCGCGCGACCCCCTCCAGCCCGCACTCGGTGACGATCGGTGAGGCCATCGAGCGCCTCATGCCCGGTGGGCTGCCCTTCCGGTTCACGGCGTACGACGGCAGCGCCGCCGGCCCGGAGGACGCGCCGGTCCGGCTCGACCTGCGCAACGAGCGCGGCCTGTCCTACTTGCTCACCGCCCCCGGCGACCTCGGCCTGGCCCGCGCCTACGTGCGCGGCGACCTCGAGGTCGAGGGTGTGCACCCCGGCAACCCCTACGACGCGCTCGTCCACCTGCAGAAGCGGCTGAAGATCAGGGTGCCGCCGCCGGGCGAGGCGATGCGGCTCGCGCGCGGTCTCGGGCTGAGCCACTTCCTGCCGCCGGAGCCGCCGCCGCAGGAAGCGCTGCCGCGCTGGCGGCGAATGATGGAGGGCTTCCGGCACTCCAAGGGCCGCGACGCCGAGGCGATCCACCACCACTACGACGTGTCGAACCGGTTCTACGAGATGGTCCTCGGCCCGTCGATGACCTACACGTGCGCGTGCTTCCCGTCCGAGGACGCGACGCTCGAGGAGGCGCAGGCGTTCAAGTACGACCTGGTCTGCCGCAAGCTCGACCTGAAGCCCGGCATGCGGCTGCTCGACATCGGCTGCGGCTGGGGCGGCATGGTCCGGCATGCCGCGAAGAACTACGGCGTCACGGTCGTCGGCGCCACCCTGTCGCGGGAGCAGGCCGCCTGGGCGCAGGACGCGATCAAGCGCGACGGCCTCGACGACGTCGCCGAGGTGCGGTTCAGCGACTACCGCGACGTACCCGAGACCGGCTTCGACGCGATCAGCTCCATCGGCCTCACCGAGCACGTCGGCGTGCGCAACTACCCGGCGTACTTCTCCTGGATCCGCGACCGCCTGGTGCCCGGCGGGCGGGTGCTCAACCACTGCATCACCCGGCCGCACAACAGCCGCCAGGAGACAGGGGCGTTCATCGACCGCTACGTCTTCCCCGACGGCGAGCTCACCGGCTCCGGCAGGATCATCACCACGATGCAGGACGTCGGCCTCGAGGTCCGCCACGAGGAGAACCTCCGCGAGCACTACGCGCTCACGTTGAAGGGCTGGTGCGAGAACCTCCAGGAGCACTGGGACGAGTGCGTCGAGGAGGTCGGGGTTGGCACCGCCAAGGTCTGGGGCCTCTACATGGCCGGCTCCCGCCTCGCCTTCGAGCGCAACGAGATCCAGCTCCACCAGGTCCTCGCCGTGAAGACCGACGAGAACGGCCGCTCCGGCTTCCCCCTCCGCCCCACCTGGGGCTCCTGAGCTCCGCAGATCTCGCAAGCTCCGCTTGGAGCGGGGCAGCCACAGGAGCCCCCGCCCCTGCGGGGCTGTCCGCCGAGGAGTCACTAATTCAGCCTCGTGGGCGGCGTGTCGCGACACAACTGACCCCTCGCCGAGGGCTGGGCAGGAGGGCTGGTCGGCGGGTCGGTCGGCGGATGGGAGAATCGCCGGGTGCCAGAGACCCCCGCGCCGTCCGGACCCCCTGCCGCTGCTGACGGGTCGTACCGCAGCGGGTTCGCGTCGTTCGTCGGCCGCCCCAACGCCGGCAAGTCGACGCTGACCAACGCGCTCGTCGGCACCAAGGTCGCGATCACCTCGTCGCGACCGCAGACCACCCGCACCGTCGTGCGGGGCATCGTGCACCGACCCGACGCCCAGCTCGTGCTCGTCGACACCCCCGGCCTGCACCGCCCGCGCACGCTGCTCGGCGAGCGGCTCAACGACCTGGTCACCACGACCTGGGCCGAGGTGGACGTCGTCGCGGTCTGCTTCCCGGCCGACGAGAAGATCGGGCCGGGGGACCGGTTCATCGTCAACGAGCTCGCGAAGGTACGGCGTACGACGAAGTTCGCCATCGCCACCAAGACCGACCTGGTCGCGCCGGACCGGCTCGCACAGCACCTGCTCGACATCCAGGCGCTCGGTGACGAGACTGGCACCGAGTGGGCCGAGATCGTGCCGGTGTCGGCGAGGTCCGGCGACCAGGTGTCGCTGCTCGCCGACCTGCTCGTCGAGCGGCTGCCGGAGGGGCCGCCGCTGTACCCCGACGGCGAGCTCACCGACTCGCCCGAGGAGGCGATCGTCGCCGAGCTGATCCGCGAGGCCGCGCTCGAGGGCGTGCGCGACGAGCTGCCGCACTCCATCGCAGTCGTCGTCGAGGAGATGGGGCTGCGCGAGGACCGACCCGCCGACAAGCCGCTGCTCGACATCCACGCCAACGTGTTCGTCGAGCGGTCCTCGCAGAAGGGCATCGTGATCGGCCACAAGGGCGGCCGACTGCGGCAGGTCGGGACCGACGCGCGCCGGAGCATCGAGGCGATGCTGGGCACGCCGGTGTACCTCGACCTGCACGTCAAGGTCGCCAAGGACTGGCAGCGCGACCCCAAGCAGCTGCGCCGGCTGGGGTTCTGAGCCCACCGCTGAGTTTCGCGGCCCTCGCGGGTCGATCCTGGTGACGACGACCCCGGGAGGACGCGATGGACGAGCGGTTCGAGGCCACCTTGCAGAAGAGCGATGCGAAGGGCGGCTGGACGTACGTCGTCTGGCCCCGGTCGGCTGAGTACTTCGGCACGCGCGGCCTGGTCAAGGTCAGCGGCACCATCGACGGCGAGCCGTTCCGCTCGTCGTTCATGGCGATGGGCGACGGGACCCACAAGCTGCCCGTGAAGGCCGACGTACGCAAGAAGATCGGCAAGGAGGCGGGCGACACGGTCGCCGTCCGCCTCCTCGAGCGGCACTGAGCTGACTGGGGGCTCGCGCCGAGGGGTCGATTGTGTCGCGACACGCCGCCCACTGCGCTGATCAACTGACTCCTCGGCGACGGGAGCGGCAGCGACCTGCCCCGTCGCCGAGGAGCCTGCGGAAGTGAGCCCTCGGGGTCAGCGGACGCGGCCGGTCAGCAGCAGGTACTCCCACAGCATGGTGCCGGCGTCGGGGGTGCCCTCGGTGGCGGCGAACGCCTCGCGGGAGAGCTCGGCGAGCTCGGCGTCGAGCGAGGCGACCTTGTCGGGCTGGTCGGCGATCTGCTTGTAGGCCGCGATCGTCGGGCCGTAGTTCGCCTTGAAGAAGTCGCGGAACTCCTCGGGCGAGCCGAACCGGTCGATCCGCTGCATCCGCCGCTCCGCGACGACCCTTTCGACGCGATCGCCGAACAGCTCGCGTACGTGCTCCTCCTTGCCCCACAGCGGCGGGGGCGAGGCGCCGGGCGGGGGCGGTGCGACGTACGGCTTCATCGTCGCGAACATCCGCCCGATGACCCCCTCCGGCGTCCAGTTCGCCAGGCCGATCGTGCCGCCCGGCCGCGTCACCCGCACCAGCTCGTCCGCGCTGGCTTGGTGGTGCGGCGCGAACATCACGCCCACGCACGACAGCGTCACGTCGAACGTGTCGTCGTCGAACGGCATCGCCTCGGCGTCGGCCTCGCGCCACTCGAGCTTCAGCCCCTCGCCCTCCGCCGCGGCCTTGCCTCGCTCGAGCAGCTCGGGCGTCAGGTCCGCCGCGACCACGTCGGCGCCCAGCCGCGCGGCCGGAATGGCCGCGTTGCCGGAGCCGGCGGCTACGTCGAGCACCCTCTGCCCGGGTTGTACGCGGCACGCCTCGACGAGTGCCTGCCCCATCGTGGGGATGACCTGCTCGGCCACGCCGGCGTAGTCGCCGGACGCCCACATCGCGCGGTGCTTGGCCTTCAGGTCGGTCGCCGCCGTCGTCGCAGCGCCCCGGCTCGATCCGGTCACCGTCATGTCGTACTCCTTCGTCGCCCCCAGTTGGTCTCTGGTCTCTCTCTGGGAACGACGCTAGGGAGCGGCCGGACCACCGCCTAGTACCAGATGTGTACCGCCCGTCCGCCTCATGGTGGCGGGAGTACGGCGGGCCTAGCCTCGCGACATGGGTACGTCGTACGGGCAGTTCTGCCCCGTGGCCAAGGCCATGGAGCTGCTCGACGAGCGGTGGACGATGCTCGTGGTCCGCGAGCTCGTGCTGGGCAGCGAACGGTTCAACGACCTGCGGCGCGGGCTGCCGCGGATGTCGCCGACGCTGCTGTCCAAGCGGCTGCACCAGCTGGTGCGCGCCGGCATCGTGGAGAAGGTGGTCGACGGCCGGGAGACCCGTTACGTGCTCACCCCTGCCGGGCAGGAGCTGCGCCCGGTCGTCGAGGCGGTCGGCACCTGGGGCGCGCGATGGATCGGCGAGCTCGGCGACGCCGACCTCGACCCCAAGCTGCTGCTCTGGGACATGCACCGCAACGTCGACCACGAGGCCGTGCCGCCGAGGCGGACCGTAGTGCAGTTCCGGTTCCCCGAGCTCCGGGGCTCGGCCGGTCGCTGGTGGCTGGTGATCTCGCCGTCGGAGGTGGACGTCTGCGACAGCGACCCCGGCCACGATGTCGACGTCGTGGTCACCGCGAGCCTGCGCGACCTCACCGACGTGTGGCGCGGCGCCCGTACGTGGGACGACGCGCTCCGCTCCGAGCAGGTGCGGCTCGACGGCCCGACCTCGCTTCGGCGGGACGTACCGCGATGGTTCCCGCCCGGTGGGTTCGCCCTCGTCGAGCGCGCCGACGGAGTGGTCCGGATCTAGCGACCACAACGATTCGTCTGCGAAGCGTCCGTGTGATTCACCCCGTAATCCGCAGACGAATCGTTGTCAGGTGTACAGGCAGAACGGGTGGCCGGCGGGGTCGAGCATGACCCGGACGTTGTCCTGGGGCTGGAAGTCGGGCAGCTCGGCGCCGAGCTCGAGGGCGTGCGCGACGGCGGCCTCGAGATCGGTGACCTCGAAGTCGAGGTGCATGCTCATCTGCTGCTTGCCGGGCTCGGGCGGCCAGACCGGCCGGACGTAGTGGTCCTCCCGCTGGATCGCGAGGTAGGCGACGCCGCCGTCCTCGGGCGCCATCGACGAGCCCTCCTCGTCCTGCTTGCTCACCGGCCAGCCGAGCAGCGACGACCAGAACGTCGTCAGCACCGTCACGTCGGGGGCGTCGAGCACCACGCCCCACCAGTCGTGGCGGCTCCAGCGGTCGGTGCTCGAGCTGCCGTCCTCGCGTCCTCGCATGGGCGCCACCCTGCCAGCGCCCACCGACAGGGTGAAGGGTGTGGGTGCCGGATGGCAGGGTGACCGCGTGGGAACACCGTGGACGCTGACCGTCGACTGTCGCGACGTCGCCGTGGTGACGGCGTTCTGGAAGGAAGCGCTCGGGTACGTCGACCGCCCGCCGCCGCGCGGCTGGGACTCGTGGGAGGTGTGGCTGCGCGACATGCACGTGCCCGAGGAGGAGTGGGGCGACGGCGCCAACCTGGTCGACCCGGAGGGCGAGCTGCCGGCCATCTCGTTCCTGCGGGTGCCCGAGGACAAGACCGTGAAGAACCGGGTCCACCTCGACCTGCAGGTCAGCGGCGGCCGCGACGTCGACCAAACGCTGCGCGAGGAGCGGATCCGCGCCGCGGTCGAGCGTCTCACCGCCGCCGGAGCAACCGTGCTCGCCGAGCACCACGACGGGGACCGGCTGGACCACGTCGTGCTCGCCGACCCCGAGGGCAACGAGCTCTGCGTCGTCTGACGCGACTCGTCAGGGAGCGTGTGCCTTCTCGCCGACGGCGGCCTTCTCGGCGATCAGCCGGACCCGCTTGGCGCGGGTGGCCTCCTGCTTCGCGGTGACCACCCAGGTCAGCATCATCTTGCGGGCGGAGGGCGAGAACGAGTCCCACTGCTCCCGCGACCCCGGCTGCTCGGCGAAGGCCGCCTCGAGGTCGGGCGGCACGATGAGGTCGTCCACCGCGTCGAGCAGGCTCCAGGAGCCATCGGCCTTGGCGGCCTCGACCATCGCGCGTCCGGGCGGCTCCATCCGGCCCTCGGCCTCGAGCCGGGCGACGCGCTCCTTGTTGGGCCGCGACCACATGCTGCCCTTGCGTCGCGGGGAGTACCACTGCATCACCCGCTGCTCGTCGATCGGTCGCACCGTCGAGTCGATCCAGCCGAACCGCAGCGCCTCGCACACGGCCGACTCGTAGTCGAACGCCTGGTCGGCCGCACGCCGCGGCGCGATCAGCCAGACACCACGGGCGTCGGCGTGGTGAGCGGCCAGCCAGGCCGCCCACTCGTCGAGCGTGGCCGGCTCGATGCGCTCGGCATCGTCCATCACACCCATGGCCCCATCGTGCCGGACCCCACCGACAGGAGCGGGTCGTTCAGGGGCGGCGCCGCAGCGCCACCGGCGCCCGTCGGATCGCCCGGGCCAGTCCGTCCAGCACCCGGCGGCGGCGCAGCACCGGCGTCCCGCCGGCCTCCCGCCGCTTCATCCCGTCCAGCACCTCGCGCATCACGGCGTCCGCCGAGCGGGTCGGCCGCCAGCCCAGCTCGCGCTGAGCCCGGCCGGTGTCGAGCAGCGGCACCGAGAAGCCCATGTCGAGCCAGCCGGTGTCGACCGGTTGGAGCCGCGCGTGCCAGGCCGCCGCCATCGCTACTCGCACCGCTGCCGACGGCACGTGCACGAGCCGCGCTCCCAGCAGCTCGGCGAGCATCGCGCTGGTCACGGGAGGCTCGGCGGCCAGGTTGAACGCCCCGGTCGCCTCCCGGGCGAGGATCCGCACCAGCGCGTCGGCCACGTCGTCGGCGTGCACCACCGGGATGGTCAGCCGCCGGTCGAGCGGCAGCACCGCTACGAAGTCCAGCGTCCGCGCCGGCACGATCGTGGGTACGCCGTACCGCAGGAGCGCGCTGGCGGCGGCCCGCTGGCCGACGATCCCCGGTCGCACCCGGGTCACGCGCACGGTCGGATGGGTCGACTCGAAGCCGTCCAGCAGCCGTTCCGCCGCGGCCTTGTGCCGGCTGTACTGCGAGGTCGGGACGCCGCCGGTGGGCCAGGACTCGTCGACCGGCGCGTCGTCGCGCTTGGGGGAGTAGGCGCCGACGGACGACATGTGCACCACGTGCCCGACCCCGGCTGCAGCAGCGGCGGCCAGCACGCGGCGGGTGCCGCCCACGCCGAGGTCCTCGAGGTAGGCCTCGTCGTGCGAGGGCTGGAAACCCCAGGCCAGGTGCACGACGGCGTCGACGCCACGGAACGCCTCGTCGAGCAGCCCGCCGGCCCGCTCGTCGGTCAGGTCGACCGGGTGCCAGGTGACCGAGGGGAACAGGTCCTGACGCGGTGGGCGCCGGGCGATCCCGACAACGGAGTGCCCCTCTGGTCCGAGCCCGTGGTCGAGGTGGCGCAGCAGGGCGGTGCCGATGTTGCCGCTGGCTCCGGTGACGGCGATACGCATGCCGCCCCGGTGCCCGCCGGCCGAGCGCTCACACGTCCCGGCTCAGTCCTTGGTCCTCGCCCAGCAGATCGACCGGCGGTTGCCCGCCTCCCACTCCGCCTCGTGGAACCAGGTGTAGCCGTAGTCGTAGTCGACGGGATAGTTCAGCCACGCGCCGACTGAGTCGGAGCAGTAGTCGCGGGTCCGGGCGGCCACGACCTTGTCGCCCGGGTACTCCTCGTCCGGCTCACCCAGCACGATCGTGGTCACCGCCCGCCAGGTGTGCTCCTCGCTGCACGGGATCTTCTCCGAGTCGGCCACGGTCGGCCCGTCGACGCAGACCAGCCACTCGTCCTCGGGCTCGCCGAGCAGCAGCCCCTTGGCCGTCTTCGGCAGCGTCACCAGCGACTCCGACTCCTCGCCGCCGCCGACCACGTCGCAGCGCCACCATCGCGCGCCGTTCTCCCACGCCTTCTCGCCGGGCCGGAACCACGCCCAGGTCACCGTCGCGCGCATGACCGCGCTCTCGTCGCCACCCAGGAAGCGCCGGAACTGCTTCTCGCACTCGGTGAACACGTGCTCGCCCAGCGCGGGGTCGTCGATGTCGGCTGTCGACCCGGCCACGTCGTCCGGGAAGTCGCCGACGGCGAACGTCTCGGCGGTGTGCTTCTGCTTGCAGGGGACCGGTGGCGAGGCGTCGTCGGGGGACAGCACGTCGCCCGGCTCGAGGAGGCGGCACTGGCCCTCGACCGGTCGGCGTTCGCGCGCTCCGTCGTCGCCGCCGCCGATCGCGGACAGCGACGTACATCCCCCGAGGACGAGCAATGCCAGCAGCAGCGGCATGCGGAAGGGCAAAAGGACGAACCTCAGCTATCGGGGGCGATGAGTGCGGCGATGGTACCTCCGAGCTCGTACGCCGCCGCCCGGTGCTCCTCGGTCACGTCGCCCAGCACGCTCAGCACCTCGGCCGACTGCCGCCAGCCCAGCGCGCCCACGATCGAGCGGACCGCCCGGACCGCACCCTCGGTGTCGTAGCGGCCGTGCACGTAGAGCCCCCACGGGCGCCCGCGCGTGGTCGCCCGCTCGTCGTCCGACCCGTCGCCGGCTGACCCGTCGTCCGCCAGCGCGCCTCCGACCTGCAGGAACGTGGAGTCGAAGAAGTGCTTGAGCGCACCGCTCATGTAGCCGAAGTTCGCCGGCGTGCCGAGCACGTAGCCGTCGGCCGCCAGCACATCCTCCGCGGTCGCCTCGAGCGCCGGCTTGGCGACCACGTCCACGCCGGTGATCTCGTCGTCGTGCGCGCCGGCGAGGACGGCCTCGGTCAGCGCCGCGACGCCGCGCGTCGGGGAGTGGTGCACGACCAGCAGCGTCGCCATCACACGCTCCGCTTGAAGACCGTGTTGCGGGCCACCTCCCGCATGCCGAGCCGCTCGTTGACCGCGATCATGTGGTGGTTCGTGACGTCGTTCCACGTCTCCAGCGCGGTCACCTCCGGTCGCTCCCGGCGCAGCCACTCGATCATCTCGAGCTTGAGCAGCAGGCCGAGCCGGTGCCCGCGGTGTGCGCGCACGACGGAGGTGTCCTCCTGGTGCGCGACCGTCGGGTCGAACTCGTCGACGCAGACCATCGTCAGTCCGGCCGGATCGCCGGTGGCCCGGTGCCGCGCGACGATCGTGTACTGGGTCTGGCGGCGGCGCACCAGCGCCTGCTCGTACGCCGCGATCCGCTCGACCGGGTAGCTCTCGTACTCCAGCGCGTCCGGCGCGTCGTTGATGGCCTCGCGCAGCACCACCATCTCGGGCAGGTCGGTCTCCGGCGTCGGGCCGACCCGGCGGACGAGCTCGTAGTCCCCGGACCGTTGCCGGGCCGCCTCCGCCTCGCGCCGCATCGCGCCCCAGGACGGGTCCGGGTCGTCGAGCTGCTGGCGCCGTACGGCGGAGGTGTGGGACCGCTCGAAGCCCCACGCACTCAGGGACGCCGGCCCGGGAGTGCCCTCCCAGGCCCGGGCGCGCAGCCTGGTGCGCTCCGTCCCGTCGACGATCCGCTCGAGCAGGGCGCGGCCGATGCCCTGGCCCTGCCGGTCCGGGGCGACGCAGCCGGACAGGAAGAGGCAGTCTGTGTACTCCCGCACCGGCGCGGTCGCGCGGGCCCAGCCGACGAGGCGGTCGCCGTCGCGGGCGAGCAGCACGGTCTGGTCCTCGGGCTCGCCCGACCCCTCCACGAGGTCGAGCAGCAGCGCCGGTCCTGAGTACGGCGCCACCTGGACCCCGGCCAGGCAGGAGCGCCGCAGCGCGGCCAGCTCGTCGGCGACGTCGAGGTCGAGGTCTCGCGGTTCGACCGCATCGATGCGCATGGCGCCATCCTCGTCTATCGTGGTCGGGTCATGAGTGCGCGCCCTCGGTTCCTGAGCCCCGTCGAAGGGCTTCTTGGCTGCCGCAACGAGGTCTGACCCAGCCGGACCCCTCGTTGCGGAGTTCGGCACGTGCCAGCAGCCCGGCGCCCACCCGCTCGATCTGACGAGGAACTCATGACCACCTCAGGCTCTACGCCGATCTACCGCGCCGGCCACCACCAGAAGCCGGGCGGCATGCCGCACCACCGCTACCGGGCGTTCCCGCCCGTCGACCTGCCCGACCGGACCTGGCCGAGCAAGACCATCACCCACGCGCCGCGCTGGCTCTCGACCGACCTGCGCGACGGCAACCAGGCGCTGATCGACCCGATGTCGCCGGCCCGCAAGATGGCGATGTTCGAGCTGCTCGTCCGGATGGGCTACAAGGAGATCGAGGTCGGCTTCCCGGCGGCCTCGGAGACCGACTTCACCTTCGTCCGCCAGCTCATCGAGCAGGACAAGATCCCCGACGACGTCACGATCTCGGTGCTGACCCAGGCCCGCGAGGACCTGATCGAGCGCAGCGTGCAGTCGCTGGTCGGCGTACCCCGGGCCAACATCCACCTCTACAACGCGCTGGCGCCGCTGTTCCGCCGCGTGGTGTTCCACGCCGGCAAGGACGAGATCCGCAACATCGCGGTGCGCGGCACCGAGATGGTGATGAAGTTCAGCGACTCCTACCTCGACAAGACCGTCATCGGCTACGAGTACAGCCCGGAGATCTTCACCGGCACCGAGCTGCCGTTCTCCGTCGACGTGTGCGAGGCCGTCACCGACGTGTGGCAGCCCGAGGACGGCCGCGAGATCATCCTGAACCTGCCGGCGACCGTCGAGATGGCGACGCCGAACGTGTACGCCGACCAGATCGAGTGGTTCACCCGCCAGCTGACCCGGCGCGAGCACACGGTCGTCTCGCTGCACCCGCACAACGACCGCGGTACGGCGGTCGCCGCCACCGAGCTGGCGCTGATGGCCGGCGCCGACCGCGTCGAGGGCTGCCTGTTCGGACACGGCGAGCGCACCGGCAACGTCTGCCTGGTAACGCTGGGGATGAACCTGTTCAGCCAGGGCATCGACCCGCAGATCGACTTCACTCTGGGTGGCCAGGGCATCGACGAGATCCGTCGCACGGTGGAGTACTGCACGCAGCTGCCGGTCCACCCGCGCCACCCCTACGCGGGCGACCTGGTCTACACGGCCTTCTCCGGCTCCCACCAGGACGCCATCAAGAAGGGGCTCGAGGCGCTGGAGCAGACCGCCGCCGAGGCCGGCCGCCCGGTCGAGGAGATGCCCTGGGAGGCGCCGTACCTCCCCATCGACCCCAAGGACGTCGGCCGCACCTACGAGGCGGTCATCCGGGTCAACAGCCAGTCCGGCAAGGGCGGCGTGGCCTACATCCTCAGGGCCGACCACAAGCTGGACCTGCCGCGCCGGCTGCAGATCGAGTTCAGCCGCGCGGTGCAGCGACACACCGACGACGAGGGCGGCGAGATGACGCCCGAGGCGATCTGGGACGCGTTCCGCGCGGAGTACCTCGACCGCGAGACGCCGCTGAAGCTCAACTCGGTGCACACCTCCTCGGCCGCGGGCGAGAAGGACGCGCTCACCGTCAACGTGTATGTCGACGGCGAGATCCGCACGCTCGAGGGCACCGGCAACGGCCCGATCGCGGCGTTCGTCGACGCGATCAACGGGCTCGCCGCCGACGAGGTCGCCAAGGGCAACGCGATGTTCGACAACAGGACCGACGTGCGCGTCCTCGACTACCACGAGCACGCGCTGTCCTCAGGCGGCGACGCCCTCGCGGCTGCGTACGTCGAGTGCGCGGTCGGCGACCAGATCGTCTGGGGCGTGGGCGTGGACGCGAACATCGTCACCGCCTCGCTCAAGGCCGTGATCTCGGCGGTCAACCGGGGGTAGTGCCTGGGGCGGGGTGGTGGTCTCGACAGGCTCGACCACCCGGTCCGGCGCGCCCGGGCGCTGGCAGGATGAGCGGCATGGACGCCGCTGACTTCCTCGCCGTGGACGACCTCTTCTCCCAGGAGGAGCGGGACGTCCGCGACACCGTGCGCGCCTTCGCGCAGGCGGAGCTCGCGCCGTACATCTCCGAGTGGTACGACGCGGGCGACCTGCCCGGCGAGGAGCTGGCGAAGAAGTTCGGGTCGCTCGGCCTGCTCGGGATGCACCTGGAGGGCCACGGCTGCGCGGGCACGAGCGCGACGGCGTACGGCATCGCCTGCCGCGAGCTCGAGGCGGTCGACACCGGGCTGCGCAGCTTCGTCTCCGTGCAGGGGTCGCTGGCGATGTACGCCATCCACCGCTGGGGGAGCGAGGCGCACAAGGAGGAGTGGCTGCCGCGGATGGCGGCGGGCGAGGCGATCGGCTGCTTCGGGCTGACCGAGCCCGACGCCGGCTCCGATCCGGGATCGATGCGCACCCGCGCGCGCCGCGACGGCGACGACTGGGTGCTCGACGGCAGCAAGATGTGGATCACCAACGGGTCGCTGGCCCACGTCGCGGTGGTCTGGGCGCAGACCGACGACGGCCCTTCGACAGGCTCAGGACAGCGGATCCGCGGCTTCGTGGTGCCGACGGACACGCCGGGCTTCTCGGCGACCAAGATCCGCCGCAAGCTCTCGATGCGCGCGTCGGTCACCGCCGAGCTGGCGCTGGACTCGGTGCGGCTGCCGGGGGACGCGGTGTTCCCCGAGGTGATCGGGCTCAAGGGACCGCTGTCGGTGCTCAACGAGGCGCGGTTCGGCATCATCTGGGGCGCGGTCGGCGCCGCGCGGTCGTGCTACCTGGAGGCGCTGGACTACACCAAGGGGCGCAGCCAGTTCGGCCGCCCGATCGCGGGCTACCAGCTCTCGCAGCGCAAGCTCGCCGACATGGTCGTGGCGGTGAACCAGGCGTCGATGACCGCGCTGCACCTCGGCCGGCTCAAGGACGCCGGGCGGCTGGAGCCGGCGCAGGTGAGCTTCGGCAAGTACGCCAACGTGCGTGCCGCGATCGACGTCGCCCGCAGCGCGCGCACCATGCTCGGTGGCGCCGGCATCACCCTGGACCACTCGGTGATGCGGCACATGAACAACCTCGAGACCGTGCTGACCTACGAGGGCACCGAGGAGATGCACCTGCTCACGATCGGCGCCGCGGTCACCGGGCTTCCGGCGTTCCGCTGAGCCCGGACAACGATTCGTCTGTGATTTACGGGGTGATTCACGCGAGAGGTTCGCAGACGAATCGTTGTCAGCCGCCGAGCACCATCCGCTCGACCAGCTCGTCGGAGCCCTCGCGGAGCGGACGGGTCTCGCCGGTGGGCACGTAGCCGCGGCGTTCGTAGAGCGCGCGTGCCGCGAGGTTGGCGGTGTTGACGTCGAGGTGCAGCCGGTACCCGCCGTCGGAGGCCCAGCCGGCCAGCGCGTCCAGCACCGCGGCGCCGACGCCCTGGCCGCGGTGCTCCGGAGCGGTCCACATCGCGACCACGTGCACGAACCCGGGCAGGTCGCCGAACCCGGCGCCCATGCCGACCGGTACGTCGTCGCGGCAGGCGAGCACGGCCACGCTCGTGGGCTCCCTGGCGCTGAGCCGGTCCCGCCAGGTGGTCTCGTCGAACGCCGCTTCGCGCTCGTACGTCGAGCCGAATGCGCTCGGCGAGTCCTGCAGCGCGCGCAGCCGCAGGTCGCGCCAGGCCTCCCAGTCGTCCGGCCCGGCGAACCGGACCGTCACGTCCGTCCTCGTCTGCATCTGGTCGTTCATCAGGCCTCCTCCGGCTCCGCCAGGCACGCCGTACCGACGCGGCGGAAGCCGACCCGCTCGTAGACCCGGGCGACCGCGTCGTCCCGAGCCGACAGGAACACCGTGTCGACGGCCCGCGCGGCGGCGTCGTCGACGAGCACCCGGGTGAGGGCCTCGCCGACGCCTCGCCCGCGGGCGCGGGGGAGCACCGCGATGCCCGCCAGCTCCGTGGTGCTTCCGCGCGGCACGTGCGAGCCGCCGCCGACGACCGTGCCGTCCTCGTCGACCGCGACTGCCGTGGCGACCAGGCCGGCGTCGATCCGCCGTCGCCAGCGCGCGACCGTCGACTCGGACCGGACCGCGACGGTGTCGGTGCCCGCGAAGCCGGCGCTGACCGCGGCCAGCGCCGCCGGGAGCAGGTCGCTGTCCGCGCCGAGGACGCTGACGTCCGCCGCCACCGGCCGCGACGGCGGCAGCGACTCGGCCAGCACGAGCAGCGGGCACTCCTGCACGGCGAGTCCCGCCTCGCGGGCGACCGGCAGGAGGTTCGGCGTCGTCTCGTGCACCCACTCGAACGCCTCCGGTGCGCCGACCTCGCGCTGGCGCTCCCGCACCCGCCGTACCTCGTCGGCGGTGAGCTCCTCTGAGGCGAGAAGGCCGAGGCGCGGGCGGGCGTAGTAGGGGTAGCTGTCCTCGTCGGCGCGGAGGAAGAGCGTGAACGGGCCGACCTGCTCCGTCGTGGCCGATGCACGGGGTGCCATGTCGTAGTAGCTCTCGAGCGTGGTCAGGATCGTCACCCGGTGATCCTGCCATCAGCCCGGGCCCGCTCCGTACCGGTTTTCCCACCCGGGCGACGCGCCTCGGCCGTTCACCGGATGGAGAGGTGACCGGCGGGTAACATCGGTTCATGGTGACCCTGGTGTCCGAGCGCATCGGCCAGCTCTTCGTCGGCCACGACCGGCTGGAGTACACCGAGTACGGCTCCGGTGACCGCTGGGTGGTGCTGATCCACGGCCAGCTGATGCCGCGGCGGATGCACGAGCCGCTCGCCCGGGCGATCGCCGGCGAGGGTTTCCACGTCGTCACCGTCGACCTCCTCGGCCACGGCCGGTCCGACCGGCCGGAGGACCCGAAGGAGTACTCCCTGTTCGCCTTCGGCGAGCAGGTGGTCGCGCTGCTGGACCACCTCGGCGCGGAGCAGGCGGTCATCGGGGGTACGTCGCTGGGGGCGAACGTGTCGCTGGAGGTGGCCGACGTCGCGCCCGAGCGGGTGCGCGGGCTGCTGCTGGAGATGCCGGTGCTCGACAACGCGCTCGAGGCGGGGCTGATGGCGTTCGGGTCGTTGATGTTCGCCGCGCGCTTCGTGCCGGCGAGCGTGTCCGCGGTCCGCCGGCTGAGCCGCGCGGTGCCGCGAGGGCTGGTGCCGTTCTGGACCGGCATCGTGCTCGACACGCTCGACCAACGGCCGGCGGCGATGGCGGCGACGATCCACGGGCTGTTCTTCGGCCGGATCGCGCCGCCGAGCTCGCGGCGTCGCCGGATCGAGGTGCCGGCGCTGGTCGTCGGGCATCCCCGGGACCCGATCCACCCCGCGGCGGACGCGGCGATGCTCGCCGAGGAGATGCCGAACGCCCGGTTCGTCGCGGCCCGGGGGATCCTCGAGTGGCGGCTGTGGCCCGAGCGCCTGGACGGCGAGGCGATCGCGTTCGTCGAGCAGTGCTGGGCGGCGCCGGTGCGCAGGGCGCGCTCCCGGCGGGCGGGTGCTCGCGTCTAGCGCGAGATGCGGTGCAGTCGGAGCGCGACCTGCAGCTCGAGCTGACGCTCCGGGTCCTGCCAGTCCTCGCCGATGAGCTTGCCGACCCGGTCGAGGCGTTGGGCGACCGTGTTGACGTGGACGTGCAGCGCCTCGCGGGTGCGGGCCAGGTTGCCGCCGGCGTCGAAGTACGCCTGCAGGGTGCCGACGAGGTCGGTGCCGCGGCGCTCGTCGTAGTCGAGCAGCGGGCCGAGCGCGCTGGTCACGAAGCCCGGCACGTCCGGCTGGTCGCCGAGCACGAGGCCGACGAAGCCGAGCTCGGCCAGCGAGGCGCCCTGGCCGGCGCGACCGAGCGACCGGAGCGCCGTCACGCAGCGCACCGCCTCGTCGTGGGCGGCGGACAGCTCGGGAACCGAGTCGACCGGACCGGCGCCGCCGACGGTGACCGGGTGGGCGAGCGTCGAGCCGAGCTCGTCGGCGAGCTGGCGAGCGACGGCGTCGGGGCCCGAGCCGTCGTCGGCCGGGGGCAGCACCAGGGCGAGCCGGCCCTCGAACGCTCCGGCCAGCCCGTTGCGCACCGCCGCGACGTGCTCGACCGCGCTGGCGCCGCGACGCCGGTCCGCGCCGTCCAGCGATACGACGTACACCGAGAGGGGCTTGGACAAATCGGTACCGAGGCGGCGGGCACGCTCGACGAGGGTGTCGGGGTCCTGGCCGCCGGGGCGTCCGGCGCGGAGCAGGTCGTCGACGAGCTCGCCGCGGACGCGGTTCTCCGCCTCGATGCCACTGCGCAGGCTGAGCATCAGCAGCGCGGTGACGAGCGCGGCCCGCTCGATGATCCGTTGGTCGGCGTCGTCGAGTGGCTCGTCCCGCTGGAGGACCAGCGAGCCGAAGTGCTCCTGGTCGACCGTCACCGCGACGACCGACCAGAAGGTGCCGTCGCCCGGGACCGCGACGACGCGGCCGGACGACAGTGATGCGGCGACCGCCTTCTCGAGCGCGTCGTCGTCGGGACGCTCGGGGTCACCGACGCTCTCGAGCAGCCGGCCCTCCTCGTCGAGGACGAGCAGCCGCCCGCTGAGCACGTCGACGAGGGCGACGCCGATCTGCGCGACGCCGCCGCCGTGCAGCACGGCGTTGGCCATCCGGTCGTGGGCGTCGGCCGCGCGCTCGACGCTGCGGGTGCGCTCCTGGAGCAGGAGGTGCACCGAGCGCAGCTCCTCGAGCGCGACCCGGGTCTCGTCGAGCAGTCGGGCCTTGTCGATCGCGGCCGCGGCGTGGGCGGCCAGCGACTGCAGCAGCGCCACCTCGGACCGCGAGAACGGTCGCTCGTTGCGGTTGGCGGCGTACAGGACACCGATGACGGTGCTGCCGAGCTGGAGGGGGACGCCGAGGATCGCGACGAGGCCCTCCTCGGCGACGGCGCCGTCGATCGGGCCGGTGTGGTTGAAGCGAGGATCGTCGAAGTACGACGCGGTGGAGTACGGCATCGCGCTCTCCGCCACCAAGCCGCCGAGCCCCTCGCCCATGCCGAGCCGGACCTGCTTGAACTTCGCCGACGTACACCCGTCGGTGACGCGCATGTAGGTGTCGCCGCGGTCGGCGTCGTTCATGGAGAGGTACGCGACGTCGGTGCGGAGCAGCTGGCGCGCGCGGTGCACGATCGCCTCGAGCACCGAGTCGAGGTCGGAGAGCCGGGCGAGGTCGTAGGCGGTGTCGTAGAGCGCGGTCAGCTCGTCCTCGCGGCGGGCCTTGGTCAGTAGGCTCTCGCGCACCTGCAGGGCGAGGCGCTTGCCCTCCTCGAGCTGGGCGATCACCTCGGACGGCTGGCCGTCGGCGCGGGCGGTGAGGACCGGTGCCTCGTACTCCACCGCCGGCGCGTCGCGCGCGAGCAGCTCGAGGTAGGCGGTCCACATGGCGCCGATTGTGCCGCGGCGCGACCGGACGCTCAGTGCGCGGTCCACCCGCCGTCCATCACCATCGAGGCGCCGGTCACCGCGGAGGCGGCGGGGGAGCAGAGGTACGCCGCCATCTCGGCGACCTCCTCGGGCTCGAGGAGCCGCTTGAGCGCGGCCCGCTCGAGGATCACGTCGGCGAGCACCTCGTCCTCGGAGATGCCGCGCACCTTGGCCTGGTCGGCGATCTGCCCCTCGACCAGCGGGGTGCGCACGTAGCCGGGGTTGACACAGTTGGCGGTGACCCCGTGCTCGGCGCCCTCCAGTGCGGTCACCTTGGTCAGCCCCTGCAGGCCGTGCTTGGCGGCGACGTACGCGGCCTTGTACGGGGACGCGACGAGCCCGTGGACCGAGGAGATGTTGACGATGCGGCCCCAGCCGCGGTCGTACATGTGCGGCAGCGCGTGCGAGGTGAGCCAGAAGGGCGCCTCGAGCATCACGCGCAGGATCGCGCCGAACGTCTCGCGAGGGAACTCCTCCAGCGGCGCGACCTGCTGGAACCCGGCGTTGTTGACGACGATGTCCAGGTCGGCCGGGAGGGTGTCGAGGAAGTCGGGAGTGGACAGGTCCGCCACGACCGGCTCGCCGCCGGCGTCCTCGGCGGTCTGCTTGGCGCCGTCGGCGTCGAGGTCGACGGCCAGCACGTGCGCTCCGGCCTCGGCCAGTCGCAGCGCCACCGCTCGCCCGATCCCGCTCGCGGCTCCGGTCACCACTGCGCGCCGGCCGGACAGGTCGAGGACGAGGTCGCGTGGCGGCGCGGGTGCGGCGGTCATGCGGTGAAAGTACCCACGGCGCCCGCCACCACCCACGGCTCGATCCACCACACTCCGGCCGGTTTCGGTGGGTGGGGGCCACATGCCCCACTCATGTAAAGCGGAGTTATTGCGACCTGCGCGCCGCCCGGCGCCCTCGGGGTCGCGATAACTCCGCTTTACATGAAGCCCGCCCGCGAGCCCGCCACCCCTCCGCTGGGGCGGCGGGGGAGAATGCCGGGGTGGGGCTCTACCGGGACGAGGCGGTCGTGCTGCGCACCCAGAAGCTGGGTGAGGCGGACCGGATCGTCACGCTGCTCTCCCGCGAGCACGGGCGGGTCCGCGCGGTGGCCAAGGGGGTACGGCGTACGACCTCACGGTTCGGGTCGCGGCTCGAGCCGTTCACGCACGTCGACCTCCAGCTCGCCGAGGGGCGCTCGCTCGACGTGATCACGCAGGCCGAGACGCTGCACCCGTTCGGGGCGCGGGTCGGGGCCGACTACGAGCGCTACACCGCCGGCACGGTCATGCTCGAGACCGCCGAGCGGCTCGTGGTCGAGGAGAAGGAGCCGTCGCTGCAGCAGTTCCTGCTGCTCGTCGGCGCGCTGCGCGCCATGTGCGAGCAGGACCGCCCGCCGGGGCAGGTGCTCGACTCGTTCCTGCTGCGCTCGCTGGCCGTCGCGGGGTGGGCCCCGTCGTTCGACGGCTGCGCGCGCTGCGGGCTGGAGGGGCCGCACCGGGCGTTCAACCCGGCCCAGGGCGGCATGCTCTGCGCGACCTGCCGCGTGCCCGGCTCGGCGAGCCCGGCGTTCGAGACGGTCCGGTTGCTCGGCGCGCTGCTCGCCGGCGACTGGGACGTCGTCGAGGCCAGCGAGCCCCGGCACCGCCGCGAGGCGACCGGCCTGGTGGCGGCGTACCTCTCCTGGCACCTCGAGCGCGGGCTCAAGTCCCTCGCCCACGTCGAGCGCTGAGCGTCACTGGTGGACCGTTGGTAGCGGACAGGCGTAAGCCTTGTCTGCACCCCGGTGCCGTTGGGTCACTGCCGGGCTGAGCGAGTCCCGCTGTGGTGAGGACCTGGCTGACAGTTGCAGGGCCTGGCGGCCCGGGACGTGCAGACCGGCCATAGGGCTATGCACCACGAGTGCCGCAGTGACCA